>NZ_JADPKE010000076.1:0-863 GCF_023073795.1 Bradyrhizobium sp. 159 | reverse complement strand
GAAGGCTTTTACGGTCCCATCCTCGCCGAAGCGGGATGTCCGGGCACCTGGAAGCGCTTGCCTGTGTCCGTGATGTTACTGCCATCGACCTTCAGAATCGAGAAGTCCTGCGTCAGATAGTTGCCGATGAGAAGGTACTTGCCGTCGGGCGTGAAGACTGCAGCCTCGGGCAAGCCGCCGACCTCGATGTCTGCGGTCTTGCTCACTTTCTTGCCGTCGGTCTTGAGAACCGAGATGCTACCGTTCTTTTCGTAGAAGTATGCGTTCTTCGTGTTGGAACCGCGCAGAATGACCGCAACCGCGACGTCGCCCTTGGGGCTGATTGCAAGCCCCCTCGGGGCCGTCGCCCACCACCACGCGATCGATGATGCGTGGCGGATCGGCCTCCAAATCGATGACGCTCGTGGTATCCACACTTCCATCGGAAGCACCTGCGTTGCCGTTATCCGAGGTCAGGGCGATTTTCCCGCCGGGTGCGGCCGCGACATTGTAGGGCCACTGGCCGGCCGGCAGGTCGATCTTGTTGTACGTTACCTTATCGCCCGCGATGTCCAGCATGGAGACTTTGTGAGCAGGGAAGCGGGCGACCAGGGCTCGCTTGCCATCAGGGGTGAACGTCACGTGCGACGGACTGTCCGGCATCGCAACCGTGACCGTGATCTTCACGTCAGTGCCGTTCACGGAGAGGACGCTGATCGAGTTGTCTCCGCGATTCGCGACCAGTGCCATCTTGCCATCTGGACTGAAGCTGAGCCCGGAAGGCTGTTTCCCGCCAGTGAGCGTTGCAGCCAGCTTGGGCGGATTGGCCTGCAGGTCGACGACGTAAATCTTGTTGTCCAGCACCTGTTTCAGCGCGTCGCCGT
>NZ_JADPKE010000011.1:0-2743 GCF_023073795.1 Bradyrhizobium sp. 159 | reverse complement strand
TCTGAGGCGATCGCCCAGAAGTAGCCCTTCTTCGTTTGGCCGCGCCCCGGATCGAGTACCGGCGCCTTGGTCTCATCCATGAACAGCCGATCCGCCATGGCCAGGTGGTGGCGCATGTGGTCCGCGATGGGCTGAAGATGGAAGCAGGCGCGGCCGGACCAGTTGCCCAGCGTCGCCCGATCAAGCCGGATACCCTGGCGCGCATAGATCTCGGCCTGACGGTAAAATGGCGTATGATCGCCAAATTTGGAGACGATCACGTGCGCGATGGCCGCTTCGGTCGGCAGCCCGCCGGGCACGACGTGCTCCGGTGCGTGCGCCTGCACGACGGGGCCCGCGCAGCGGCGACAGATGTATTTCGGGCGGCGCGTGACCAACACCCGCCATTGCGCCGGGATCACGTCGAGCCGTTTGCTGACGTCCTCGCCGATCTTCGCCATGGCACCGCAACCGCACGGACAGAGCGTGCTCGCAGGCTCGATGATCCGTTCCACCCGCGGCAAATGGGCAGGCAAGCAGCCGCGATTGCGATGAGGACCTTGATCCGGCACGTTCCGCGATCGGCCATTGATCACAGTCTCGGCTCTCTCCTGCGCCGCGTCCAGGATGCCTTGCGCGATCTCCACGTCTTCCAGCGGCAAGTGATACTGATCTGGCCGCAGCTTCTCGGACTTCGCGCCGAACTTCTCGCGTCGCAATTCGCCGAGAATGATCTCCAGCCGACGCCGCGCTTCCTCCGACGCCGCCAGCGCCCCCTGATGCTCGCTCAAGGCCGCCTGCGTTTGCGCCAAAAGCGCCTTGAGGCGTTCGTTTTCGCCGCGTAGCGCCGCGATGCTCATGTGCTATTTCGAGCACATCGCCGCCGCGCGTGCCACGCTCAAAATAGCTGCCGAGTCATTCTGCCGCACTTATCCAGCGACCTGCGGGCGCCGTGCTTCTTCCGGGCGGACCAACCTCCAATCCAGCCCCTCGAACAAGGCCGCGAACATCGCCGGCGACATCCGCATCACGCCGTCCGCGATCATTGGCCAAACGAACTTGCAACCTTCGAGGCGCTTGTGAACCAACACCAGGCCCGTTCGGTCCCACACCAAAATCTTGATTCGGTCCGCTCGTTTCGATCGGAACACGAAGGCTGCCCCGCTGAACGGATCGAGACGAAGCATCTCCTGCACCTTCGCCGCAAGCCCATCGTGGCCACAGCGGAAGTCGATCGGCCGCGTTGCAACGTAAATCTTCAGATCTGCACCGACCGCGATCATCGTGACGCTCGCACCGCGCGGATCACCCGGGACAGCTGCTCGCCATCTATGGCCGTATCCGTCCGCAGAACGACATCACCGATCGCAATCTCAAGCTTGATCGCCGGAACCTGACGCTCCTCCAACGCACCTTCCACGACCAGCGGCGCGAATGTCGGATGCGACGCCTCGCACGGCGGCAACACGCCTCGTTGCCGAAGCCGCCGTCGCCAATCGTAGATCTGCCAGCGCGTCGCTCCGTGCTTGCGCGCCACCTCGGCCACCTGGGCACCGGGCAACAGACTCTCGGCGACGATCCGAGCTCTCTCCGCTTCCGAACGCACGCGGCGCCCCGATGGTCCTTCAAGAACTTCCAACCGGCTCACCGACCCCGCCGACCGGCCGTCTAAATGGACGTCCTTTTTGCTGTCCAATCCCATCTCAAACCTCCGTCCAACCCGCAGGCTTCTTCGCACAGCTATCCCGATCCCGAACCAAGGGCTCCGGCTAAGCGCTTACGATCGTTCGAACAAGACCTTGAGCGAATGAGTGACCCAGCCAGTCGCGAGCGCCGGGGCAGTTGCAAATAGTTTGCGACGAAATAAAACGCTCGCTATCCAGCCAACAAAGGCGCACGGTCCCACCGCCACCGCGCGGCCCGTAGCATCTATCGGTGGTGTGGACGCAAAATTGCGCTCTCGTTAAATACCACAGCGGAGCACAAACATGCCGGCCCGACGTATCCTGGAACAATCACCGACATTCGAGTACCGTCTCGCACAAGAGGCGATTAGTTTGCGCCAGCAGGCCAGAGGGATGCCCCCCGGCATCCGCCGTACGGAACTCTTGCAAAAGGCCCGGCAGATTGATGCTGCCCGAGAGGTCAACACGTGGCTGACCTCGCCGGGACTACAACCCCCAATCTAAGTTTCTTCGCCAAGGTGATGAACCTCGGTACGACGCGTGGAGACCAATTTTCATCGGGATTTACTCTCACCCTCCCGGGGCTGGTAAGCCGCCGCCTGCGCTTTATTTAAGTGGGCGGCGTTTTTGTTGCTGTCCGAGTTTGATCCTCCGGTGTTTCCACCCCATGCTAGTGCAGGAGCGCGGTCACACGTTGGCATGTCGGTAGACGCGGTTTACCGCATGTCGCCTATTTGGCCGATTCTGTTGAAAAAGGCAGCTGTTGCGACGCAGAGATATCAGTGATTCAGTCTGTCTAATTGGCAGGACTGAAGATCATGATGGGGCATCGGCAAGTCGAACAGACCGCGTTGTTCTATGAGTTCTCGCTCGAAAGACATATCCCGACTGATCACTTGCTGCGGTTGATTGACAGGTTTGTCGATCTTGAACAGGTCCGGCGGGACCTGGCTGTCAATCGGCTTGCAAATTTGACCCCTCGTATTGCCGCATCAGCAAATGTTACCCTGATGGCACGGATGCGAAGTCGACTGGTCGGCCGCGCCATGTAGCTTTCCCGGCTTGCTCGACGAGAGGGG
>NZ_JADPKE010000025.1:0-2785 GCF_023073795.1 Bradyrhizobium sp. 159 | reverse complement strand
CTGGATGACCTGGTCGTTGGCCCCCTGCGCAAGAAAGATGGGGATCTCAGGGGAGAGCACCCTGGTGCTGTTCTGTTCGAGAAGCGATCGCCAAGGTTCTGCCTTGCTCGGATCTTGCACGGTCAGGAAATATTGCTCGAGTGGCCGCCCTGTCCTCTGCCTTACGATCAGGTCGAAAGGGCCTTCGATGCATTCTTGCGCCAGCCTGTCGATTGCAGGCATGGCGCGCGGATCGACGACGTTGTCTATGGCGGCTCCGTAGACTCGGTGCCACGACCAAAGCGTCATCGCTGTGATGTTCTTGCCGCCGATCGTGTTGATGTCGTCGCTCATCAGCTTCACGAGGTCCGTTGCCGGGGCCGCTGCAGCGACACCGAGAAGCTTCAGCTCAGGAGCGTAGGCGTTTGCGATCATCCCGGCGAAGAGCGCGGCCTGCCCGCCTTGTGAATGCCCCCAAACCGTGAAGTCCTTGCCATCGCCTGCGCGGGGAACGGAGCGTGCCGCGCGCACAATATCAATCACGGCTCGACCCTCGCTCTCACCGACCAGGTAAGGATGCGGGCCCGGCGTACCGAGCCCTGGATAATCGGTCGCCGCAACGACGAAGCCACGGGAGATCATCGAGCGAAGTCCCTGGATCTGCTGGAACAGAAAAATGGCGAGCGATGGGGCGCAACGCGGGACGATACCCGAAGTCGGATGTGCCCAAGCAACGATCGGACGTCCGCCGAGCGCGGGCGTGCCTTGCGGAACGATGACGACGCCGGACACAAAGACCGGCCGACCGTTCAGCCCCGTCGAGCGATAGAGCACGCGATAAGTGGAGGCGCCGAGCGGAGCACCGTCCATCGGCTCCTGCCGCACTAAGGTGCCCGGGGCGCCGTTGAGCAACGATTCCGGCGCATCATAAAATGTCGTCTGGCCCGACGCTATTCCCGGAAGGCCAAGCACAGCCGTGGCGATGAGCGCGGTCGACATCCACCTGCGCGGCCAGCCACCAAAGAGATTGCTGGTGAAGTATCGCATGGTCGAGCTCACGTGCTTACAGTCCGTAAACTATCTTCAGACCGCCGCTGGCATGAAGGGCAATCAGGATGCCTTCGCGCAGCAAGTGCACTTTTCCAAGCCTTGCGGAGTCAAGGTGGCCCTCCATGCGAAAGCCGTCCTTCAGCGGGCGCGTCAAGCGTTCGTTCGCAGCCATGAGCAGGTTTTGGTAGGAAATGCCGTAGTCGAGATTAGAGCCATTCTTCAATTGCGCCGCGAGCTGTTGCACGGCAGATCCAATCTGGCTGTCCTCTGACGAGGTCGTCAGGCCAATTTCGGAAAGGCCAAAGGTCCTATTGTCGGCATCGACGTTTGGCTGGGCCGAAAGATAGATCCATTGACCCGCGTTGGGATCGGCGTCGGAGCTCTTTGCTATGCGAAGGCCGACCACGAGTTTGCCCGAGGACGGGTAGATCTGAACCTCGCGCACGGACGTGTTCTGCGCCGGAACGGCTGCAATTGCCTGGCTTACCTTTTCCTTGACCGCCTCGTAGTTGATGCGCACGGGAAGAATGACATCGAAGGTGCCCGGCTCAGCCACCGCGGCGCCGAGCGGCGGGAGAGCCGTTGCCGTGACAGCTGGCGGCTGCTGCCCGATTAGAGTTTCGGCGGAGCCGGTAAGTTCAAGCGATCCCCACAATACCTTGCCATCGGCGCGGACACCCGCGAACGCCGCGGTCTGCGGGATCAGCTGCAGCCAGATCGGCGGATCCTTCGAGATTTTAATGGGGTCAAACGCGTGACGCCATGCCGTCTCGGCCTTGCCGTGCAGGTCGAGTGCCCGCGCCGCGGCCAGCGCGCGCGACCGGATGCGGCCCAGCTGGGTTCGAATATTGGGCTCGACATAGGGGGCAAGGTCAAACTCGCGACCGAGCACGTGAAGGTAGGGATGCTCACTCCAGTGGAACGAGTCGCTGATGTTGAGCTGGAGCGATCCATCCCTGCGCAGCTCGGGGCGCGCTTCAACCTCGATCGTCGCGCGTGCCTCGGTCTCGCTCCGGATGCGCGCCGTGAACCGATTAGCTCCCTGACCTTCGGCAGCACCATGTATGGAGACCGCGCCGAAGACGCGATCGCCCCGGCCATACAGCGAGACCGGGCTAGTCCGGTCGACAAATCCCCATACGTCGCAGTTGGCGTTGACCCGGAAGATGAAAACATGACGATGAACGCAGTTGATGCGTTCGTCGATGGTGGCAAGCCGCTTTGGAATGTCCCGCTCGATCGCTGCAGCGAGAGCCGGCAGCCCGAGCTCGACCGTCGCAGAGATGCGTGAAGTCGTTACGAGTGGCGTTTCAGCGTCCGGGCTATATGCCGGCTTCTCAGCGGCGAACGCGATCGACGGGAGCACTAAGACAAGGAGTGCACCTAGGCCGACGATATCCATGTGTGATCTGCTAGCTATCGAAAAGCATTCCGGCCCATATGACCATGATGGAAACATCATTCTAGTGCTCCAGCTTCAAGGAAAACCAGAACCACAGCAGCATTCGGTGGGCGGGCGAGTGCTAACGGTCCTGTCCGCCAGGGGGGAACGACGCATGCTGCTTCGGACCCGGCAGACACCGGCAATCAGCCATTATCCGTTCCGTCAGGTGTTAGGCCGATCCCCACGCGCTTGAGAACATCAGAGGCAACTTCAAGATGAGCCCCTTACATCGCGCAAGTCAAATGACGAATGAGGCAAATGCTGCGACCTTGGTGGGGTGCTTGTCGGCGATGAATTTCGCGGTTGTCCCAG
>NZ_JADPKE010000031.1:0-157703 GCF_023073795.1 Bradyrhizobium sp. 159 | reverse complement strand
ACTTGCCGATGCCCCATCATGATCTTCAGTCCTGCCAATTAGACAGACTGAATCACTGATATCTCTGCGTCGCAACAGCTGCCTTTTTCAACAGAATCGGCCAAAAGCAGACCTCATATGAATGTCAACCTGATGGCAACCATAGGCAAGAGATACGCGAGTACAAGCAGGTTAACAAGCATAGATTGCCACCCCGTCTCGCGATAAGCTTGCCTCTAGAAAGGGCTCAATGAGCAGCAGTCGCATCGCTGCGCTACTTTTGATGACAATCGCTTTGCTGGTGGTCGCAATGATGCTCGAGTCCTATTGGGATTGTCGCCTTCAGAAACGGGGATCCATGACAGAATGCATGCCCGGCCGCCCAGGACCGACAGGACTTTATTGACTAGACGGATTAGACTAGCGTGAATGCATTGACGGATGGCACTCTACACAACAGACCTGCACGTCTCAGCCAAAGTCTGATCGTCGCAGATGACCGCCTGCAATGGATGATGACATCGACGATAGTGGATGGCGATTAGCCAGTTCTGGCTTCCTCAGGGAAGAGTGACGCCGCTCGGGCCGGTGCATTTCCGGTTTTCCCTGATGAGCGGACCTTTGAACGTTGCGTCCGGAATTCGCATTCTGGCCAACACCAGATCTCAGCCGATACTTCGTGCGCGCGGCTGTCCAGCGGTCGCGGAATGATCACACCCAAGTGCTTTGGCCGTCTTGAGACTGATAGCGAGAGCGAGTCAGTCCTCTATTCCACAGGTACGTCCGCGCACGTTGGCGTCGCAGGGAGCCTCGCAAACTTGTCAACCATACCGTCGATTGATTCTACCCGGGCCATAGGCAATCAGCGAGCGTTCTCTGCTCCCTGCGGGCCACTCCGACATTGGCTCAGCGCGCCCAATTGCGCTGTGCGGTCCAGTAGCCTGAACAGCGCGCGTTTCCTGAATGGCCGCTCCACGTCCCGCGGCCAACATTGCTCGAGAGTCTACCTGAGCCGGAGGCGAATTTGTCCTGAACTGTCACCGAGGCCCGAACCGCGCCGGAACGCGCCACGTGGCCTCTGAATCTGACTAGATTCGGATGTGTAACTATTCCGTCGGTGATGTTGACGGTGAAATTATAGGTCGCATCGCAAGGTCCTCTTTGCGTCACGAAATTGAGGTCCCAGGATCCGTCGAATGCAGAGCGGGCTTGCGCGACGGAGTGGAAGGCGACCAGGCAGCCCACGGTCGCCACACAGGTGAAAAGCTGCTTCATTGTTTGCTCCAAGCTGTCTCCCACACATGGCGAGCGGAGCTGGCGAGTTCAATGCGGCTCGCCGGGGGCGGAGGAGTGTTGTCGACTGCGGCTCGCGAGGCGACGGTCCCGGAGCCGGGACCGCGTATCCGCTTTACCTCGCAAGCAGATATCGCGGACCCCGAGTCCGCGCCCTAGTTCAGACTGCACGTTAGCAGGCGCAGGACGATCGCAAACAGCTCGCTCTGCGAGGAGATGCCGAGCCGCTCATAGGCACGCTTGCGATAGGTCAGGGTCGAATGCAGGCTGACGCCGAGGTCTTTCGAGATCGCCTCGGAGCTGAAGCCAGCGAGGATGCGCCGGCAGACCTCCTGCTCGCGCGGCGTGAGCGCGGCGAGCGGCGCGCAGCTCGCGAACAACCCGGCGAGCGTCCGGTCTGGCGTTGCGGTCTGCTGAAAATGGCGGCCAACGCTCGCGGCAATCGCCGGCGCGATCGCCTCAAGGCGCTCTCGCTGCAGGGCGCTGAAGCGACCTTGCGCGACGATGCGGTAGAAGTTGACGTAGAAGCAGGTGTCGCCAGTCCAGATTGCGGTCGCGCATTTGTCGACGATGCCGGAATCTTGGAAGAAGATTTTCCGGTAGCGCGCGCCATACATGCGCGGCGCGAACGCAGGCAGCATGATCGGCGCGCCGCCCTCGCGCTCGAACAGCGCATCGCGGTTGGGATCGGATTCGTGGAACTGTCCGGCATAGGCCGCGCCGAGATCGCCGCCGATCGGGATGTTGCCGGCATCGAGCAGGCAGCGCGCAGCGCCGGCACGGGTCAGCGCAAACACCATGCAATGGCCGACATCGGCCTGCCGCCGCAGCGTATCGATCAGGACATTTGGGAAATCTGGGCGTCCGATGGCGAGCACCGCCGACGTTGTATCGCCAGCCGCTGGATATGCGGGCACCGGCTGAGACCGCATCGTTTTCCTCCGCAAGACGTTCTTTTGTTGGAGGATAGCAGGAACGGGATTTCGCCGGAAGTTGGAGAGCGGAACACGGCCGGTATTGCACCAGCAGCTGCTGCCTCATCCTCGCGATCAGATGGAGCGGTATCCGCCCGTTGGGTCGATGGGTTCGCAAAGAGCTCAATCAGGCGCTCGAGAATCACTCCTTTCGCAAAATCTTGTCCATCGTTTTTCCCCGGGCCAGCTCATCGACCAGCTTATCGAGATACCGGATCTCTCGCATCGTTGGTTCTTTGATATCCTCCACTCGGACGCCGCAAATCACGCCTTTGATCAGGGATCGGGAAGGATTGATCTTGGGGGCCTTTGCAAAGAAGGTCTCGAAGTCCGTCTGTTTTTCCAGTTCAGCTTCCAGCTCCTTCTGACCATAGCCCGTCAGCCAGGAGATGATCTGATCGACCTCGGCTTTGCTGCGTCCTTTCTTCTCTGCTTTCGCGACGTAAAGTGGGTAAACGCTTGCGAAGCTCGTTGTGTAGATCCGATGTTTTGCCATGGCCATTCCAGGAGTTCGCTTGTTGCAGGACTGAGACTCGAGACGATCAGGTGCTCGGCGGCGCCCCAGGTCATACGGAGGCTTGGGTCAAGAAACGCAATTCCGGCGATGCACACATTTATTTCAGCTCGAGAACCGCCATGTTCCCGCTTCTCCGTACAGGTCCTGCGCCGCCGGCGCGTCCGGTAATCTAGCGTCGGCGCGGCGACCCTCCCATCAATATCGATGGCGACGCAACATCTGCGGCAAGGGCGGTCGCGACAAGGGCGCTGTCTGCACCAAACTCACCTGTTCCGCCGCGAGGAACCATTACATCAGCCCTGCTTTATTCGTCTGCGCCTTCAGAATTGATCAGCGGTTTGCGTTCCCCGGGGCGACCAATTGAGGGACTAGTCGATGCGCATCCTGCTCGTTGGGGGGACGGGGCTTATTGGATCGGCAATCCACGCCAGGCTCTCCGCCGACGGGCATGAATGCGTATTGGTGTCGCGTCATCCGGCGGCACCCAATGCGCACCACATCACCCTCGATGTTGCCCGGACCACCGACGCTTCGAAGTGGAAGGGCATTCTTGCGGGCGTCGATGCCGTTATCAATGCGGCGGGTGCCCTGCAGGGGCAGGACATGCAAGGCGTTCATGTCGCCGGCAGCGCGGCGCTTTATGCGGCGTGTGAAAGCGCCGGCGTCCGCCGTGTCATCCTGTTCTCGGCGATCGGCAGCAATCGCGATGCCCGGACCGATTTTTCGCGCACCAAACGCGACGGCGAAGCCGCCTTGATGGCGCGGGACCTCGATTGGGTCGTGCTGCGGCCTTCAGTCGTAGTGGGCCGGCCCGCCTATGGTGGCAGCGCATTGTTGCGAGGACTGGCCTCCCTGCCGGTCCTACCGATCATGCCCGATACGGCAGCTATTCAACCTGTGCATCTCGACGACGTCGTCGACACGGTCCTGTTCTTCCTGCAACCCGGCGCGCCTTCTCGCCTCACACTCGATCTGGCCGGTCCGCGGCGGATGGCCTTCAGCGACGCGGTCGCGCTGTTTCGCTCGTGGCTGCGCTGGAGGCCCGCTTACCGCCTGCACCTGCCTTCCTGGGCGGCTTCGGCAGCTTACCGCGCCGGGGACGTTGCCCAGATGCTGGGCTGGGCAACGCCCGTCAATTCGACGGCACAGGCCGAGATGCGGCGCGGCGCGACCGGCGATCCCGAGCCCTGGCGCCAGGCCACGGGCATCGTGCCGCGTGACCTTGCAGCCGCGCTCGCAAGCGAGCCCGCCTCGGTGCAGGAGCGTTGGTTTGCGCGGCTGTATGCGCTGAAGCCGCTGATATTCGGCGTTTTCGGTCTGTTCTGGATCGTCACCGGCATCATCTCCCTGGGACCGGGCTGGGAGATCGGAATGTCGTACGTCCGGGAAGGCGGATTGGGAGAAAGGTTCGCTGCCCTCACCGTCGTTGCGGGAGCCCTCGCCGACATCGTCATCGGTTTCGCCATTCTGTGGCGGCCGGCTAGCCTTTACGGGCTCCGGGCAGCACTGATCATCTCGCTGACCTATGTCGTGATCGGTACGGCGCTGGTGCCGCGGCTGTGGGCCGATCCGCTCGGACCGATGCTGAAGATCTGGCCGGTGCTGATGCTCAATCTGGTCGCCATGGCGATCCGAGAGGATCGCTGATGCTCTATTTTCTGGTCAAGATGGTGCACATCATCGGTGCTGCGGTCCTGCTCGGCACGGGTGCCGGCATCGCTTTCTTCATGCTGGTGGCGCATCTGCGCGGCGACCCGCGCGAGATCGCGGGGGTGGCGCGGACGGTCGTGCTGGCCGATTTCCTGTTCACCGCGAGCGCCGTGATCCTGCAGCCGATCACCGGCACATGGCTCGCTTGGTCGAGCGGGTATTCTCTTCGCGAGGGGTGGATTGCGGCGTCCATCGCACTCTATGTGGTGACCGGCGCTTTCTGGCTGCCGGTGGTGTGGATGCAGATGCGAATGCGCGATCTCGCCGTCCGTGCGGTCGAGACCGACGCCAAGCTGCCTGTTGAGTATGACCGTCTCTTCCGGTGGTGGTTCGCCTTTGGATTTCCGGCGTTCGCAGCCGTGCTGGCCATCTTCTGGCTGATGATCGCCCGCCCGGCTATTCCATATTGGGATTGAACTGACGCGGCGCCCGCTCGTTGGCCGCTCATCACGCCCGCTTCCGTTTCGCGTGCACCGGCTCCGGCGAGCTGCGAATGCAGGCCTAGGAACAGAACCGGACTGGCCGAGTTCGAGCTGTCTAACCTTGTCACGGAGTTACAAGATGAGCCGCGGAATGCCGTCCATGACCGCACTGCTCGGACTGCTAGCCATCGCCGGGTATCAGAACCGCGACAAGCTGGCAGAGTTGCTCAGAGGACCGGGATCTGGCTCGCTTGAACCCGCCAACACCCGCCAGCCGCTGGGCGGCCTGCTCGGCAATCTCACGGGCATGCTGAGCGGGGCGGGTGTCGGAGGATTACTGCAGGGCGGAATTGGCGAGCTGCTGGAGAAATTCGACCAAAGCGGCCACGGGGACGCGGCTCGGTCTTGGGTCAGTTCAGGGCCCAACAAGGACATCTCGCCCTCGCAATTGCGGGAAGCGATCGGCCCCGACGTGCTGGACAAACTGGAGCGGGAAACCGGGCTGTCTCACGAGGAGATCCTCGCAAGGTTATCGCGCGAGCTTCCCCAAGCAATCGACAAGTACACGCCTGAGGGGCGTTTACCCACCTCATAGCCTTCGCACTGCCGTCGTCGTTTATTCAGGAGGAGTGGAGAATGAGCATTATTTGGACCATCATTATCGGCTTTATCGCGGGGGTGATCGCAAAGTTCATCATGCCAGGTGACAACGAACCCTCCGGGTTCATCCTTACGACCATCCTCGGGATCGTTGGCGCCTTCGTGGCCACCTACCTCGGCCAAGCCCTTGGCTGGTACGGTCCTGGAGAGGGTGCCGGACTCATCGGCGCCGTGGTCGGCGCCATCATCGTGCTCTTTGTGTATGGCCTCATCGCCGGACGACAACGGCGCACGATTTGAAGAACAGAAGGCCGGGCTTTTCTCGCAGCGACCTGCGTGCGAAGCATCCTGCCTGATCAAGCTCGAGCAAAGGGCGCGCCGTTGACGGCCAGCGCGCCCCCTTTCTGGTCTCATCAAAGAGACTTCACCTCGGCACGGGCAGCTGCCGCAGCGTCCGTGCCGGCCTGCTTAACTCGGTCCACTACTTCGGCGCTGGTGTCGCTGATTTCTGCGACAACCGTGTCCGAGGCCTCACGCACGGCCTGCGACACCGCGCCGGCGCGCCGGTTCAGGTCGGCTTTCACATCGTCGCTGACCTCGCCGATATACTTGTTCTCGATCTCGGAGGCGCGAAACGCGCCCGCAACCGCCGCACCGATCGCGATGCCCACGAGCCCAAGCACGAGCGGCTGCCGTTCGAGCATATTAGCGAGTGATGACCTTGCGTTGTTTATGGCCTCCTTGTCCGGGAACGCGTTGCCGAGCCTGCTGAACTTCTCCTGCGCGAAGGCAACGCCCTCGTCGAAACGATCTCGGACGTTGTCGGCCGCTCCCGAGACCGCATCGGAAGCGGCAGCGGTCGCGCCTCCCAAGGTTTCTCCGACGCCCGTCGACCGATCGTTGTCCATTTCAGGTGCGGTTGGGGGAGCCTCGGTCTGCTTGATCGCGGATGCCGCCGACCTGAGACCGCTCGTCACAAGGTCGACGACAGGCGCGACGGCATCCGCAGCCGAACGCGCCGCAGTCTTAAGCTGCCGGTCGCCGGCTAACAGCCAGAGCGCTCCACCTCCGATCAGCGCGGCGGCAAGCGGGTTTTCCCGGGCAGCGGCCACCAAACTGTCCATAAAGCTGGTTTTTGTGCTGCTCATCGCACCATCCCCTTCACAGTGTCCTTATCCTTTTCGAGCTGGCCGATCGTTTCCCGGGGGGCCAGATGACGCGCATCAAGCCGGTTGATGCCAACGGCGACCAGCACGGCGGCGATGGCCGCCGCGATAATTGCCGACGTCAGATAAGAGACCGGCTGCGACCATCCCGCGGAGATCAATGCGGCGGATAGGGCGAACAGTGCCATGACGATCGCCGGGATCACCAGAACGGCGCCGCCTACGATCAAGCCTAGCGCGCTGCCGATCTTCTGAAGCTTTTCGCCAACCTCCGCCTTTGCCAGCTCTATCTCGTTCTGGAAGAGCTTGGCGAACTGCGACATGGCATCGCCGAGCAGGGTCGAGATCGCCCTGAACTCGCTTTGACTGGTTTTGATATCGCGCTCGATGCTCATGGTACTGTGTTGCCCTGCGTGGATGAGGTTTGTTGGGGATTAGGGCCACGCCGCACGGACCCCTGAGACCAGGTCTGTTCTCCCGCCGAAAACGAGGTCCCGCCCGGCTTCTGACCGCTTCCCGGCGACGATCTGTTCGTCGTGTCGCGCTGCCCTGGGGATGACGAGTGTCCGCCCGATGCCTTCAGGAAGCGGACGGCCGCAAAGCCTGCCAGCACCGATATTCCGAGGAAGGCCGCAGGCTGACGTTTGGCGAAGTCGGTTGCGCCTTCGACGAGATCCCGGAAGCTCCCTTCCCGGATCTTCTGGGCGGCG
Source organism: Bradyrhizobium sp. 159 (assembly GCF_023073795.1). Classification (NCBI taxonomy): domain Bacteria; kingdom Pseudomonadati; phylum Pseudomonadota; class Alphaproteobacteria; order Hyphomicrobiales; family Nitrobacteraceae; genus Bradyrhizobium; species Bradyrhizobium sp. 159. Next base: position 150,332 of record NZ_JADPKE010000031.1, on the reverse strand, counting down.
TCCTCGACATAGTCGGCGGCGGAATCGATGCCACGTGCCGCGAACGGTACGTCGGTCTCAAAAGCTCTTCCGGCTTCGCGGATATTGCCCGCCAGGCGCTCGATGAAATCGGCACCGGACCGCTGCTGCTCACGGGCTTGGCTCTGGATCTGGTCCACGGTTCCCTCCGCGACCCCCTTTGCTGCATCCGCGGCCTCACTGAATTTGTCACGCGCAAGATCAGACGATGCCTGGAGAGCATCACCGGCACGCTGCTTCATCTCCGCTCCGGCATCGCCGATCTGTCCTTTCAGATCCTTCGCGGTGCCTTTGTCCTGATCCTTTGCGAACTGCGTTACGTTGTGCGGGTCCAAATCGCTCATGATGGTTTTCCTTCAAGTGTTGGTTTGAGGGGGACTAAAGGCAGCTTTGACCACGTCGCCGGCAGCCTCTTTCAATGTGTCCGCCATGTTCTGCGTCATACGGCTAGCGTGGGCGCCGAGATCAGCCTCGCCGACCTTTTGCGCCGCAACATCGGCTGCCGATGTGGTCGCGTCTTTCGCTGCCTCGAATCCGGATTGCGCCGCAGCCGCCGCGGCCTGCTTCACGCCGTCGCTTGCTCTCCCCATGACCTTGGCTTCAGCCCTGGTCTCGGGAAGAGCCGCAGCAATGATGGCGCCGATCGCGATGCCCAAGCCTCCGATGAGGGCGGCATTGTCGCCAATGGTCTGACGGGCCTGGTCAGGCGCGCTGGCAGCGGCATCCTTGGTTGCATCCATGCCGCTCTTGAGCTTTTCACCCGCGAAACTGGCGGCCCGAGCCGCGCTCGCCCGCAGATCAGCGGCAATTCCAGCGGCCTTGTCCTGCGCGTCACCAGCCATCTCGGCGGCTCGGCTTTGAGCGGAGGATAGCGTCTCCTTGGCATCGCCCTGCATGGCCCGGGCGCCCTCCGTCACCTCCTCTAGCATTCGCCCCGCATTATCCATGACCGGACCGGCGGCGTCTGCAGCGCGATCCCGCACTGTCTTCGAAGTCAGGGCAAGCCCGGCGCCGATCATCAGAAGTGGCAACGGCACACCTCGCGCCAACCGCAGCAACGGAACTCCCACTGCGGCGCCCGCGGCCACTGCGCGCATCGGATTGTCCATAATCTGTTGCTTGAGCCCTTCGACCCAACTCTGGGTCTTGTGGCTGACGTATTCGGTGACTTCGGATTTGATGTGCTGCGGCGAGACCTTGTGGCGAATGTCGTCGGCGGTGTCCGATATCTGCTCCTTTAGTCGCCCTACCGTAGCCGCCAGTTCTGCACGGTTGCGCTCGGACTCGCGTCTCAACTCCTCCACAGATCGTGTCATCGCCTTTACCCTCTTGCTTTATTTCTTGGATTTAGGGTCGAACTCACGCTTTGTTGAATCGTTCCTCGCGCTGCCTGGCGCTTGCTGGTGACGACGAGAGCGGGGAGACCAGCGCGATAAGGAGCGACGTTGACCGTCGGAGACGCGCATTGCGTTAGGGCTAGGCGCTCGTGCGTGCCGCTTTGCTCTCGATCGACAGCACGCGCCACGCGCGCCGATATCGGCCGACGCTCGAATTGCTAAACAAGGATGACGTGCGCCAACCGAGCTCGCCGCTAGAGGCAGCGCGTTGGCTCGCGAAGCTGATCGCGGCCGTCTGACGGGCCGATTGCGTCAGGCGCCGCAGTGGGCATCGCCATTTCCGCAACAACCCAAAGGGGACAAAGTTGCAATGATCGCCATCTAGCCATGATTGGATACGAAACGGGCTGAGAGGTCTGCTCCGGGTCAAAACGCCGCGCTTGTGCACTGATCACCGCATACCGGTTCAGCTGCACAGGCCCGCTAACCCGCCGCCGCCTTCCCCGCCGCGACGTTGATCGCGAGCTTGCCCGCAGCGGTCGGTGAAGGCCTGCGTATCGATGTCCGCCAGCTTGATCTCGCCATTCATCGCGCCCTGTTTCCACGCCGCCTGCGCCGGATCGTTCTGGAGCTCCGGCATCACCTCGCGGCCGAACAGCTCGAGCGATTGGCAGATGTGCTCGTGGCTGTTCTTGCCGGCCTGCTTGAGCAGGATGACGTGGTCGATATGCGTAGACTTTAGACCGTCAAGGCGGCCCCGCCGTCCCGGGACGTGCACTGTCTCTTCCAACTGGGACTTTCAGCCCACCGGTCCGAGTGTCCAATTGTCCCCTGAAAGTGGACTAACTTTGACGTCCTTAATGACTCCGAGCTCCAGGCTTGGATCGAAATGGCGCATCGTCCGCTCGTTGAAGTCAATGATGCGGCCGGGCCTGAGTGGTCCCACGTCATTTATCTTGACGATGACCTTCTTGCCGACGGCCTCGACCAGGGCAAACTTTGGCCTCACGCCAAATGGGACCCCGCCAAATCTCCGGCGCAAACTCGTCTTGATGGCAGCCGTCCAAGCAGAGGGATCATAACGCTCGCCGGAGGCTGTGCGCGGACCGCCCTCCTCCTTGCCGGGCTTGAACGGATTGTACATGGAGGCAGCGCCGACGAGCGCATTCCCAGAGGTAGCATCGACGACTGTGCTTGAGTGAACTCCCCGCGTTTCACCACGAGCAACGGTAACAGAAACGGCAAGCGCAACCAGGGCGCCGCAAAGTGCGGCGCTCGAGCGGAACAGCATCATAACTCCTATGATTTTTTCGATCGCCGGTTCCCGCCACCGCAAACAGAGCAAGCGAACGCGGAAGCGTTCATGAAGCTTGCGCCGATGTTTTGCGGATTCGTGCCAACCCCTTGGCTATGGAACCGTCGTGGGGAACCAGAACGGTTCCCACGCAGTGTTTTACGTTGTCGCCGACTAAGACAGAGATTGCGTCAGCAGCATGACTTTTACAGCCTAGCCCGCCGCGGCCCTCACCGGGGCGACGTTGATCGCGAGCTTGCCGTAGCGGTCGGTGAAGGCCTGCGTGTCGATTTCCTCCAGCTTGATCTCGCCGCTCATGACGCCCTGCTTCCAGGCCGCCTGCGCCGGATCGTTCTGGAACTCCGGCATCACCTCGCGGCCGAACAGCTCGAGCGATTCGCAGATGTGCTCATGGCTGTTCTTGCCGGCCTGATTGAGCAGGATGACCTGATCGATATGCGAAGACTGGAATCGCTTCAGCTTCCTGCGGATGGTCTCGGGCGAGCCGATCAGGCCACCGCGCAACGCCGCCTCCTGCGCTTGCGGATTGTCGCGCTTCCACTTGTTGTACTCGTCCCACATGTTGACGGTGCCGGGCGCGGGCCGCTGGCGGTTCTGCGCGGCGCCGTAGAAGCGCAGCGCGAACTGGAAGAAGGTGGCGCCGTCGGCGCGGGCACGCGCCTCCTCGTCGGTCTTGGCGCACATGAAGAACGAGACCAGCGCCATGTTCGGGTTGATCTCGTAATCGGCAAGCTTGGTGAGCCGCTTGGTCATCGCATTGTAGTAGGCGTGCACCCAGGCGTGGGCGGCATCGGCGCTGACGAACTGGAAGCCGAGCGCGCCGAAGCCGTGGCGACCGGCGCGCTCGATGGTCGGCAGTTGCGAGCATGCCATCCACAGCGGCGGATGCGGCTTCTGCACCGGCTTCGGGACGACGTTGCGCAAGGGGATGTCGAAGTACTTGCCGTGATGCTCGCTGCCGCCGTCTTTGAACATCGGGAAGATCGCGGCTACGGCCTCGTCGAACACCTCCTTCTTGGTTTCCATGTCGCGCCCGAACGGCTCGAGCTCGGTGATTGACGCGCTCTCGCCCATGCCGAATTCGCAGCGGCCGTTGCTGAGCAGGTCGAGCACCGCGACGCGCTCGGCGACGCGTGCCGGGTGGTTGGTGGTGAGCTGAAGGATGCCATGGCCGAGCCTGATCTTCTGCGTGCGTTGACTTGCAGCGGCCAGGAAGGATTCCGGCGAGGGCGAGTGCGAATATTCCTCGAGGAAGTGATGCTCGACCACCCAGGCATGGTCGTAGCCGAGCCTGTCGGCGAGCTCCATCTGCGAGAGCGCATTCTGGTAGAGCCTGAGCTCGTCGCCGGCCATCCAGGGCCGCGGCAATTGCAGCTCGTAGAAGATGCCGAACTTCATGGCGTCGCTCTCCCGCGTTGTTCTTGTTGGGCTCATCTTAGTGCGTGAGGCAACGCTGTCTACGGAGCAGCAATTCCGCCGTGCGGGAGAATGACTTGATTGCAGCGAACGAACGGTTAGTTTGCCAGTGGCGACTCATTTAAGTGTGGCGCCCGCTCTTCCTGGAAAGCCATGCCGACATTCACCCCGCATCAAGACGCCGCGCTCAAAGCCGTTGGCGATTGGCTGAAAGCAAAACCCGGCCGCGGCGGCACGCCGCCGGTGTTCCGCCTGTTCGGCTTTGCCGGCACCGGCAAGACCACGCTGGCGCGGCACATCGCCGAGGGTGTCGACGGCGAGGTGAAGTTCGCCGCTTTCACCGGCAAGGCGGCGCTGGTGATGCGCAACAAGGGTTGCGACGATGCCTCCACGATCCACTCCCTGATCTATCGCGCCCGCGAATCCGGCGAGGAGCAGCCGAGCTTCGAGTTGTGGGACGACGCGCCGGCCTCAAAAGCCAAGCTAATCGTGATCGACGAATGCTCGATGGTCGACGCCGAATTGGGGCGGGACCTAATGTCGTTCGATTGCCCGCTGCTGGTGCTGGGCGATCCCGCGCAGCTTCCTCCGATCCAGGGCGGCGGCTTCTTCACCAATTCGGAGCCCGACGCGATGCTGACCGAGGTACATCGCCAGGCCCAGGACGATCCGATCGTGCGGATGTCGATGGACGTGCGCGAAGGCCGCGAGCTCGACATCGGCCGTTACGGCGAGAGCGAGGTGGTGTCGCGCAAGGAGCTCGATCCTGACCGGGTCATGGGCGCCGACCAGGTGCTGGTCGGCCGCAACAACACCCGACGCGCCTACAACATGCGGGTGCGCCAGCGCCAGAACATCGAGGACGCCTTTCCGGTCGCCGGCGACAAGCTGGTGTGCCTGCGCAACAACCGCAAGAAGGGCCTGTTCAACGGTGGGCTATGGCGCGTGAAGTCGCGCAACACGTCGCGCTCGAAATCGCGCATCCTCAGCATGCGGCTGTCGCCGGACGAGGATTTCGGCCACAAGGTGACGAAGGTCTCGGTGCGCGCCGACTGCTTCGAGGGCGGCGTCGAGCAGATCTCCTGGGAGCAGCGCAAGCCCTATGACGAGTTCGACTACGGCTACGTGCTCACGGTGCACAAGTCGCAAGGCTCGCAATGGGACGACGTCGTGCTGTTCGACGAGAGCTTTGCGTTCCAGGACTCCAGGGCACGTTGGCTATATACGGGGATCACGCGCGCGGCGAAGCGGCTCTCTATTGTCGTTTAAGGTTCGGGGCCGAAGCGTCGTGACACTGGCCATTCCGAGGCGATGCGCAGCTCGAACTATGCTGCGCACTTGCGCTCCTGAGTATCTCCCCCGCCGCCGGAATGACGAGTTGCTCACTTCACGGACTCGTGTCCGGCATTAAGTAATAATTGCCCGGCCGGCCCGTATCTCGGGTAACGAACTGCCGCCAAGCGGGCTGTTCGCTTGACGCCAATCGCCCTACACTAACGCCTTCAAACGAGGATGCGCCATGAGCCGAATTCCTTTCCGTGCCCTGTCCCTGTTTGCCGCGACCGCCGCATTGGCGTTTTCGTTCACCGTGCCGTCGATGGCCGCGGAGGATGCGGTCGTGATCCCCGCTCCCGCTATGGATGCAGCGCCCGCGAGCGGAATCCAGACCGCCGTCGTCGCCGGCGGCTGCTTCTGGGGCGTTCAGGGCGTCTTCCAGCACACCGCGGGCGTCGTCAACGCCGTCTCCGGCTATGCCGGCGGCACCAAGGCGACTGCCGACTACCAGACCGTCTCGAGCGGCCGCACCGGTCACGCCGAGTCTGTCGAGATCAAGTACGACCCGAAGAAGATTACTTACGGAAAGATTCTCCAGATCTACTTCTCGGTGGTGCACGATCCGACCCAGCTCAACCGGCAGGGCCCTGACGTGGGCCCGCAATACCGCTCGGCGATCTTCACCACCTCCGACGAGCAGAAGAAGGTGGCCGAGGCCTATATCGCCCAGCTCAACGCGGCCCGGGTCTTCAACAAGCCGATCGTAACCAAGGTCGGCGCGCTGGAGGCGTTCTATCCGGCCGAGGCCTATCACCAGGATTATCTGACGCTGCACCCGAACCAGCCTTACATCGCCTATAACGACATCCCCAAGGTCGAGAACCTGAAAAAACTGTTCGCGGATAATTACATTGAAAAGCCGACGCTGGTGAATGCCAGCAAGGCCACCAACTGATCACGACATGACGCGAGAAACGGGAGACCCATGCCCGATCCCAAGACGAAAACAACTGACGACAAGCTCATCAAGAGCGAAGAGCAGTGGCGGCGCGAGCTGACGCCGATGCAGTACGCGGTGCTGCGCGAGAAGGCGACTGAACGTCCCTTCTCCGGCGAATATGAGCACGACGAGCGCGCCGGCACCTATGTCTGCGCCGGCTGCGGCAACGAGCTGTTCTCTTCGGATGCCAAGTTCGATTCCGGCTGCGGCTGGCCGAGCTTCACCCAGCCCGCCGTCGAGAGCCATATCGACGAGGAGCGCGACACCAGCCACGGCATGATCCGCACCGAGGTGCTGTGCGCCAAGTGCAGCGGCCATCTCGGCCATGTCTTCCCCGACGGCCCTGGGCCAACCGGCCTGCGTTACTGCATCAACTCCGCCGCGCTGAAGCTCGAGCCGAAATAAACTCGGGGCATCACCGGTTCCGTTACGGAACCCGGCGAACGCAACGGGCTTTTCTTTCGTGGCGGTGCGGCCATCGCATTTGGCGCCTGTCAGGGAGAATGCCATGTCACTCGGGACCATCCTGATCATCCTGGTGATCATCTACCTGCTGGGCGGGCTCTCCGGCCGGATCGGCGGTTATGGCTATGGCCTCGGCCATTCCGGCATGGGGATCGGCGGCGTCGTGCTCGTGGTGCTGGTCGTGCTGTTGCTTCTCGGCAAGTTGTAAATCATGCAACGCTTTGAAATTGTTTGATTTATCGCGCGCGCGGGGCTGCCATGCGCGGATTCATCATCTCGCATCGCGGGGGTCGCATTTTTGTCAAATCGGCCTATATTAGTGGACGAAAATGCCATGTGCGGCGGGCCTGCTCGATTGCGGCCTCTGCCCTCCCCAACCCCACGCGCTTAAAGCCCCAGAGAAGATCACGAGGTCTTTGACCATGCGTCCACTGCGTCCGTTCAACTTCAACACCTCCGCCGAACTCTTCCCCGCCGCGATCCGCAAGAAGAAGCGCGCGGGCTTCACCTATCGCCGGTTCGGCACCGCGGCCGAAGCCGTGCAGTTCGCGATGGAGCAGTTGCCGACGGATTCGCTGAACGGCGCCTATCTCCAGGTCGAGGAAGCGCGCTTCGACCAGAACGGCATCCGCTCGCTCTATGAGAGTGAGGCCTTCCCGTTGCCCCGCCGTCGCAAGCCGGCGGAGACCGATGCCGACGCGGCGTAAGCTTTCGTAAAGCCATGTGACGCGGCGTAAGCTTTCGTAAAGCCATGTAATGTGCGCTGAAAGCGCGATGGCCGAAGGGCCGTCGCGCTTTTTGCGTTTCCCCCGCCCCGCTTGCGGGGATCGGCGAAGAATGCGCGCGACGCTTAGATCCGCGGCTGCTTCTCCAGCCAGCGGCGGAGCAGCCGCACGTTGCGCATGTTGGCGCGGAACATGACGTCGAAGGCGTCACCCGCGAACGGGACCAGGCCGAACACGCCGTCCACCGCGACATTGCCGAGCATGCGCGCCGTGATGTACCAGGGCGCGCCCAACGCCCTCGCCTCGCGCACCAGCCACAACGAGATCGCGGTGGTGATGATGTCGCCGACGACCGGGATCAGCCCGATCAGCCCGTCGATACCGTAGCGGATATTGGTGCCGGGCAGGATGAAGGCAACGTCGAGCAGCTTTGCGATCGCCTCGAGCCGCGCGATCCGCTGCTCGCGCGTCAGATTGCCGAACGGATTGCCTTGCCCGAATTCGAAGCGAAACTCGCGAAATCCCTGCTCCAGCGTCTCAGGGCGGATCTCGTGACCCTCCTGGTCGATGATCGGCCCGCGCGCTTGCTTAGCCGCAAAGGTCGCATGCGAGCCGCTTCCCGAACGGGATCGGCGCGGAGCAAGGATGTCGTCGTCGGACATGGACATGGCTTCCAAAGAACGCGCCGCGGCGGCGGAGGTTGCTGGGCCGCGCCCGAAGGTCGCGCACTCAGGTTGGTGCGGTCACTGCCTGCGGCTCCTCGACATATCTATGCACGAACCAGGATGAAATCACTGCCGGTACGAACCCGACGAGGCCGTACAGGATGAACTGCACGGCGCCCGAATCCGGCCCGCGCGAGCTGTAGGTCATCGAGGCCAGGACGAAGGCGAACAGACCGACCAGCAGCATCCGCAGGACCGGGCCGATCCGTCTGATGTGGATTAGGATGTCGTCGACCGCGCCGATCATCAACGAGGGCAGGAAGCCGAACAGATAGCTGTATTGCAGGGTCTTGAAGAAGACTGCGAACAGCTTGCCGACCTCGCCGAGGCTGGTCTGGGTCCAATAGCCGGACTGATAGGTCGTCGTGAGCAGCAGCAGGAACCCGCCGACGAACGGACCGACCAGCGCAAACACCAGATAGCGTTTCATCGAGCACCCTCTTAACTTCGACAGCCTTATAGCAGCGCCGGCGGGAACCTTGAATAGCGGGGCGCAGGCTCCGCCTGAAGGGAACAAGTGGCAACGCGACGAGTTCATGCAGGACCTGAATTGTCCCTGCCAGATTGGAGCCCCGATGCCCCGTAGACTTGTTCTGGCGACATTCGCGCTGGCAGCCCTAACGGGTCTGTCGAACGCACCTGCTCTCGCCCAAGGCCACATGGGCACGCCGCAGGAGCAGAAGGCCTGCTCGCGGGATGCATCGCGCCTGTGCCGCAAGGACCTCGGCAATGACGGTGCGGTTCAGAGTTGCCTGCAAGCCAACCGGGCCAAGCTGTCGAAGTCTTGCAGCAAGGTGTTTCAGAGTCACGGAATGTGAGGACCGGAACCCGCGAACGGAGTGTGAAGCCATGCTGCGCGATGAACAACTCTCGATCCTGCGGGACATCAGCCAGTCCGTTGCCTTCGCCGACGATCGCCACGGCAAGATCGGCGAACTGATCGCCGATGGTTATGTGATGAAGGACGGCGATCTGTTCGAACTCACGGCCAAGGGCGTCACCGCGGTCGAAGAACACGCCGCATCACTCGGCACGAGCGATGCGGCGCAAGCGAGCCCTCGCCCCGATCGGTTGATCTGACCGCGCGCGCCGGCTTTGCGTGACTCGCGCGCAACAATTGCAAATTCCTTCACGCAGACCATTGCAGCTCCGTGACAATGGCGCATACTTCGCTCGGGCGGCGCAGCACTTTCGATTCGAACATCAAGTAATCGAGCGACCACATGCGGGACCAAAGTTCCCGACGTGAAGGCTGTGACATGCGGCAGATCAAGCCGCGTGCGGCGCCCCAAAATCAAGTGGCTCAAGCCCACGAACTCGGGGACCCATTCCGCATGACACGCTATCAGACGATCGCAACTCTCTTCGCCGTCGCCGCCACCGCCATCGCATTCCAGACATCACCTGGTCTCGCCTTCTCGTCCGAAGCGCAGCAGATGTGCTCGGGCGATGCGATGCGGCTGTGCTCCAGTGAAATTCCCGACATCCCCAGGATCAGGGCCTGCATGGTGCGGAACAAGGCACATGTCAGTCCCGGCTGCCGCGCCGTGATGGACCGCGAGCACGCCGCATCGCGCAAGCGGGAAGCCGCCGCGCAGTAAGGCCGTTCAATTTCGGTTGCACTGCTGACCGCGAGAGAGCTTGCTTCACCTCTCCCGTAGGGAGAGCTCGGAGCGCATCGCAGATGCGATCCGGGTGAGTGGTTGCAGTCTCACAAAATGGCGCGGCCCCTCACCCGGATTGCTGCAATCCGAGATCTCCCTGCTGGGGAGAGGTGAAGAGCTCAATCGCCCCACTGCGCGAACGCGTCGTTGAAGACGCGCTCGCCGGGGGCGCCCTTCTCGATCGCGATGATGGCGCGGCGCTGATTGGCGTAGACCAGCGGCACGTCGAACCAGGAGCGCTCCTTCAGGAGCTGGACGTTGCGGGCGCGGTCGGCGTCGACATTGGAAAGGCCGACCAGGAAGAAGCCGTCGGTGACCTTGACGGCGAGGCCGGCGAGCGGCGTACCGCGCGCCTGCTCGTTCGACTTCATCAGGATGCCCGGCACGTTGGAGACGCTGCCGCCCGGAAAGTCCTGCGGAAGGATGAAGGTCAATTCCGCGGTATGGCTCGCCGGCAGAGAGGAATCGGTGTTACGGCGGAACGACATCGTCATCTTGAACTTGCGGTCGGGGATCTCGATGTCGGCGCGCACTGCGATGTCGGCCTTCTGGTTGCCGGACGCCTTGATCGGCTCCAACCGCCACACCACAGAGCCGACATATTGCTTGCCCTTCGGATCGGACGGATCCTCGTCATAGAGCACGACCTTCTGCGCCACCGGCGCGACCGGCTGGTCGCTCGCCGAAGGCTGGCCGACCCGATCCGGGATCTTCGGCTTGGTCTGCGGCTGGGCCGGATTCGGCGCCTCCACCACCTGGGTCGCCGACGGCTTGAGAAAGCCGTTGACGATCTGGACCAGCTGCTTGCCCCAGAGGATGCCGGCGCCGACCAGGATCAGCACGATGCCGACGGCGATCGCGCTCTTGAACGGGAAGGCGGAGCCGGTGCGGACGCGCTTCTTGGCGTCGCGCTCGGCTGCAACGCGCGCACGCTGCGACGGCGGCTGCGGCGTGTAGCGCTCCGCCTCCTCGACCGACTCGTCGTAGGAATAGGGCGGCTCGGACTCGCCGGTGCGGTCTTCCAGGCTCGGCTCCAGCCGGTCGAACTCCGGCGAGGGCGAGGGCACGTTGGCGTAGGTGCGGCGCGCGGCGCGGCTCGCCTGCGCGGCGGCGCCGCCGAGATCGTTGGCATCGGCCGTGATGTCGCGGAAGCCGCGCACGCCCGGTGCGGGTGGTAGCGCGGGCGGCGGGCCCATGTCCGGCGGGCGGCGCGCACCTGCGCGATCGCGTCCGGCCGGTGGAGGCGTCTGCGGCTCCGCCGTCGGCGGCGGAGCGGACGGGCCGGGCTGGCGCGGGGCGTCGAAACGCGGCGCACGCGGCGGCCGCGGCGCGTCGCCCTGATCGTCAGCACCAAAGGACGGGCGGTCGGCACGCGGCGGCGTCGGGGCCGGACGCGCGCGCGGCGGGGCCGGCTGAGATGCGGGAGCGTTGCCTTCGGCCGCGCGGGCGCTAGCCCGGCGGAAGGCATCGCCGCTGCCGCCAGGGCGAGCGCCCCCACCGGGGCGCGAGGCCTCGCGGGCGCGCTGGGCGGCCTCCGATTCGACCTTGCGGACGGCCTCTTCCAGCGACAGCCGTTCGCGGGTGATCTCGGATTCGGAGAGCGGCGGCTGCACGCTGCGGAGCTGCGCGATCAGCGCCGTGCGCGCCCGCTCATAGAGCGCGCGACGGCTTTCGCCGGGAGCGTTGGGGTCCAGGGCGGCAATAGCGCGGGCGATCAGCGGATAGTAATCAGCCATTTCAACTCAACTATACGCGCGTCCTGGTAAGATATCGTTAAGCTTCAAACGGATTTTGCACCAGGATAGTATCTTCGCGTTCGGGGCTGGTGGAAAGCAGCGCGACCGGGCACCCCACCAATTCCTCGATCCGGCGGACATATTTGATGGCCTGGGCCGGCAGGTCGGCCCAGGACCGTGCGCTGGCGGTCGGCTCCTTCCAGCCCTCGATCGTCTCGTAGATCGGCTCGACCCGGCTTTGCGCGCCCTCACCGGCGGGGAAATGGTCGATCTCCTTGCCGTCGAGCTTGTAGCCGGTGCAGACCTCGATCGTGTCGAAGCCGTCGAGGATGTCGAGCTTGGTCAGCGCCAGGCCGTTGATGCCGCAGGTCCGGACCGCCTGGCGGACCAGCACGGCGTCGAACCAACCGCAACGGCGGGGCCGACCGGTATTGGTGCCGAACTCGCGGCCGCGCTCGCCAATCTTGCGGCCGGTCTCGTTGTCCTGCTCGGTCGGGAACGGGCCCTGGCCGACGCGGGTCGTATAGGCCTTGCACAGGCCAAGCACGTAACCGACCGCGGCCGGCCCGAGGCCGGCGCCGGTCGCCGCCTGCGCCGCCACCGTGTTGGACGAGGTGACGTAGGGATAAGTGCCGTGATCGACGTCGAGCAGCGCGCCTTGCGCGCCCTCGAACAGCATGCGCTTGCCTTCGCGCCGCTTGATATCGAGCAGCCGCCAAACCGTCTCGGCATAGGGCAGCAGCTGCGGCGCCATCGCCATCAGCTCTTTCAGGATCACCGCGCTGTCGAATTCCGGCAAGTTAAGGCCGCGGCGCAGCGCGTTGTGATGCGCCAGCAGGCGATCGATCTTGTGCGGCAGCGTCTGATGATCAGCAAGATCCATCAGGCGGATGGCGCGGCGGCCGACCTTGTCCTCATAGGCAGGTCCAATGCCGCGGCGCGTGGTGCCGATCGCGGTCGCTGCGCTGGCGGATTCGCGGTGCGCATCGAGCTCGCGGTGCAGCGGCAGGATCAGCGTGACGTTTTCCGCGACGCGCAGATTGTCAGGGCTGACATCGACCCCCTGCGCCCTGAGCTTGGCGACCTCGTCGAGGAAGGCGGCGGGATCGAACACCACGCCGTTGCCGATCACCGACAGCTTGCCCTCGCGCAGTACGCCGGAGGGCAACAGCGCGAGCTTGTAGGTCTTGCCGTTGATCACGAGCGTGTGGCCGGCGTTATGGCCGCCCTGGAAGCGGACGACGATGTCCGCCTGCTCCGACAACCAGTCGACGATCTTGCCCTTCCCTTCGTCGCCCCACTGGGCGCCGACGACGACAACATTGGCCATTCGCGGGTAATCCCTGTTCAATCTGTCTCTAGGAGGCATGATCCTCGCGGAAAACCGGTGCCCACTCTTCCGGGATCATACCTGCGCCCAGCCCAATCGGCGGCCGGAGCCGCCCGCACGCAAGGCAGCCAACCGGATAAAGGAAGCAGCCCCTCTAGGCAAGCAAGAACGGGGCTTTTTCGGGGCTCGGAAGGCCATCCAAGCCTTTGATATCCCCCGAAAATCCAGAGACCTTCCAGAGCCGAGCCAAAGCCTCGACCAAAGCGCTAGACGCGATCTCGGCCGCTGCATGGTCGCGATGCATCCGTCCCCCATTGATGCAACCCCGATTTCCGTGTCTTTGAACGGCGCCGGGCTATGAACCGGCCCGGATCTCGCCGGGCCGGAAGCCTCGGCGCATGACGCGGGGCCAAACCAATCACATGTCTGCCACGGGCCAGAGCACAGGCTCCGAAACCGCCGGCCAAACCTGGATTGCCAACCAGCCTTATCTGTTGCTCAGCATCACCGCGCTGTGCTGGGCCGGCAACGCCATCGTCGGTCGACTCGCCGCCGGCCACATCCCGCCGGTGACGCTGTCATTCCTGCGCTGGTTCTTCGCCTTCCTGCTGGTGCTGCCGTTCGCCTGGAAACATCTTGCGCAGGACTGGCCCGCGATCCGCGGCCGGCTCGGCCTGATGATCACGCTCTCGATCACCGGCATCGGCGCCTTCAACACGCTGCAATATTGGGCGCTGGAGCATACCCAGGCGCTGAACACGCTGCTGCTCCAGTCTGCGGCGCCGCTGATCGTGGCGCTGTGGTCGCTGGCCATTCTCGGGATCAGGCTCACCGCGGCGCAGGCGTTCGGCGTGCTGCTGTCGATGTGCGGCGTGCTCACGATCCTGCTGCATGGCGACTTCACCACGCTGTCGAACATCGAGTTCAACAAGGGCGACCTCATCTTCATCGTCGCGCTGGTCATCTTCGCGCTCTATTCGGTACTGACCCTGAAGCGTCCGCCGATGCACGGCCTGTCCTTCCTCGCCTTCACCTTCGGCTGCGGCGCCGCCTGCCTCATTCCGCTGGAGATCTGGGAATTGCTCGCGCGCCCCGTGATGAAGCTCGACGGGCCGAACCTGCTTACCCTGTTCTACGTCGCGGTGTTCCCCTCGGCGCTCGCCTATCTCTGCTTCAATCGCGGCGTCCGCCTGATCGGCGCCAACCGCGCCGCGCCGTTCTTCCACGTCGTGCCAGTGTTCGGCTCGATCATGGCGATCGTGTTTCTGGGCGAACACCCGCAGGTCTTCCATTTCCTCGGCTTCGCGCTGGTGCTGGCGGGCGTGTTCGTGGCGTCACGCAAGCAGGCGAGTTAGCACCGCATCCAAGCGGAGCGCTGCCATCACCTCTCCTCTTGCGGGAGAGCGGAAGAGCACATTGCGTCCAACATATTAACCGCCAATGACGCCTCCCCGAGTGATGCCTGCATTGTAGCATTGCGGCCGCGTGACTTGTGTCATGACGGCAATCCGGCGCAAGCTCGTATCCGACGCCAATGACGATCGCTTCCCCCGCGCCAGCGGCCTCCAATACGGCCAGTTGGCTCAACAACCAGCCTTATCTGCTGCTGAGCCTGAGCTCGTTGTTCTGGGCCGGCAACATCGTGCTCGCGCGTCATGTCGGCGCGCATGTGCCGCCGCTGACCGTGACCACGATCCGCTGGTTCGGCGTGTTCCTGATCCTGTTGCCGTTCGCCTGGCCGCATCTGAAGCGCGACTGGCCTGCCTTGCGCGACAGCCTCTCCCTGATGCTGTTCCTGTCGCTGGTGGGATTTGCCTTCAACAACGCGATCTCGTACTGGGCAATGCAATACACGGAGGCGCTGAACGCGTTGCTGATCCAGTCGGCAGGTCCGCTGTTCGTGGCGCTGTGGTCGCTGGTGCTGTTCGGGGTGCGGCTGACCGGTGCGCAGTTCGCCGGCATCGCGATCTCGCTTCTCGGCGTGCTGATTATCATCCTGCGCGGCGATCTCGCCGCACTCGCGAGCATCAGCTTCAACAGAGGCGACATCATGTTCGCCTCCTCGCTGGTGGCGTTCGGTCTCTATTCGGCCTTCATCCCGCGCCGGCCAAAAATTCACCAGCTCTCCTTCCTGTCCTTCACCACCTGCTGCGGCGCGACGATGCTGCTGCCGACTGCGATCTGGGAGGCTCTAAGCGGCCGCGTGCTGCAGTTCGACGGCATGACGCTGGCAACGCTCGGCTACATCCTGATCTTCCCCTCGACGCTGGCCTATCTCTTCTTCAACCGCGGCGTCGCGCTGATCGGCCCGAACCGCGCCGCGCCGTTCTTCCATCTGGTGCCGGTGTTCGGCTCGGCGATGGCGATCCTGCTGCTCGGCGAAAAGCTCCAGCCGTTCCACCTGATCGGCTACGCGCTGGTACTCGCCGGCGTCGTGATCGCCTCGCGCCAGGGTTCGGCGGCGAAGTAATTCCGCCACGCGGAGACACGGCGACAAACTCACCGCTTCCGATTTCAACGAGGAGACGCTAGGTTCCCCGCCAACGACAAAGAGGGAACGTCCAGACATGATTTCAGCGTTGACTCGAAACCTGCGTGCCATCGGCGCGGCCGCATTGTGCCTCGCCGCCGCATCCACGGCCGAGGCCGACAATTATCCGAGCCGCAACATCACGCTGGTGTTGCCGTTCGCGGCCGGCAGCGGCACCGACACCACGACGCGGCTGATCTCGCAGCATCTGTCGCAGGCGCTCGGCGTCGGCATCGTGATCGAGAACAAGGCGGGCGCCAATGGTATGCTCGCCGCAACCTACGTCGCGAAGGCCGCTCCCGACGGCTACACGCTGCTGGTGACGACCAACACCACGCATTCGGCCAATCCCTATCTGCTCAAGAGCCTCACTTACGATCCGGTCAACGATTTCACGCCGATCGCGCGCACCGGCGACCTGCCTTTCATGCTGGTCGTCAACCCGGAAGTGCCGGCCAAGACTGTCGGCGAGCTGGTCGCCTATGGCAAGGCCAATCCGGGCAAGCTGAGCTACGCTTCGGGCTCGTCCTCGGCGATCGTGTCCGGCGCGACCTTTGCCCACAATGCCGGGCTCGACCTGTTGCACGTGCCCTACAAGAGCTCGCCGCCGGCGCTCAACGACGTCATGGGTGGCCGCGTCTCGATGATGTTCGTCGACATCCTGACCGGCCTGCCGCATGTCAACGGCAACGCGCTGCGCGCGCTCGCGGTCACCACCAAGGAGCGCTCGCCGCTGGTGCCGCATCTGCCCTCGATGCAGGAGGCCGGCGTGCCGGACTTCGACATCTCGTCATGGCAGGGCTATTTCGGCCCGGCCGGCATGCCCAAGGAGATCGTGACGCGGCTCAATACCGAGATCAGGAAGATCGTCGAGAATCCGGAGATCAAGGCGAAGCTCGCCACCCTCGGCATGGACGCCTTCTCGGGCACACCGGAGCAGCTCGGCACCTTCGTGAACGAGCAGCTCGTGCTGTGGGAGAAGCTGATCACGAACGCGAAGATCGAGAAGCAGTAGGCGTGCTCCTCGGACGATGTCATCGTCCGCGGAGGCGGACGATCCAGTATTCCGGAGGTGCCTGTATTTGAACCGAGAGGCCGCGGCGTACTGGATGCCCCGCCTTCGCGCGGCATGACAGTCGAGAGAAAAGGGTGGGCACGACGCTTTGCGTCTTTGCCCACTCTACGAGTTCAGCGCACGGGCTTACGCCGCGCGCACCTTGACGAGGAAGCTGTCCACGGCGCTGCGCAGCGCGCCGGACTGGTTGTCCAGCTCGCGGGCGTTGGTGAGCACGTCGCTGGCTGCACTGCCGGTCGCTTCCGCGGCCGACGTGACGCTGCCGATATGGGCGTTGATCTCGCTCGAGCCGGCCGCAACCGACTGGATGTTGCGGGCGATCTCGCGGGTCGCTTCGCCCTGCTGCTCGATCGATGCCGAAATGCCGGCGGTGATTTCGCTCATCTCGGCGATCGTCTGGGTGATGCCGGTGATGGCCGTGACCGCGTCGCTGGTCGAGGTCTGCATCGCCGCGACCTGCGCGGAGATCTCCTCGGTCGCCTTCGCAGTCTGGTTGGCGAGCGCCTTGACCTCAGAGGCGACGACCGCGAATCCGCGGCCGGATTCACCGGCGCGTGCCGCTTCGATGGTGGCATTGAGCGCGAGCAGGTTGGTCTGCGCGGCGATCGAATGGATCAGCTTGACGACCTCGCCGATCTTCTCGGCGCCGGTCGAGAGCACCTGCACGGTGGCGTTGGTCCGCTCGGCGTCGCTGACGGCGCGGCTGGCGACTTCGGTCGAGCGGGTGACCTGGCGGGAGATTTCCGCAACCGAGCTCGACAGCTCTTCGGCGGCAGCGGCAACCGTGCCGACATTGCCGGAGGCCTTTTGCGAGGCAGCGCCGACCGTTGCGGCACGCGAGGAGGCATCGGTCGCGGTCGCGGTCATCGACTGCGCCGTGCTCTGCATGCCGGCGGCGGCCGAGGAGACCGAGCGGACGATGCCGTTGACGCTGCGTTCGAAGTCGTTGGCGATGTCTTCCATCGCGCTGCGACGTTCCGCCGCGGCACGCTCCTTGGCGTCCGCCTCGGTCTTCTCGAGGTCGCGGATGCGGACCGCATTGTCCTTGAAGATCTGCACGGTCGAGGCCATCGCGCCGACTTCGTCGCCGCGGCCGACGCCGGGAATGTCGCCCTCGAGCTTGCCATCCGCGAGGTCCTTCATACGGGCGCCGAGCAGCGCCAGCGGACGGCTGATGCCGCGGCCGATCAGCCAAGCGACGCTGCCGGCAACGATGACGATGCCGAGCAAGGCCAGGCCGAGCAGCCAATAGACCGGGCCCATTCTCGCGTCGATGTCGTCGAGATAGGCGCCGGTGCCGAGATACATGTCGAAGCCAGGCACGGCGACTGCATATCCGATCTTGCGGATCGGCTTCTCCTGGCCGGGCTTCACATATTCATAATACAGCAGGATCGAACCCTTCGCCTTGACGCCGTCCATCAGCTCGAGCGACAGCTTGCGGCCGTTGGTCACGACGTCCATGCGGTTGGTGCCGATCTGCTTCGGATCGGGCGCAAGCTGGGTGATGCCGTCGTACGACGTGCCGAACAGGTAGCCCGCGCCGTTGTCATAGGTCATCGCGTTGCCGTAGCGGCGAAGTTCGGCCAGGGCCGCATCCTTGGTCAGCTCGCCGGCATCGACGCGCTTCTTCAGAGCGCCCGCGTAGTTGCATGCCAGCTCGACGATAGCCTTGGCCTGATCGATGCGTGCATTCACCATCTCCTGCTTCATCAGGTAGCCGGCAAGGACACCGGAGATGCACAGGCCCAACAAGGTGACGCCGACAAGAATGCCGAGCTTCGGGGCGATCTTCAGATTGCTCAATTTCACGGGGTGGCTCCGGCAATGACGGGATAGGGGCACGCGACCAGTTCGATCAAAATCGAATCAACTTTTATGTGTGAGCGCTTATCAAGTTACTTACGGCCATCCGTAGAAGCCCGGACGCAGCCGCACAAACCGGCAATTTATCTCCGCGCCAACAACCGGGAATTGTACGCGGCCGCGTCGATTTCGCGTAAAAGACGCAAAGGTCAGCCACGAAGGCAGGCCACAACAAGAAACCAAATCGGGAGCAGAAAATGCCGAAATACAGGGTGGTGACGCCGAAGGGCGCGAGCTTCACGGTCGCGGGCAGCGATTACTCCTATGAGCGCGAGGCGCTCGATCCGATCGACGCAGAGATCGTCGAGGCGCCGGCCGACGAGGCCGGGTTCGTCGCCGCCGCGAAAAACGCCGACGCCATCTATGCCAAGGGCATCCCGATCACCAAGAGCATCATCGACAGCTTAGAAAACTGCAAGGTCATTACGCTCGGCTCGGTCGGCGTCGACAGCGTCGACGTCAAGGCCGCCACCGCCCGCGGAATTCCCGTCACCAACATCCCCGACACCTTCATCGAGGAGGTCGCCGACCACGCCATGATGCTGTTGCTCGCGGGCTTCCGTCGCCTGGTCGAGCAGGATCGCATGGTGCGCGACGGCCGCTGGGCCGAGGGCCGGCCGGCGCTGCTCAAGATCCCGCGGCTGATGGGCCAGACGCTCGGCTTCATCTCGTTCGGCCGCGTCGCGCGCGCGGTTGCGAAACGCGCAGCGCCCTTCGGCCTGCGCATGATGGCCTATGATCCCTTCATCCAGGAAACGCTGATGTACGACCACGGCGTGATCCCGGCGACGCTGAACGAGGTGCTGTCGCAATCCGACT
This sequence comes from Bradyrhizobium sp. 159, assembly GCF_023073795.1. Taxonomy (NCBI): domain Bacteria; kingdom Pseudomonadati; phylum Pseudomonadota; class Alphaproteobacteria; order Hyphomicrobiales; family Nitrobacteraceae; genus Bradyrhizobium; species Bradyrhizobium sp. 159. The sequence goes on along the minus strand of NZ_JADPKE010000031.1, from coordinate 131,036 downwards.
TCGTCTCGATGCACGCCCCCGCCCGGCCCGAGGTCCATCACATGCTGACCGAGAAGCACTTCCGGCAGATGAAGAAGGGCTCGATCTTCATCAACACCGGGCGCGGTGCCACGGTGGACGAGGAGAGCCTGATCAAGGCGCTCCAGGAGGGCTGGATCGCGCATGCCGCCCTCGACGTGCTGGAGAAAGAACCGCCCTCGCACAACAATCCCCTGCTCGGCATGGAGAACGTGACCCTGACCGCCCACGTCGCTTCGGCCTCGGCACGGTTCGACGAGGCGCGCAAGCGCCGCGTGGGCTACGAATTGTCACTGGTGCTTCAGGGCATGTGGCCAGTAAGCTGCGTCAATCCGTCGGTGCTGCAAAGCACCGCGCTCCGCCGCTGGCAACCGGTCAGCATGGATCGCGGGCCGAACAGCTAGGCGGCCGGCGCAAAGGCGCCGGAAACCGGAACGGCCCTTCACCGGCGATCAACGCCGGGGAGGGAGACATCAAGGGAGGAACTGATGAGGAACGACATCACGCGTCGTGATGCCTTGGCGCTGGGCCTGTCTGCTGCAACGCTCGCGGCCACCGGTGCTGCAGCGCAAACAACGCCATCAACGATCAAGGCTGCCGATGTGGCGGCACCGAAACTCGCGATCGAGAAGGGCGCGTCCTTGCGCATGCTGCGCCCGGTACGCTTCGTCCAGGCCGACGAGGACGTGTTCCGCGCCAATGCGGCAAAGTTCACCAAGGATACCGGGGTCGAGGTCAAGGTCGACTTCGTCGGCTGGGAAGATATCAATCAGCAGACCGCAGTGACCGCCAATTCCGGCGCCGGCCCCGACATCATTATCGGCTTCTCCGATGCTCCGCACATCTATATCGACAAGTTGATCGAGCTGACTGATGTCGCCGACTATCTCGGCAAGCGTTATGGCGGCTGGCTGCCGCTGGCGCAGCGCTACGGCAAGAAGAACAAGAGCGATACGTGGATCGGGCTGCCGTTCGGCGCCACCGCCGGCCCCCTCATCTACCGCAAGTCGGTCCTGCAATCGGTCGGCTTCGACAAAGTGCCGGAGGACCATGCCGGCGTCCTCGACCTGTGCCAGAAGCTGCACAAGGCCGGCAAGCCGGCCGGCTTCGCGCTCGGCAATGCCAAGGGCGATGGCAACGGTTTTGCGAGCTGGGCGCTGTGGTCGCACAACGGATCCCTGCTCGACGAAGAGGGCAACGTCACGATCAACAGCAAGGAGACCATCGCCGCGTTGAACTGGGTCAAGCAGCTCTACCCGACCTTCATCGCCGGCACGACGTCGTGGAACGACGTCAGCAACAACCGCGCCTATTCCTCGCAGGAGATCTCCCTGACCGCCAATGGCGTTTCGCTGTACTTCTCGCTGAAGAACGATCCTGCCACCAAGGCGATCGCCGAGGACAGCGAGCATCAGCTGCTGCCGAAGGGCCTGGCCAAGGTCTCTCCAATGGCGGGCCTGACGCTGAACGCCATGGTGTTCAAGCACAGCCAGTACCCCAACGCGGCGAAGGCATTCCTGCAATACATGCTGGAAAAGGACCAGTACGAGCCGTGGCTCAATGCCAACTCCGGCTACTGGTCGCAGCCGCTGGCCGCCTACGCCGAGTCCGCCGTGTGGTCGCAGGATCCCAAGGTGAAGCTGTTCAAGGACACGATGAACAGCACCTATTACGACGGCTACAAGGGCCCGATCTCGACAGCGACGGGAGCCGTCAGCGCCGACTACGTGCTGATCCAGATGTTCGCGTCCGTTGCGACCGGCGCTGCCACGCCGGAGGCGGCTGCCGCAGAAGCCGAGCAGCGGTGCAAGCGGTACTTCCGGCGGCAGGGGCGGTAAAAACTCACGACAAGGCAGCCGTCATTGCGAGGAGCGAAGCGACGACGCAATCCAGACCGTAACCGCGGAGACAGACTGGATTGCCTCGCTTCGCTCGCAATGATTGCGGTAGCGACAGCCCAAGACAGGACGCCGAACCGATGTCCGTGACCACCTTCTCCTCCCCCGTTCTCGCGCAGCGGCAGCCGAACTGGCTGGTGCGGCTGTTCGACTACAAGCCGTTCCTGATCATGATGTGTCTGGCGCCTGCGATTGGGCTGCTCGCGGTCTTCCTGACTTATCCGCTCGGCCTGGGCATCTGGCTCGCCTTCACCGACACCACGATCGGCCGGCGTGGCATCTACGTCGGCTTCGAAAATTTCCAGTATCTCCTCACCGATTCCCTTTGGTGGAACGCGGTGTTCTACAGCGTGGTCTACACGGCCGTCGCGACCTTCGGAAAGTTCGCACTCGGCTTCTGGCTCGCGCTGCTGCTCAACAACCATTTTCCGTTCAAGAGCGTGCTGCGTGCGATCATCCTGCTGCCCTGGATCGTGCCGACCGTGCTGTCGGCGCTGGCGTTCTGGTGGATCTACGATCCGCAATTCTCGATCATCTCGTATCTGCTGGTCGACGTGCTGCATTGGCGCTCCAGCAACATCGACTTCCTCGGCTCGGCCTGGCCGGCCCGTTTCTCGCTGATCGCCGCCAATATCTGGCGCGGCATTCCCTTCGTCGCGATCTCGCTGCTGGCGGGGCTCCAGACCATCTCGCCCTCGCTCTACGAGGCTGCGATGCTCGACGGCGCCAGCGCCTGGCAGCGTTTCCGCTACATCACCTTCCCGATGATGATGCCGATCCTCGCCATCGTCATGACCTTCTCGATCATCTTCACCTTCACCGACTTCCAGCTGGTCTACGCCATCACCCGTGGCGGACCCGGCAACTCGACCCATCTGCTGGCAACGCTTGCCTTCCAGCGCGGCATCGCCGGTGGCGAGCTCGGCGAGGGTGCCGCGATCGCGGTGTCGATGATCCCGTTCCTGGTGTTCGCGACGCTGTTCTCTTATTTCGGACTGGCGCGTCGCAAATGGCAGCAGGGAGAGAGCAATGACTGATACAGTCGCCCAACCGGCTGTCGCCGACGCGAAGGCAGCGCCCGACACGATGGCGTGGGATTCCGGGCTGCGGCGGCTGATGATGATCTATCTGCCGCTCGGCTGCTTCGTACTTATCCTGCTGTTCCCGTTCTACTGGATGGCGATCACGTCGTTCAAGCCGAACGCGGAGCTGATGAATTACAAGGAGCACAATCCGTTCTGGATCTCGTCGCCCACGCTGGCGCACATCAAGCACCTCTTGTTCAACACCGCTTATCCGCATTGGCTGTGGACGACGATGCTGGTCGCGATCGGCTCGACCACGCTGTCGCTGATCGCGAGCACGCTTGCCGCTTACGCCATCGAACGCCTGCGCTTCCGCGGCAGTCCCTATGTCGGTCTCGGCATTTATCTCGCTTATCTCGTGCCGCCGTCGATCCTGTTCATTCCGCTCGCCACCGTCGTCGTGCAGTTCGGCCTGTTCGACTCACCGCTTGCCCTGATCCTGGTCTATCCGACCTTCCTGGTGCCGTTCTGCACCTGGCTCCTGATCGGCTATTTCAAGTCGATTCCCTACGAGCTCGAGGAATGCGCGCTGGTCGACGGCGCCACGCGGCTGCAGATCCTGAGGCGGATCACGCTGCCGCTGGCGGTACCCGGCCTGATCTCGGCCGGCATCTTCTCCTTCACGCTGTCCTGGAACGAGTTCATCTACGCGCTCGCCTTCATCCAGAGCGGCGCCAACAAGACCGTGCCGGTCGCGATCCTGACCGAGCTCGTCACCGGCGACGTCTACCAGTGGGGTGCGCTGATGGCCGGCTCGCTGCTCGGCTCGCTGCCGGTTGCGATCTTCTACTCCCTGTTTGTAGATTATTACGTGTCGTCGCTGACGGGCGCGGTAAAGGAGTAGATGGGCAACTGCGGCGTTTGGCCCGGCTTCACAAAACTGCAATGTGCCGTCCGCATAAGGCGTGCGTCCGCCAACAGGAGACGTACATGCGCGCGACTTTTCTCGGCACCGTCGCAACGATCATTCTCACCGCGAGCGCCGCGCTCGCTCAGAGCGAAGGTGAATTCCCCGCCAAACTCGTCGGCCACGTGGTGATGCCGGCCGAATCGTTCATCGACGCACCCGCCGATGCGCCAGCCGATCTCAAGACCTCGGGCAAATACACGACGGGCAAGCGCGTCGACGCGCTCGGCACCGTGATGGGCAAGTCCTATGAGCGGGCGACGGGCGTGTCGCTGCCGTTCAAGGGCCAACCGCTGCAGGGCCATTCCGGCATCAAGACCATGCCCGAAGGCACGTTCTGGGTCATCACCGACAACGGTATGGGCGCGCGTGCCAACTCGCCGGATTCGATGCTATACCTGAACCGCTACAAGATGGATTACGAGCGGCAAGATCGAGCGGCTGGACACCATCTTCCTGCACGATCCCGACAGACGCGTGCCGTTCCGCATCGTTCACGAGGATACCCAGAAGCGCTATCTCACCGGCTCGGACTTCGACACCGAGGGCTTCCAGATCATCGCCGACAGCTTCTGGATCAGCGACGAGTTCGGCCCCTATATCCTGAAGGCCGACAAAACCGGCAAGATCCTGGCCGTGTTCGAGACGGTCGCGGACGGCAAGCCGGTGCGCTCGCCGGACAATTGGGCAGTGGGAACGCCGGCCGCGCCGGGCGCGACCTACACTAATGTCAACCTCCGCCGTTCCAAGGGTTTTGAGGGCTTTGCATCGTCCAAGGACGGCAAATTCCTCTACGGCCTGCTCGAAGGACCGCTGTGGGACGCCGACAAGAAGGACTGGGAAAAGGTCGACGGCAAGGAAGCCTCCCGCATCCTCGAATTCGACGTCGCTGCCGAGAAATTCACCGGACGCTACTGGCAGTATGTGTTCGAGCAGAACGGCAATGCCATCGGCGACTTCAACATGGTCGACCCGACCAGCGGCCTCGTCATCGAGCGCGACAACGGCGAAGGCACCGCGGACAAGTCTTGCCCGCAAGGCACCCGCGGCGAGAACTGCTTTCCTGACCTCGCCAAATTCAAGCGCATCTACAAGATCGAGCTCACCGATGCCAATGTCGGCAAGCCTGTGCGCAAGATCGGCTATATCGACCTGTTGAAGATCAGGGATCCCGACAAGAAGGCGAGGAAGCCGCTCAATGACGGCGTCTACACCTTCCCGTTCTTCACCATCGAGAACGTCGATCGCGTCGACGACACTCACATCATCGTCGGCAACGACAACAATCTGCCGTTCTCGTCCAGCCGCGACCCCAACAAGGCCGACGATAACGAGTTCATGCTGCTGGAGGTCGCGGATTTCCTGAAGGCGAAGTGAGGCGACGCTCTCTCGATACGGCCATCGCCGGGCTCGACCGGGCGATCCAGTACGCCGCGGCGGCGGTGTGATACGGAAATGCCGCGGCGTACTGGATGCCCCGCCTTCGCGGGGCACGACAACGGAGACTTATCGCACCGTAAACTCCACCGGAATCGTAAAGCTCATCGCGCCGTTCTTGACCTCGTCCGGGATCGGCGGAAACGGCGAGGCCTGGCGGATCATCGCCATGGCCTGAGCGTCGAAAGCGGCGACGCCGGACGAACCACTGAGGCGGCTGGATGTGACCTGCCCGCTACGGGCAATCGTAAAGCTCAGCCTCGCGATGCCACGCTGACCGCCGCCAGAGGACGGATATTGGTGGAAGCGCATCAGATGCGCGCGGATTCGCTGATTGTAGGATGCGATCACGGAGGCCACCGCGCCGGCGCTCTGGGCTGATGCCATCGCCGCCTCGCGCTCCGCGCGCGGGGCTGCGCTGGTGCGCGGCGCCGGCGGCGCCTCAGACGGCTTTTTCGCCTCGCGGCGAACCACCTTCGGCTTCGCCGGCGCCGGCTTTTCGACCGGGACGATCTTCGCCGGCTCGGGCTTGGCCGGGGTCGGCTCCAATCTCTGCTCGGGTGGCGCGACAACGTCCGGCTTTTCCTGCGGCGGCGTCGGCGCGATCGTCTCCTCGGCCATCTGCTGCTGCACGGGCTGCGGCGGCGAAGCGTCGGCCTCCTGCATCACGGGCCCTGGCGCGATGTCGTCCTGCATCGATTGCGGCGCCGAAGTCACCGGTGCCATGTCGATCATAATCGCCGGCAGGCTCACACCTTGCTCGGGCTGCGACTTGAGCCAGCTCATCGCAAGCAGTGCCGCGGCCATGTGAAGCGCCACGATTACGGCCGCCGATAGGCTCCAGCGCATGGTTTCCTTTTCGCCGAGCGGCTCGTGCAGGGCAAACGCGTTTGCGGAGGTCATCAGCTGCGCCCGTCGAGGCCGACCAGCGCGACCTTCAGGTAGCCGGCATTGCGCAAGCTGTTCATCACCTCCATCAAGTCGCCATAGGAGACCGCCTTGTCGGCGCGCAGATAAATGCGCTCGTCCTTGCGGCCCTTGGTGGCGGCAGCGAGCGAGGTGCCGAGCGCATCGCGGGACACAAGATCCTCACCGACGGCAATCGAAAGATCCGGCTTCACGGTGACGAAGATCGGCTTGTCCGGCCGCGGCGCGGGCTCGGCGGCGCTCGCCGGCAGATCGACCCCGATGTCGACGGTGGCAAGTGGCGCCGCCACCATGAAAATGATCAGAAGCACCAGCATCACGTCGATGAATGGCGTGACGTTAATCTCGTGGGTCACGTCGAGATCACCCGGGTCACCGCGCGACCTGACCGAGGAGCTTGCGCCGAGCTTTGCGGACATGGCCCTACTCCGCCGCCCGCGCCAGGCGGAATTCTCTGTGGTCGCGCTGGCGGCTCACCAGCAGCGTAAGCTGTGCCGAGGCATCGCTGAGCAGCGCGCGGTAATTGGCGATGCCGCGAACGAGATGATTGTAGATCACGACCGCCGGGATCGCGGCGACGAGGCCGAGCGCGGTGGCAAGCAATGCCTCCGCGATGCCGGGCGCGACCACCGCAAGACTCGTGGTGTGGCTCTCGGAGATGCCGATGAAGGAATTCATGATGCCCCAGACCGTGCCGAACAAGCCGACGAACGGCGCGGTGGCGCCGATGGTCGCCAGCACGCCGGTGCCGCGCGCGATCTCCCGGGACATGGCCGCCTCGACCCGCTCCAACCGCAGCGCCACCCGCTCCTGGAGGCCGTTGTCGAGCACGCCGCCGGAGATCTCCGCCTCCCTGGCGCAGGACTGGATAAGCTGGGCGACCGCATCATGCGCATCGCCTGCCCGTGCCGCGGCCTCGGCCAGCATCATGTTGCCTTCGAGCGCGCGCGTCCGGTGCAAGGCCAGCGCGCCCTTGCGGCGCAGCTCGACGGTCTTGGCGAGCCACACCGTCCATGTCACCAGCGAAGCCACGGCGAGGCCGACCATCACCGTCTTCACGATGATGTCGGCGCCGACGAACATGCCCCAGGGCGACAGATTGCGCGGTAACAGCGCTTCGTCGATCGCGAAGGCCGGTGTCGGCGCGAGCGCCAGCACGGATGTTACGATCATGTGCCGAAGCCTGGAATTGCTTTGCATCCTGATCTCCCGTCAGACAGAAGAAGCTACGCGGTTGGCTGCGGCGCGATCCGGTCCGCTAGCTGCCTGAACCGCGCCAGTTGGTCCGCACGCAGCGCACGGGTCTCGTCGCGGCCGACGAAGACCTTGAACATGATGCCGCCATCGGCATTGACGAAGGCGACGAAGGCGGACGTCTTGCCCATGAAGGGACGCTCGACGAAGGCGATGGCCGCGCACCGCTCGTGGCGGAGATGGCCGTGCAATCCCTTCGGCTGCATCAGGTTGAAGTAACCGCGGCCGATCTCCCCCGCGGGAATCGCCCCGGTGAACTCGAAGATCGCGTCGTCCGTGTGCACGATCAGCGTGACCTCGCCCCATTCGGCAATATCCTGCATGGCGGCGGCGAAATGCTCACTGCCGCCCATGCGCACCATGGACGGCGGCAGCGCCTCGATCACGGCGCGCGGGGCGACCTTGCGCTCGCGCGCAATGTCCTCGATCACGGCGCCCGGATTGTCGGCCATATATGCCTTGAGATCGGCGAGATCGGTACTCAACATGTCCAGCTCCCTTCATGATCGGCCGCCTCAGGCGGCGGCGTTCGCCTTGCGCTCGGTCATGATGACCTCGAACCCCTCGAACCTGGGATGGCCGAAATAGAGGCTTTCGCCGGTCTTGTTGTCGGCACGCGCATGTGCGCGGCGGAATTCCTCGGAGCGAGTCCAGGCCTCGAAAGCGGCCTTGTCGACCCACACGGTGTGCGAGGAATACAGCGTGTGGTCCTCCAGCACCGGTCCCTTGAGCAAATGGAATTCAACGAAGCCGGCCATGCTGCCGAGATAGGACTCCCGGCTGCGCCAGACGGTCTCGAACGCGGCTTCCGAGCCGAGCTTCACCTGAAAACGATTCATAGCGATGAACATGAAAGTCTCCCCTTCTGATCAAGACGAAAACGCGCCGAAGCCGGGCTGGAGCATCAGCGCGGCCCGGCGGAAGTTGTGGTGTTACAGTGCCCTGCGGCTCACGCACCTCCAAAGTGGATCTTCAGGCCGGCCTTGTAGACCCTGCCTGGTCCCGGGCTCGTCCACAGCACGTCGTTCTGCGAGGTGCCGTCGGTGGAGCTGCCGGGAATGGCATAGGGCCGGTAATACTGGTTCAGAAGATTGTCGATCGAGGCCGAGAACACGACGTCCCTGGTCGCATTGTAGGTCAGATACAGATTGACGAGATCGTAGCCGGTCGAGCGAATATAGTTGGCCGGCACGTCGTTGTTCGGACCGAACGAAGCCCACTGCGCCGACACGATCAAGGTGCGATCAAGCAGGCGGACACCGCCGGTGGCGACGACCTTGGTCGGGTTGATGGTCGCAAGCCCGATATTGGTGGCGGCGTTCTTGCCCTGGATGTAGTGACCGGCGAGGCCGATGAACCAGCTGCCCGCATCGTACATCGTCTCCGCCTCGAAGCCCTGGATGCGGGCATTGGCGATGTTCTGATACTGGTAGTATTGGCTGAACGAGCCGAATGGCGGCACCAGGACCGGCGCCGAAGCGACGAGGTCGATATAGTCGCTGACATCGTTGCGGAACAGGTTGATCTTTCCCCTGAACGAGTCGGACGCGCTGAAGATGTTGTCATACTTCAGGTTGATGCCGACTTCCTTGTTCTTGCCGACCTCAGGACGAAGATTCGGGTTGGGCAGGAAGCAGAACAGGCCGACGGTGCCGTCGGGGCAGGGAAAGAACGCCGGTCCGCCACCGGTCGCGTGCGCGCCGGAAATCACCGTCTCGGTGATCGACGGGGCGCGATAGCCTTCGGCATAGCTGACATAAGGCTGGAAGCCCGCGATCGGCGTGACGCCCAGGGTGATCTTGGGTGAGACGCGGTCGCCGCCGGCACTGGTCCTGCCGGAATCGAGGTCGTAGCGGTCATAGCGGATCGCGCTCACCGCCTCGAACCAGGTGCCGTAGTTCTGCTTCAACTGAACGAAACCGCCCGACACAGTACGGATGCCGCTCGGCGTGGTGATGTTGGAGTTGCCGCGGCTGTCCGTCGTGATGACGTCGTCCTGAAACGCGTCGACGCCCCAGGTGACCGCGTTGCGCCAGTCGCCGACGTTGAAGCGCGTGGTGTTGTTGACGTCGATGCCGTAGGTGTTGAGGACATAGCCGCGCTTGTCGCCGACGCAGCCCGAGATGTTGTTGCCGAAATTGCCCGCGCCGCAATAGGCCGCGCCTCCGGTCGAATAGTGATAGGTCTTGGTCTGGTCGTTGTCGACGCGGTTGCCGTAGACCGACATGTGCCAATCGAACAGATTGTCGCTCGGCAGCGAATAGTTCCAGGTAATCGTGCCGGTGTAATTCTTGGCGTCGGAAGCGTAAACCGAGGAGCCCTGATAAAGCGCGCGCTGCGCCGCAGTTGCCACCGGGCCCCGGTTGAACTGACCAATATCGTACTGATAATCCTGGAAGATGGCACCGAACTTGACCTCGTGACCGAGGGCCGGCCGCACCGTGAGCTTCATCAGCCCGCTTTCGACTTGGTTACCGGTGTTGCCGATCTCGGTGCCATTGCCGTCCTTGTAATTGCCCTGCGTGCGATAGACCGCGCCGCCGAAGACATCGACATCGGGCGTGGCGCGCACACCGCCGAAGACCGAAGCGAGGCCGCGATTGTTGTTGGAGCCGTAGGAGCCGGAGAGATCGACGCCCCAGCGCTCGCCGGGGCGTAACACGTCGTTGATGTCCTTGGTGCGGAAGGAGACCAAGCCGCCAATCGCACCGGAGCCGTAGATATTGGCAGTCGGTCCCCGCACGACATCGACCCCGCCGATCAATTCGGGGTCGAGGAAGAAGGAGCCGTTGGCGTTGTGGCCGGTGCGCTGGTAGTTCTGCCGCGCACCGTCGACCACGACCGCGACGCGGCCGAAATCCTGCAAGCCACGGATGTTGATGACGGTTGCGGGATCGTCGCCGCGCTCCTGGAACGACACGCCGGGCACGGCATAGAAGATGCCCGACAAACGGTTGGGCTGAAGCCCCTGGATCTGGTCGAGCGAAATCGAGCTGACTGGCGCGAGCGCATCGATCGTCCGCTCCGGTGTCTTGGTCGCAGCGACCGTAATCGTGTCGAGCGTCTGAACAGGCGCGGCGCCTCCAGCCTGGGCGCGGGCGTTCACGACGTCGGGCGCTGCCTGCTGCGCAACTGGCGGCTTCACCGGCTTGCGCTTCGCTTGCTTCGGCCATTCCGACGACGCACTTTCGGCCTGCGGCTGGGCGGCCTGTGCAAGCCCCCTCTCCGCCGTCATTGCCGCGATTGAAACCACCGACGCGCCCAAAATCAGGGCGCGCGAATACCTAGCCCCGTCAGCCATATCAGCCCCAGCCTGCACTTCACTTTAGTTTTGGAGTTTTATTGGCTGGCGTGCGTTCGCAACGCGAACGACTGGCTGGCTGTCTTTCGAAAGCACGCGGGGCACTCCCCACTGCCATAATCGGTTACGTGGCAACACTCTGACCGTCAATGACATCCGGTTACAGTTTATATCGATTGTAAATTGCTGCCGTTGGAATGCGCCTCGCGCCCCTTATACAAAGCAAGACGCATCTGAATTTCGAAAGCGCATCACACCAACAATGTCAGCAACATCAGGAGACAGCAGCAGCGGCGCGGCGGGGGCGGCAGGAGGCCCTTCTGCAGCAACGAGAACCCTCACCATGCGAGGAAGCCGGATCGACAGCCGCGAGCTGTTTGCGGCCGAGCGCGAGATCATCATTGCGCATGGCGAGGACAGCTATCGCCTGCGCCTGACCTCGCAGAACAAGCTGATCCTGACCAAGTGAACGCAATGACATTTTGTCGCACGCTTGCAAGCCTCCTGCTCTCCGGCACGTTCGCGCTCGTGTCCGGCGCGCACGCCGCCGGTATCACGGTGCACGACGCGCGCAATCGCGACGTCGCCATCACCGATTTCGCACGCACGGTCTCGATCGGCGGCGCCATCACCGAAATCCTCTATGCACTCGGCCTGGAGAGCCGGCTGGTCGGCGTCGACACGACGAGCCTCTATCCGGCGGCGGCGCTGCACGACAAACCCAATGTCGGCTACATGCGCCAGATTTCCGCCGAAGGTGTGCTGGGCCTCAACCCGACGCTGATCCTGGCGATCCAGGGATCGGGCCCGCGCGAGACCATGAACATCCTGGAGGCGGCGAAGGTGCCGCTGGTGCTGGTGCCCGAGACCTTCTCCGAGGAAGGTCTGATCGAGAAGATCAAGCTGGTCGGCCACGCCATGGGCGTCGATGCGCGCGCCGAATGCCTGAGCGCTGCGGTCGGCACCGATCTCGCGCAGCTCCGCGCGTTGCGTGCCAAGGTGACGAAGCCGGCGCGCGTGATGTTCGTGATGTCGCTCCAGAACGGACGCGCCATGGTCGCCGGCCGCAAGACCGCGGCGGACGAGATCATCCAGCTCGCCGGCGCCGCCAACGCCGTGGACGATTATGATGGTTACAAGATCATCGGCGACGAGGCGATCGTGGCAGCCAAACCCGATGTCGTGCTGTCGATCGAGCGCGGCAACGATTCGCTCCAGGCCGAAGCGGTCTATGCCCATCCCGGCTTTGCGCTGACGCCGGTTGCGTCCAACAAGAGTTTCATCACCATGGACGGGCTCTATCTGCTCGGGTTCGGGCCGCGCACGGCCGCGGCTGCTCGCGATCTCTCCGTCAAGCTCTATCCGACGCTGGCCGAACAGGGCGGCGCGTTCACGTCGGCCCTGTCGGCGGCGAGTTGCCGGCAATGAGTGTGGCGGTCGGGACGGATGCGCAAGGCCGGCGACGACGCGCCGCACGAGCACGTGCCGCATCGTTCGCGCTTCCCCTTCTGGGCGTGCTACTCGTGCTCACCGCCATCGTTGCGCTGACGGTTGGTGCGGCCGGTATTCCTCTCTCGCGACTGCCTGCTGCGCTCGGCTTTGCCGGCAATACGATCGCCGACGCCATGACGGCGCGTGACCAGCTCGTGCTGTGGTCGATCCGCATTCCCCGGATCGCAGCGACCGCGATGGTCGGCGGCCTGCTCGCCGCGGCCGGCGCGATCATGCAGGGACTGTTTCGCAACCCGCTCGCCGATCCCGCGCTGGTCGGCGTTTCCAGCGGCGGCGCGCTCGCGGCGGCGAGTGCGATCGTCTTCACCGATTCACGCTTCGGCGAAGCGCTGCGCTTCCTCCAGACCGAGCTGTTGCCGCTCGCGGCCTTTACAGGTTCGCTGACGACGACCGCGATCCTCTACGGCATCTCCAGCCGTGCCGGGCGAACCTCCATCGCGATCTTCCTGCTCGCCGGCGTCGCCATCACCGCCATTGCCAATGCCGGCATCGGGCTGCTGGTGTTCGTCGCCGACGACCGCCAGCTCCGCGACATCACGTTCTGGCTGCTGGGCTCGATGGGCGGCGCGACCTGGACCAAGGCCGCCGTGCTCACGCCGATCCTGGCCGTCGGGCTTGCGGCCTGCGCCTTCATCGCGCGCGGGCTCGATCTCCTGGTGCTCGGCGAAGCCGACGCTTTTCACGGCGGGGTCGACGTCGAGCGCCTGAAACGGATCTCGATCGTCGTGGTTTCCGCCATGACCGGCGTTGCCGTGTCGATCAGCGGTGTCATCGGCTTCGTGGGCATCGTCGTGCCGCATCTGCTCCGCCTCGTCGTCGGACCGGCGCATCGCCTGCTGCTGCCCGCCTCGGTGCTGCTTGGCGCTATTCTGATGGTCGGCGCCGACACGCTGGCGCGCACCATCGTGGCGCCTGCGGAGATGCCGATCGGCATTTTGACCGCGGCCGTCGGTGCGCCGGTCTTCCTGGCCATCCTGCTGCGGCAGCGTGGGCTCGCCTCGCTATGAGCGCCGTGATCGAGGCGCGATCCTTAAGCAAGCACGCCGGCCGCGCGACACTGCTCGATGGGGTTGGCCTGCATGTCGCGGCCGGCGAGATGGTCGCCATCATTGGCCCGAACGGCGCCGGAAAGTCGACGCTGCTGCGGCTGCTCTCCGGCGATCTCCGCCCGAGCGAGGGCGAGGTGCGGCTGAAGCAGCGCGACATCAGCAGCTTCACGCCGCGCGAGCTCGCCGCGCGCCGCGCCATGCTGTCCCAGCACATCAACGTCACCTTTCCCTTCACGGTCGAGGAGATCGTGCTAATGGGCGCGGGCGATCGCAGCTCGCGCGAGGCGAGCGCGCTCGTCGATGCCGCGCTGGACGAGGTTAGCCTCGCCCATTTCAGAGACCGGCAATTGCCGACACTGTCTGGCGGCGAGCAGCAGAGAGCCCATTTCGCCCGCGTGCTGGTGCAACTCGCCTGCGGCGAGGCCGAGCACGGCCCGGGACTTCTGCTGCTGGACGAGCCGACCTCGAGCCTCGACCTGCGCCACCAGATCGACCTCGTGGAAGCCGCGCGCCGCCGCGCGGCAGGCGGCACGGCCGTGGTCGCAATCCTGCACGACCTCAACCTCGCAATCCGCTTCGCGGACCGACTGATCGTGCTGAACCGCGGTAAGCTCGCCGTCGACGGCCCGCGGGCCGATGTCGTCACGCGCGAGATCATCCGCGACATCTTCGAGATCGATGCCGCCGTGCACCAAGGCGACGACGGCGTACCGTACGTGCTGCCGCAATCGATGCGAGCGGCTGGGCCTGCGCGATGATGCCCAGTTGGTTGGCGCAGAGCTTGCGGCGCACTTCACCTGTCCCTACGGGAGAGGTGAAGAGACACCGTCTAGCCGGCCGGTGCGATCACCATGCTCTTGTCCTTCGGCCAGCGGATGCGCCAGGCGAAGTTGATGTCCTTGGACTCGCCGGGCTTGGCGTCGAACGACCATTCCAGCACGCCGCGCTTGTCGCGAATGTTGCTCGCGGTGGGCGGCGTGCTCGCGGGCAGCATCTCGACCACGATGTCCTCGTTCTCGCTGACCGGAAGCTGATCCTCGATCGCAATCTTAATCGGGAAGTCGTGTCCATTGCGGATCGTCGTCTTGAACGCGCGCTCGTCGGTCTTCGACGTCGTGACAAGGAGACCCGCCGACCCCTCGTTGCGCTTGAGCACCGCGCGCTCGATCTTAACCTTGTCGTCGGCGCCGAAACCGAGCCGCACGATGTCGTCCTTGGCCGACGCCGTGATCTTGCCGCGGCCGACGAAGACGCCGTCGCGGTAGATGGCGACCTTGCCCGGCAATAGAGTCGCCTCGTCGCTCTGCCTGAAGCTGGCTTCGAGGAAGGCGGTCGGGTCCATCACCGGGGCGGCCCGCACCGCCAGATCGGCGGGCACATTCACCGAAGCGATACGGAGGCTCTTGGCGCCTTCGGCGGCGCCGAGGCTGACGCGCCCGGGAATCTTGAAGGTGGGCTGGAAGTCACCGATCTCGGCAACCGCCTGCTGCTCGTCGGCGCGTTCACGCGGCTCGGCCGATTCGGCCATTTTCGAAAGATGAGGTTGCATCTGACGTGCGACCGGCGCGGGCCGCGCCAGATCGGAGACCGTTCCTGCAGCCACCGGTTTCGCCACCTGCGGATATTGCGCGACCAGCGAATTGAGCTCCGGGGCGCTGCCGCCACGGCTGATGCGAACGGTGGAGACGCCGAGCGTCACGTTGGACCAATCCTCGCCGGTCGATTGGGTGACCTCGGCGCGGCGCACCAGCTCGAGCTGCGGCTTGCGGTCGTTGGCGCCGGTGTCGAGCCGGGCGTCATAAAGCGGCAGCCAGCGCGCATTGCGCACGGTATAGGTCACCCGCAGCGTCGCCTTGGTCGCGGCTGCCGAGGCGACGTCGATCCGCACCTCCAGCTTGCTCGGCGGCTTGGCCGAACGCTCGGCCTCGAGCTGCGCGATCTGCCGATCGATCTCGCGCTGTTTTCGCGCGGCCTCGCGGATCGCAGTGTCGGCTGTCGCGATCTCCTCGGCGACGGCGGCAAAGGCCGCGCGCCATTCGGTGATCGGCCGGGCCTCGCCCTTGTCGCCGAGACCGGCAGGCGAGGCTTCGGCAAAGTGCTGCGCAAATTTGCGCCGGGCGGTGGCCGAGTCGATGACACCTTGCAGATCGGCGCGCTGATCCTTCAGCGCCTCTATGCGCTTGTCGAGCTCCGGCAGGTTCACCGGCGGCGCCGCACGCGGCGGCCGCGCGTCGATGGTGCCGATGGTCAGCTTGGCGCCCGCCTCGCCTTCGACGCGGAGGGAGGACGGATCGAGCGAGAGCGGAAAGTCCTTCGCGACCAGCGTATTGTCACCGGAGGCCAGATCCAGCGCGATGACACGGGTCACGGTGGCACCATCGGGATAGACGGTGACGGTGTCGATAGCCGATGTGGCGTCCACGTCGGCGGCCCATGACGGCAACGCCGCCGCCGAGGCCACCAGGACCAGACTCGTCGTCGCCAGATATTTCGCGATGGTACGCATAAATTTCCTCCCTGCCGATATCGACGCGTCACCAGCCGGACGCGCGAAAAGATGCCTCGCCATCGTGATGAGACGCGGCAGGGAAGGAACCGGTTCGATTGGGGTTTCCGTGGGACGCTGCGGCGGCGGCAGGGTGGCCGCGGAACGCGTTGTGGTCCCGCCAAGCCTCGGACATGGGCAGCCGAGCCCTGACCGAACATGCAGCGAAGCAGACCGGCCACGTTGCGGGCGGCTTTCCGCAACACGCTGGCGCCGTAGCCCTCGATCATCCGCGCGGTCAGCGGTTCGCAGCCGGCCAGCCAGCGCTGGCGGTTTGCGCCGGGCTTGCGCGAACTCGTCAACGGCAGCATCGATCCGATCGACCATGTCGCGGGCGCGGAACGGCTTTCCGATGAAATCGGCCGCGCCGCAGGCTAGATTGTCTGCATGAACATGCGAAAGCCGGGCGCGCCGATCAGCGCCTCGAAATCGGGATCCCGCTTCTCCTCCGCGAACACGAATCCGGCCTTGCTGTAGGCACGTTCGGCGGGCTCGTTGCCGATCAGAAACGATATCGTCGCCCGGCCAAATCCAGCCGCCCGCCCTTTATGCAGCGCGTGCCGGATCAGCGCCTGCACCAGCCCGCAACCGCGATAGGCGGGATCGGTTGCGATATATTCTATCATCCAGTCGCCCTCGCCGCCCTGAACCCAGCAGGCGCGCGTATAGGCGCCGCGTCGACGGATGGCTTCCAGCTCCGGCGCGGCGAGCCCGGTTGCAGCGGCGACTTCCTCGATCGCGCGCCAGGCCGAAGGTCCGGTGCCGGCCGCCGGCAGCGCGGATAGCGCGGCGGCAGGCATGCCATCGATCTCGGCGATCAGGAATTGCGAGACGTGCCACATCGACACCGCGTCTGCGACGGTGATGCGCGCGATGAAATCGAGGCACTGCGCTTCGGGCCAGCCGAGCGCGACGTCGAACCAGCCACGCGTGCGGTAGCCGCGCTGCGACGTCAGAATGGTTCGTGCGACAACACCGGCGTCCTCGGGACGCGCTGACCGTATCGTCATGCGCGCTTCCATTGCGAAGCCCTTACGTATTCTTCAGCGCAACGCGGAATTCGGCTTCGGTCTTGGCCTTGACCTCCTCGAGCGAGACGCCGTCGGCGAGCTCGATCAGGGCCATGCCGCCGTCGCCGTGCTTGTCGATGGTGAAGACGGCGAGATCGGTGACGACCATGTCGACCACGCGCTCGCCGGTGAGCGGCAGGTTGCACTGCTTCAGTAGCTTCGGACCGTCCTTGGCGGAATGCTCCATCACCACGACGACGCGCTTGACGCCGGCGACGAGATCCATCGCGCCGCCCATGCCCTTGACCATCTTGCCCGGGATCATCCAGTTGGCGAGGTCGCCGTTTTGGGCCACCTGCATGGCGCCGAGGATCGACAGATCCATGTGACCACCGCGGATCATGCCGAAGGAATCGGCGCTCGAGAAATAAGACGTCGAGGGCAGTTCGCTCACGGTCTGCTTGCCGGCGTTGATCAGGTCCGCGTCCACCTCGTCTTCATAGGGGAACGGGCCCATGCCGAGCATGCCGTTCTCGCTTTGGAGGCTGACGTCAATGCCGTCGGGGATGTAGTTCGAGACCAGCGTCGGGATGCCGATGCCGAGATTGACGTAATAGCCGTCGCGCAGTTCCTTCGCGGCGCGCGCGGCCATCTGTTCACGGGTCCAGGCCATCTAACTCTCCTGTAGTGCTTCATTGCGCATGATCTTGCCGGAAAATCGGTATCCACTTTTCCGGATCATGCGCGCCTTAAGCGGCGGGGCGCGGGCGGGTGTTGCGGAATTCGATGCGCTTCTTGGCCGTGCCGACCTCGACGATGCGCTTCACGAAGATGCCGGGCGTGTGGATGTGGTCGGGATTGAGTTCACCGGCCGGAACCAGATGCTCGACCTCGGCCACCGTGATCTTGGCGGCGGTCGCCATCATCGGGTTAAAGTTGCGCGCAGTCTTGCGGTAGATGAGATTGCCGGCGGTGTCGCCCTTCCAGGCATGCACGATGGCGAGATCGGCGAACAGGCCACGCTCCATCAGATATTTCTCGCCGTCGAATTCCTTTACTTCCTTGCCTTCGGCGATCAGTGTGCCGACGCCGGTCTTGGTGTAAAAGGCCGGGATGCCGGCGCCGCCGGCGCGAATGCGCTCGGCCAGCGTGCCCTGCGGATTGAATTCGAGTTCCAGCTCGCCGGCGAGGAATTGCTGGGCGAACAGCTTGTTCTCGCCGACATAGGACGAGATCATCTTCTTGATCTGCCGGGTTTCCAAGAGGCGGCTGAGCCCGATACCGTCGACGCCGGCATTGTTAGAGACCACCGTCAGGCCCTTGACGCCGGACTCGCGGATCGCGTCCGACAGCTCCTCGGCGATGCCACAGAGGCCGAAGCCGCCCGACATGATCATCATGTTGTCTTTCAGAATGCCGTCGAGAGCCGACTTGGCGTCGGGATAGACCTTGTTCATGCAAATGACCTTCGACTGAACCTTCGGCTTGCGGGCGTCGCGCCTTATCGGCGGCGATTATTAGGCGAAATTCTCCAAAGCCGTCAATGATACGGGGTTCTCCGATCCGTGGCCGGGTGTTAGAAGCTGCCCACGCCGTGGGCAGAATCGTCCGCGGCCTTGAAAGCGACAAGAAAACCCATCAAGTTGCGGGACTTAACATAATAGGGCTTGGCATGGGCACGCAGGTTTCCCGACCCGCCCTTCTGGCTCCAATGACCAACCCGATCAGGACATGCCATTGACCATGGCCCAAGGAATGAAGCGCCTCGGGACGCCGATCGCGGCGCTGCTCAGCCTGGCGCTGATCGCCCTGATCGCGACCTCCTGGCTCATCAACCGTGACGCGCTGCGCCAGGCGGTGGAAGCGCAGATCCGCGACGTGACCGGGCTCGAGCTCAGTGTCGCAGGCAACATCGACATTTCGGTCCTGCCGGCGAGCTATATCTCCTTCCGCGACGTCGGTCTCAAGGGCGGCGGCGCCACCGATCCCGCGCTCCATGTCGACGTCCTTACTGCCAATTTGCGGCTGCTGCCGCTGCTGCTGCAACGGTTCGAAATCGCCGACCTGACGCTGCTGCGGCCGCGCATTCATGTCAGCCTGAAGCCGGACGGCGAGAGCAACTGGACGCCCTTCATCCAGACCATTGCGCGCACCATGAAGCCCGGCGCCGACAATCAAGTGTCGTTCTCCGAGATCAGGATCCAGGACGGCGTGCTCAATTACGAGGACGTTGCCACGCGCGCCACCGAGAAGCTAGAGGACATCGACCTGTCGCTGGCCTGGCCCTCGATCTCGCGCTCCTTCGCCGCGACCGGACAGTTCGACTGGCGCGGCGAGCGCGTCGATGGCTCGATCAGCTTTTCCGATTTCGTCGCCGCCCTCTCCGGCGAGCGCTCAGGATTGAAGGCGCGGATCGCGAGCGCGCCGCTCAAGCTCGCCTTCGACGGCAGCGTCGCCAACCGCACCAGCCCGATGATGGAAGGCACGCTCACCATCGACAGCCCGTCCTTGCGCAATGCGCTGCGCTGGACCGGCCAGCCGCAGCCCGCCAGCGGCGGCTTCGGCCGTTTCGCGCTGAAGGCGCGCGCCAATGTCGTGGGTGCCTCGATCGCGCTCACCAACGTCAATGTCGAACTCGACGGCAATGCCGCTGAGGGCGTGATGACCTACGCCAATAACGGCCGGCAGACGCTGCAGGCGACGCTCGCCGCCGACGCGCTCGACTTCACACCCTATATCTCGACCTTCCGCCTGCTCGCGAGCGGCGCGCGCGACTGGAACAGGCAGCTGTTCGATCTTAACGGGCTCTCGACCACTGACCTCGACATGCGCCTGTCGGCGGCAAAGCTGACGGTCGGCCCGTCGAAGCTCGGCCGCACTGCGATCGGCGCCAATTTGCGGAACGGCACGCTGGCGCTCTCGGTTGGCGAGGCCCAGGTCTATGGCGGCATCGCCAAGGGCTCTTTCGGCATCGCGCGCGCCGACAGCGTCGCCGACATCAAGGCGCAATTCCAGTTCACCGACGTCGATCTCCAGGCTTGCGCCTCCGAACTGTTCGGCCTCAACAAGCTGTCCGGCCGCGGCAACATCAACGTGTCGCTCTTCGCCTCCGGCTCGAGCCCGTTCGGCCTCGTGCAGTCGCTCGACGGCAGCGCCACCGTCACCGGGCATGACGGCGCGATCTCCGGCTTCAATGCCGAGCAGCTGCTCAAGCGGCTGGAGCGGCGGCCGCTGTCGGGCGGCGGCAATTTCCGCAACGGCTCGACCCCCTACGACAAGCTCACCATCGCAGTGAAATTCTCCGACGGGATCGCCACCGCCGAGGACATCCGCATCGAAGGACCCGCGGCGAAGATCACGCTGACCGGCACCGCCTCCGTGCCGACACGCGAATACGACATGAAGGGCGTCGCGAGCCTCAACACGACGTCAGGCTTCCAATTGCCCTTCATGGTGCAGGGGCCCTGGGACGATCCCCTGATTTTCCCCGACCCCGAAAGCCTGATCCGGCAGTCGCCCGCAGCGTCTCCCTTCCTCGATCTCCTGAAGCAGCGCATTACCGGGGGCGGAAAGCGCCCGGCGCAGGACGGATCGCCGACGGCGGAGAACGCGAAGGAGGGCGCCAAGTCCAACTAGAGTGATCAACCTCGCTCTCTTAGGGTTGGCAGTCTGCGCGCGACAGGCTCGATTTGCCAAATCCAATAGTGCGACGGATTTCATGCAAACGCGGCGTCAAGCGGCCGATTGCGTCGTCGAGATCCAGCTCTTGTCCTCGTGCACCCTTGTTGCCCCGTCGATCTTCGTCCCGGCCGCAACCTTGATAGTGCCGCTCTGTCCCAGTTCACGGGCCAGCACCTCGCGGTCACAGGCGTCCTCCCACAGCGAAATGGTGATGGATGCGACACAGTTGCTGATCATGCTGGTCAGCGCCCGCGCCTCCGACATGAAGCGGTCGATGCCAACAAGCAGCGCCACGCCGGGCACCGGCAAATCCGGCATGACCGAAAGGGTCGCGACAAGCGCGACGAAGCCGCTGCCGGTGACGCCTGCTATTTCAACAGGGCTGAAGGGGAAATGCCGACAGTTTGCCCGCTAAAGCGGTGCAAGTCCGTTCCCCGCCGAACCTGAGCTCCTGGATCAATGGCCCGTTTCCTTCAGAGACATTTTGGCTCCCGCAGCCGGAGCGCCGCGTCGCTGCGAGCCGGCTGCGTTGCGTTCAGTCCTCATACCGCTTACAACAGCTGAGTCTTTCGCTGGCGGCGAGCAGGTGTGTGGAGCTGCGCATGGGCAGGCCAAGCCAGAACGCACAAGGCGAATTGATCGCTGCGAATTGATGCGGCGATTGGATCGATACGCGGGTCAAGCATCTCCGCGAGGCTCCATCCCACGACATTGGTCTGACAACATGGCGCTAGATCAGACTTCCGCCATGCGCTAGTGTTTTATACGACCGGCTAAAAACGCCGGCCGTTTGAGGGAGAAGAACGTGAGATCCAAGGTTATTGGCGCAGTATCATTGGCGGTCGCTGCGGTTGGGCTTTTCGCCGCCACTGCACCCGCCTTTGCGCAGCAGAAGACGATTACAGTCTGGTGGGGCAAGGGCTTTTATCGCTCCGAAGACGACGCGCTGATCGAGACGATCAAGAAGTTCGAAGCCAAGACCGGTATCAAGGTCGAATTGTCGCAGTACGCGATCCAGGACATGATTCCGAAAACGGTCGCGGCGCTCGATGCCGGCACCGTGCCCGACGTCGCCTACTCCGACTCCTATGACGTGCAGGCGCAGGGCAAGTGGGCATACGAGGGCAAGCTCGAGGACCTCACGGATGTCATGGAGCCGATCAAGGGCCGGTTCGTGCAGAACACGCTGGACGCGTCGATCCTCTACAACGATGTGACTAAGAAGAAGGCCTATTACGGCTTCCCGCTGAAGCAGCAGAGCATGCACGTCCAGATCTGGAACGACATGCTGGAGAAGGCCGGCTTCAAGCAGAGCGACATTCCGACCGATTGGACGGGCTACTGGTCGTTCTGGTGCGACAAGGTGCAGCCGGCGATCCGCAAGGCGACCGGCCAGCGCATCTATGCTGTGGGCCAGCCGATGGGCGTGGAATCCACCGATGCCTTCCAGTCGTTCTACACCTTCATGGACGCCTACCACGTTAAGCTGGTCGACGAAGACGGAAAGCTGCTGGTCGATGATCCCAAGGTCCGCGAGAACCTGATCAAGGCGATGAAGGACTACACCGACACGTACATCAAGGGCTGCACGCCGCCGTCCTCGACGACGTGGAAGGATCCTGACAACAACGTTGCCTTCCACAACAAGACGATCGTGATGACCCACAACTTCACGATCTCGATCGCGGCGAAGTGGTTCGAGGACTCGCAGAACCAGGCCCTCACGCAGGAACAGCGCGACGCCGGCAAGAAGGCTTATGAACAGGACATCATCACAGCGTCCTTCCCCAAGGCGCCGGATGGCTCGACCATCCGCTACCGCTCCGACGTCAAGACCGGGCTGATTTTCACCGCGGCCAAGAACAAGGCCGAGGCCAAGCAGTTCATCAGCTTCCTGCTCCAGGAAGAGAACGTCCGTCCCTATATCGAGGGCGCGCTCGGCCGCTGGTTCCCGGTGACGAAGGAAAGCCAGGAAAGCCCGTTCTGGCAGGCTGACAAGCACCGCAAGGCAGTCTACACGCAGTTCAAAGGCGGCACCGCCGCGTTCGACTTCACCAAGAACTGGAAATTCACGATTCTTAACAACGAGAACGTGTGGGCGAAGGCGATGAACCGGGTGGTGAGCGAGAAGGTTCCGGTCGACAAGGCCGTCGACGAACTGATTGCCCGCATCAAGCAGGTCGCGAGTTAAGTCGTCCGCCCCTCTCCCCGCGTTGCGGGGAAAGGTATAAGAACAACACCGGCCGCGTTTCGCGGCCGGCTTCTCTTTGAAGAGTTCGAAAAGAATGGCGATCACGCTCTCTGGCGATCAGGCAATTCCCGGCCCGCCTCTGTCGTCGCGGCTGACCCCGGCGCAGGTCTGGGGCATCGTGCTGCTCGCGCCCTACCTGCTCGTTTTCCTGGCCTTCGTCGTTTATCCCGTCTGCTATGGGCTGTGGCTGGCGCGCGCTCCGGCGAACTACGTCGCGCTGTACAACGACCCGATCTTCGCCCGCGCCGCGGTCAACACGCTGATTTTCCTGGTCATCGGCATCAATATCAAGATGCTGATCGCGCTGTTCTTGTCCGGCTTCTTCGCCCAGCAGCGCACCTGGATCAAATGGCTCTCGGTGATCTTCATCCTGCCCTGGGCGGTGCCGTCGATCCCGACCATCCTGTCGGTACGCTTCATGCTCAATCCCGAATGGGGCATGATCAACCACCTCATCTTTTCCTTCACCGGCGATGACGGCCCGAACTGGCTGAACGATCCGACCGTGGCGCTGAGCATGGCGATCGCCGTGCACATCTGGAAGTCGCTGCCGTTCTGGACGCTGATCCTGATCACCGGCCGACTTGCGATCTCGCACGATCTGTTCGAGGCCGCCGAGGTCGACGGCGCGAGCTGGTGGCAGAAATTCCGCTACATCACCTGGCCGTCAATGCAGACGCTGTACGTCACCTGCACGCTGCTCTCGATGATTTGGACGCTCGGCGATTTCAACAGCGTCTATCTGCTCACCGGCGGCGGCCCGGCCGACCTCACGCACGTGCTGTCGACGCTCGGCATCCGCTATCTCCGGCTCGACCAGCTCTCGCTGGCGATGGCGTCGATCGTCTGCGCGATGCCGTTCGTCCTGCCGCTCGTGTACTTCATGATGAAACGGTTGTCGCGATGAAGCTCCCCGGCGTAAGCGAATTTTCTTGGCGTGACGTCGCGACCGAAGCGCGGCTGCTGCTGATCGGCATCCCCGTCTTCCTGTGGACGTTGATCCCAATCTATCACATGTTCCTGTTCGCGATCTCCCCGAAGGAGGACGCGTTCTCGGGCAAGCTGTGGCCGGATCATCCGACGCTGCATAACTTCGAGATCGTGTTCAAGCAGCAGCATTACTTTCTGCGCGACTTCTACGTTCAGTTCTGGAATTCGACGGTGATCGCCGTCTCCGTCGGTGTGCTGACGCTGTTCATCGCAACCGCGGCGGCGTTCTCCATCTCACGGCTGAAGGTGCCGGGCGGACGCACCGTGCTGAACCTGGCGCTCTTCACCTATTTCATCCCCGCCGCGTTCCTCGCCGTGCCGATGTACCGCACCATGGGCAATTACGGCCTGCTCAACAATCACTGGTCGCTGATCCTGGCGATGGTGACGATCGCCAGCCCCTACGCGATCTGGGTGCTCAAGCAGGCTTCCGACAAGCTGCCGGTCGAGCTGGATGAGGCCGCGGTGATGGACGGTGCGACGACGCTGCAGATCTTCCGTCTGGTCTACCTGCCGCTGATGATGCCCTCGTTGGTCGCGATCGGCACCTATGCGGTGCTGCTCGCCTGGAACGAATATCTCTACGCGTTCCTGCTGCTCTCCAACGACCGCGAGATCACCCTCCCCGTCGCGCTCGGCAACTTCCTCGCCGCCGACGATTCCCCGTGGGAACTGCTGATGACCACCGGCTTCATCTACGCGCTGCCGCCGGCCGCGGTCTATTACGCCTTCCGCCGCTACATGGTGGGCGGACTGACGGCGGGTGCGGTGAAGTCGTAGGCAAACTGGTCATTCCGGTGCACGCGCAGTGCACCCGGAATGATGCCTTCGCTACAGCGGCGCCGCGCTCTCGCCCTGTGAGCTCGACAGTTTCGAGACGAGCGAGGCAATGATGATGACCATTGCGATCAGGGCGATCACCAGCGTGCAGATCGCGTTGATCTCCGGCTTCACCCCCAACCGCACTTCGGAGTAGATCCGGATCGGCAGCGTCGCCGAGCCGGGACCCGTGGTGAAGCTCGCGATCACGAGATCGTCCAGCGACAGCGTGAATGCCAGCATCCAGCCGGCGACGATCGCCGGCGCGATCAGCGGCAGCGTGACGGCCACGAACGCGCGGACGGGATCGCAGCCGAGATCCATCGCGGCCTCCTCCAGCGAGCGATCGAGCGAGCCGAGGCGGGACTGCACGACCACGGCGACGAAGCACATCGTCAGCGTGGTGTGGGCGATCGTCACCGTCCAGAAACCGCGCTCGGCGTTGAGCGCGACGAACAACAGCAGCAGCGACAATCCGGTGATCACCTCCGGCATCACCAGCGGCGCATAGAGCATGCCGGAGAACAGCGTACGTCCGCGGAAGCGTTCACCACGCGACAGTGCGACCGCTGCGAGGGTGCCGAGTAGCGTGGCAATGGTTGCAGACGAGACCGCAACCCGCAAGCTCATCCAGGCCGCCTCGATCATGGCGCGGTCATTGAAGAACTCGTGATACCAGCGCAGCGACCAGCCACCCCACACCGTCACCAGACGCGAGGCGTTGAAGGAATAGATGACGAGGATGAGGATCGGCAAATAGAGAAACGCCAGCCCGAGCGCGAGCGAAGCGATGTTGAAGCGGGAGAGACGGGAGAGCTTGCGCATCGTATCAGCGCCCCTGTTCCAGTTGCCGCTTCTGGAGCCGCTCATATAGCAGAAGCGGTAGCAGCAGCATCACCAGCAGCACGATGGCCGCCGCGGACGCGACCGGCCAGTCCTTGTTGGTGAAGAATTCGAGCCAGAGGGTCTGGCCGATCATCAGCGAATTGGAGCCGGCGAGAAGATCCGGGATGACGAACTCGCCGACGATCGGAATGAAGCACAAGAGCACGCCGGCGCCGACGCCGGGCAGCGACAGCGGGAATGTGACGAGCCAGAACACCTGCCACGGCGGCGCGCCGAGATCGCCGGCCGCCTCCTCCAGCGCCCGCTCCATCTTGGCGAGCGTGGCATAGAGCGGCAGGATCATGAACGGCAAATAGGAATAGACGATGCCGATATACATCGCGCTGTCCGTGGAGAGCCACACCACGGGCTGGCTGACCAGATGCAGCGCCAGCAGGATCTGATTGAGCAGGCCATCGTGCTGGAGGATGTTGATCCAGGCATAGATGCGTATCAGGAACGAGGTCCAGAAGGGCACGATCACCAGCACCATCGCCACCGCCTGCCAGCGCTTCGGCAGCCGCGCCATGCCATAGGCGATGGGGTAACCGATCAGGAGCAGGAGCGCGGTCGCCGTGACCGCGACGATGAGACTGCGCGCATAAGCGAATACGTAGATGTCGTCGGAGATCAGCAGCCTGAAATTGTCAATCGACAACGCAGCAAGGGCCGTCTTCAGCGCTTCCCATCCCGCCGTCAGGTCGAACACGGGCTCGTAAGGTGGCTGAGCAATCGCCGTCTGCGACAGGCTGATCTTCAGCACGAAGCCGAACGGCACCAGGAAGAACAGCGCCATCCAGAGGTAAGGCGCGATGGCAGCAAAACGCGCCGGCCGCGCGAAGATACGGCGGGAGCTCATGACGGCAGCACCACGCAGTCGTCGGGCGTAAACCAGGCGATGACTCTCTGGTTCACACTGTAGGCATCGACGTCGAGGCGCGCGCTGTTGACGACTGAAGCTTGCACCATTCCGCCGTCGTCGAGCTTCACCTTATAGGTGGTGGTGCCCCCGAGATAGCAGATGTCGGCGATCACGCCGTCCAGACTGTTGATCGCCGTTTCACGGCCGGCCTCAAACACCGGCCCGCGGCGTGAGAGCTTGACCTTCTCGGGCCGGATTGCGACCGACAGTTTCGTCTCGCTCACCGGCTCGCGCGGCTCCGCCGCTACCAGCGTGCCCGCTTCACGGGTGGCGATCACCAGGCGATGCCCGTCGCGCAGCCTGAACTCGCCGTCGAACAAATTGACGTCGCCGACGAACTCGGCGATCCAGCGCGAGCGCGGCGCCTCGTAAAGCTCGCGCGGGGTCGCGACCTGCGCCAGCTTGCCGGCGTTCATCACACCGATCCGGCTCGCCATCGTCATCGCCTCTTCCTGGTCGTGGGTGACGACGATGAAGGTCATGCCGAGCCGGCGCTGCAGCTCCATCAGCTCGGCTTGCGTGCTCTCGCGCAGCTTCTTGTCGAGCGCGGCGAGGGGCTCGTCGAGCAGCAGGAGCTGCGGTCGGCGGGCCAGCGCACGGGCGAGCGCGACGCGCTGGCGCTGGCCGCCGGAGAGCTGGTCGGGCTTGCGTTTCTCCAGCCCCTCGAGCTTCACCAGCGCGACCATCTCCGCAACGCGCGCGGCAATGTCGGCGCGCGCCATACCGGCGCGCTTCAGGCCGAAGGCGATGTTGTCTTGTACCGACAGATGCGGGAACAGCGCGTAGCTCTGGAACATCATGTTGATCGGACGCTCGTGCGGCAAGGCCTGCGCGATATCCTTGCCCCCGAGCAGGATGCGCCCCTCGTCCGGCGCCTCGAAACCGGCGAGCATGCGCAAGAGCGTGGTCTTGCCGCAGCCGCTCGGACCAAGCAGCGCGAAAAACTCGCCGGCCCTGATGTCGAGCGACACGCCGTCCACGGCACGGAACGTCCCGAAGTTCTTGGAGACGCCCTCAATGCGCAGCAACGGCTGCCCGGCCACCGGATGTTGATCTCCGCTGGCCGCATTCGCCGCGGCGTCTGTTCTGGGCAACTCGTCCGTCATGTTCCCTGCCAACCCCGATTCCGCCGCACGCTAGCGGCCGATCGTGCCTAGCTCAACCGGTTCGGGATGAATCGTTCACACCCGCCATGAACGCGGCCAGCGCGTCGCGATCCGCTGAGGACATGGTCAGACCAAGCTTGGAACGGCGCCACAGGATGTCCTCTGGGAAGCGCGCCCATTCGTGGGTCATGAGATAGCGCACCTCGGCTCCGGTCAGCTCGGGACCGAAGGCGGGACCGAGCTCTTCACGGATCTTGGCCTCGCCGAGCACCGCCGCTAACCGCGAGCCGTAGGCGGCAACCAGCCGCTGGGCCTGCGGCTCCGAGAGAAAGCGCCAGCGGTCGCGCGCGAGATCGACCTCGGTGTCAAAACGATTCCAGGCAAAATCCCCGCCGGGCAGCGCTGCGCCGGCGGTCCAGCGCGGCGACATCGGATAGAACCGCGCCAACTTCGTCACCGCCCTCTCCGCGCGCAGGCGCGACGTCGTAATGTCGCCGCCGAACATCGTGATCAACGGCGCCTTGCGCCGGCGCGCGTGGAACAGGGTCGTGCCATCACGTCTGCGTGCGGACGCCAGCGCCAGGTTGACGCCGGAGACCGTCCGGACCACGTCGGACGGGGTAACGCGCTCGCGGAAATAGCGGCTGGCCGCCTCGCAGAGATAGCTGATATCGGTCCCAGGCATCGCCACGATCGCGGGATCGCCGGTGAACTCACGCGTGACCGTGCCGATCAGGGTGAAGTCGCGCTCGAAGGGCCGGGCAAAGATCAGCCGTCCATCGTTGTTCTGCAAGACGTAGACGTTATCGGATTCGAACAGCCGCGGCACGATGATCTGGCTCATCTGCACGGCGGCCATGGCGAGCAACGGCTGCCGCAGCACAGTCTCCGCCACCATCGACGTCCAGGCCCCGGTCGCGTTGGCTAGCGCCCGGGCCGTGATCGTGCGGCGCTGGCCCCGATCGACCACCGCAAGCCGCCAGGTGTCGGTTCGATCGGCACGGACGCAGCGGGCGCCGGTCCGGATCACCGCGCCACGCTCGGCGGCATCGAGCGCCGTGACCACCACCAGGCGGGAATCATCGACGACGCAATCCGAATATTCGAACGCCGTGCCGAACGGACGCTTCAGCGCGTTGCCAACCGGATGATGCGTGATGTCGAGGGTTGTCGCGACGGGCAGCCCGCTCCGGCTTGAGAGGCTGTCATAAAGGAATAGGCCGGCGCGCAGCAGCCATGGCGGACGTTCGTCGGAATGGGCGGGAATGACGAACTGCATCGGCCGGACCAGATGCGGCGCGATCCTGAGCCAGGTCCGCCGCTCCATCAGCGCCCGGCGCACCCGCCAGAACCCGCGCCGTTCCAGAACCGACAGATCGCCGTGGATCAGCCGCGGCGTCGCCGACGACGCCCCGGCGCCGAGATCGCCCTGCTCGAACAGGACGACCCGCAGACCGCGGCCAGCCGCATCGCGCGCGAGGCTGACACCGTTCAGGCCGCCGCCGATGATCGCAAGGTCGTAATCCGCCATGAGCCGACGAGAAGGAGCGAAGCGCCCCATCATCATTAGCCGGTCTTGAGCGCAAGCTCCATGACCTCAGCGCGGCCGACGAGGCCGGCATATTTCCCGATCGGCAGGGGCTTGCCGAGCAGATAGCCCTGCACGCCGTCGCAGCCCTCCTTGGCAAGGAAGGCGAGCTGGTCGGTGGTCTCGACGCCCTCGGCGATGATTGACATTTCGAGGCCGTGGCCGAGATCGATCACGGCTCGCACGATTGCCGCCGATTGCGGGTTGCGGCCGAGATTGATGATGAAGGCTCGGTCGATCTTGATCTTGTCGAACGGGAACGCCTGGAGATAGCTCAGCGAGGAATAGCCGCTGCCGAAATCGTCCATGGAGATACGCACGCCGAGCGCCTTCAGCCGGCGCAGCAGCGCAAGGCCTCGATCAAAGTCCTCGATCAGCACGCCCTCGGTGATCTCCAGCTCGAGCCGGCCGGGTGCAAGGCCGGTCTCGATCAGGATCGAATGGACGAGGCCAACCACGTCACCGTGCATGAACTGCGCCGGCGACAGATTGACGGCGACCTGGAGCGGTTTTGGCCAGGACGCCGCCTCACGGCAGGCCTCGCGCAGGATCCACTGGCCCATCTCGACGATCAGGCCGCTCTCTTCCGCGATCGGGATGAATTCGGCCGGCGAGACCTGGCCACGCACCGGATGCTGCCAGCGCGCCAATGCCTCGAAGCCGATGATCTCGCTCTCGGCGACGCTGTGGCCGGCGGCGCCCTGCGGCTGGAAGGCGAGCGAGAGCTCGCCCTTCTTGATCGCCATCGATAGGTCCTGGTGCAGCACGCGGCGATCGCGGATCTGCTGGTCCATCTCCGGCTGGTAGAGGCTGATCGTGCCGCGCGACTTCTGCTTGGCGCGGAACAGCGCCGCGCCGGCATTGGCAAGCAGCGAAGCGCCGTCGGCGCCATTGTGCGGGAAGACCGACATGCCAGTGGTGATGCCGGCGCGAACCGGCCGGCCATCAATCTGGAATTCCCGGGCGACGGCTTCGCCGATCTGCTGCGCCAGCGCCATTCCGGCGTCCGGCTGCTTGCCGTCGATGATGAGACCGAATTCGTCGCCCGACAGGCGCGCCACCACGCCGCCGCGCGCGGAGTCCTGGAGCCGCTGGGCCACCTCGATCAGGAGCTTGTCTCCGAGCGCATGGCCGAAGACGTCGTTGACCTCCTTGAGGCCGTCGAGGTCCACGCACAGGACGGCAAACTCCTCGACCGTGCCTTCGCAGGCCTCGATCATCTGGGTCAGCGCCTGGAGGAAGGCGGCGCGGTTCGGCAGATCGGTGAGGCCGTCGTGATAGGCCATGTGCGCCATGCGCGACTCGGTCTGGCGGCGATCGGTGACGTCCTCATGGGTCTTGATCAGATATTGCGGCTCGCCGGCATCGCTCAACACGGTGGCGCGGCGTGTCAGGAACAGACGCAAGCCGTCCTTAGTGGAGATCGGATGCTCCTCGGTGATCATCCCGCGCTTCTTGATTGCAGCCTCGTCGCGCGCGATGATCAGCTTGGCTTCCTTAGGATTGAAGATATCCGCGGCAGTCAGGCCCGTGGCTTCCTCCCGCCTGCGGTTGAGAATCGTCTCGGCGCTGCGGTTGGCGAGCAAATAGCGGCCGTCCTTGACTTGCTCGACGATCAGCGCGACCGGAATGTTGTCGACCACGAGCTCGAGGAACTTCTTGGTGCTCTCCAGTTCCTGCGACAGCGAGCGGCGGTCGGTGATGTCCTCGAATACCAGCAGCAGGAATCCGGGCCTGTTGCTTTCATTGCGGACCGCGATCCGGATCGAGGCGACCATGCGCTGCTCCCCGCCACGCTCGACCTCGAAGTCGTTGCGGAATTGACCGTCCGGCGAGTTGAGCGCGGCCTGGTCGGTCGCCTCGATAGTGGCCGCCGAGGCGGGCGAAAACAACTCGCGCGCATTCTTGCCGACCACGTGATCCCGCGAGAAGCCCCAGAAGCGCTCATAGGCGGTGTTCGCGAAGATGTAGCGGCCGTCCTCGATGCTCTTCGCGGCAACACAGGCCGGCACATTGTCCAGCACGGTTTCCAGGAACTGCTTGGTGGAGGCGAGCTGTTGCGAAAGCCGCCGCTGTTCGCTGACGTCGAGATGCGTCGCCACCGAACCGCCGTTCGGCAGCACGTAAAATTTCACCAGGATGGCCCGTCCATCCGGCAGCTCGGTGATCAAACCGTTGCTGCTTGCCGCCTTCTCGTAGAACTCGTCAACCGAGGCGCCGCCGAGCACCCCGCGCTTGCGTCGCAGCTCGAGGAGTTCGGAGCCGTTCATGTTGGCCCGGATATCCGACCGCGTCAGGCCATAGATCTCGAGATAGCGGTCGTTGCAGAAGATGACGCGCCGCTGCGCATCCGTCATCACCACGCCCTGGTTGAGATTGTTCATTGCCGAGGAGACGAAGGCATTGCGCCGCATCTGCGAACGCCTGGTCCGCCGCAGCGAGGAATGGATCCATAGCGCGATCGCGGCGAGGAACGAGCAGACGACGATGCTCGCGATCAGGACTTCCCAGATCACGTTGGGATCGAGCTTGGCGAGATCACTCGGAGCGGTGAAGCTGTCCGACAGCGCAAAGGCGTGCGCAGGGCCGACCGCGCCGGCCAGGCACACGACGGCCTGCACAGCAATCGGAAGCGCACTGCCCGCGTGCCAGTTTTTCTCAGCCATCCGCCACCCGCGATTTCAACGCCGGATTGTCTGGCTTCGCGGGTTTGGATCGGGTAAACGCCTGTACGCGCAACGGAAAAATGTGACGCGAAACACGGCAATTGCCCTGACATGATAAATGCTTCCTTAACGGAAAACGGCCGCGCGCCGTCGCCTCAAGGCCCACTGCCACCGGCCCTCCCAACTGACGTCCTGCACGACCATGGATAGGGTCGATTGCGTCGTCATCGGAGCCGGCGTGATCGGGCTCGCGGTGGCTCGAAGGCTCGCTCAGACCGGGCGCGAGGTCGTCGTGCTCGAGGAAGCCGAGGCCATCGGCACCGTCACCTCCTCGCGCAACAGCGAGGTGATCCATGCCGGCATCTACTACCGCGCCGGGAGCTGGATGGCGCGCATGTGCGTCGGCGGCAAGCAGGCGCTGTACCGCTACTGCGCCGAGCGCGGCATCCCGCACAAGAATTGTGGCAAGCTGATCGTCGCGACCAGCGCGGAAGAGACCGAGAAGCTGCAATCGATCAAGGCGCATGCCGAAGCCAACGGCGTGCTCGACATGCAACTGCTTTCGGGCGAGGCCGCACGCGCGCTCGAGCCGGCGCTCGCCTGCGACGCCGCGCTGCTGTCGCCGTCGACCGGCATCATCGACAGCCACGCCTACATGCTCTCGCTACGCGGCGAAGCCGAGGAGGCCGGCGCGGCCTTCGCGTTCCACACGCCGCTGGTCCGTGCCAAGGCCGCCGCCGACGGCATCGAGATCGAGGCCGGCGGTGAGGCGCCGATGACGCTGCAATGCAGCCTTCTCGTCAACGCCGCGGGACTCTCGGCGACGAATGTGGCGCGTAACATCGACGGCATGCCGCTGGACCGGATTCCGCCGGCCTATCTCGCCAAGGGAAATTATTTCAGCTGCAGTGCCAGGGCGCCGTTCTCGCGCCTGATCTACCCGGTGCCCGAGCCCGGCGGGTTGGGGGTGCACCTGACGCTGGACATGGCAGGTCAGGCCCGCTTCGGCCCCGACGTCGAGTGGATCGAGACCATCAATTACGAGGTCGATCCGGCACGCGCCGAGCGCTTCTATCCCGCGATCCGCAAATACTGGCCGACGCTGCCCGACGGGGCGTTGATGCCGAGCTATTCTGGCATTCGCCCGAAGATCGTGCCGCCAGCGGTGGCGACGCAGGATTTTCTGATGCAGGGCCCGCGCGATCACGGCGTGGCAGGCTTGATCAACCTGTTCGGCATCGAATCGCCGGGACTGACGTCGTCGCTCGCAATCGCGGATCACGTCGCTGAGCTCGCGGACATCTAGAGCGTTTCGAGCAAAGCGGATACCGGTTTGCGTCAAGAAAATGCGTCGAAGCAAAAGGCTGACGCCGCACAAATTTGCACGACGCGCGCTCCTTGCAGCAGGGATGAGCGCAAAGGCGCTCATCCCTGCCTAAGGAGTACGATCAACTCTACGCTGTTGCGGGGATCACTAGTGGAGCGTGTCGCCTTGCTTCAGACGCTCGATCTGGTCCTTGACCATCAACTTCCGGCGCTTCAACTCAACAATTTGCAGGTCGTCTGTTGAAAGGTGCACGAGAGCTTCGTGCAATTCGTTTTCGAGAAGTTTGTGCTTCCGTTCCAATTCAACAAGATGTGCCTGAATTGTCATTCGAAACCTCCTCGGTAGGGTTGAACCTCAGGATTCGATCCGGACGAGGGAAGTCTACATCACCGATTCGTTCTGTCGATGGGTATCCGTGGTTGCGCCGTCATTTTTGAAAATTCATATGTAACGAAGCGTGAGTAAGGGAACCACGCAGAAAAAATCCATGATATCAATGCGCTTGCGCAGCGCCGCGGCGACCCGCAGAAATATGTTGCGGAAGATCGGCGGCCGGCGGCCGCAGATCGCTTGCGGTCACGCCGCGCAAGGACGATAATTTCCACAGGGCATCCACAGCCCAGATCTCACGGCTATCGGTTTTCGGCCACCGCAGACATGACCAATGAAGACGAGCGTGAGCTCGAAGCCGAGCTCACCCGGTTGCAGCAGGAACACCGAGACCTCGATGCGGCGATCGATGCACTGCATCAGTCGCCCGCCCCCGACCTGTTGCGGTTACAACGGTTGAAGAAGCGCAAGCTGTTGTTGCGCGACCGCATCGCCTTCATTGAAGACCAGATCACGCCCGACATCATCGCCTGATCCGCAAGGCGGCCTTGCCGCGGCTTGCGGGTGCGTGAATCTGCTTGACTCAATGAGAACAAAATAGGAACATTCTGCCTTCCAACGCCCCAGGAAACGCCAAGGACAACGCAGATGTCGGCAACCGCCCTTCTCGACAACAGCCATTATGAACAGGCCTGCGATCAGGCGATCGCGATGTGCGACGGCAATCTGCGCAGCACCATCAAGGCGCTGATCATGGCCAATGAATATCTGGAAGCCGAGCTGGAGGAATTGCAGGCGGCGATTTCCGCCGGCTGCGTTCCGGAGATCTCGCCCGGCAAGATGCGAAGCAAAAGCAGCGCCGCCTGAGTTCAACATCGGAGCAACGCCATGTCGGATGTAACCTACTACGTTGCAATGCCCTTCCTGATCGATGCTGACGGATCGCCCGTCGCGGGCGCCGCAGAGGAGTGCCAGAGCTCGACGGCCGCGTTGCGGCGCGCCGAAATCCTATCGCGCGGCGCTGGTCACATCGGCGCGATCGCGTTAAGCCGCAGCGGCGATCCCATGACCGGCGAATTCGGCGACGCCACATTGCTGCGCAAGTTCGGCAATGTGCCACAAGATCTCACCGCGCTGTAGGATTAGCTCCCGGCCAACCTGGTCCGCGGCTCGTGCCGCCGGCACGCCTTGCGCACATACATGGCGGCATCGGCTTCCTCGAGGGCGCGGCCAGCGTCGGACTGCGCCCCCAGCAACGCGACGCCGGCGGAGGCGCCCGCAGCCACGTGCTGGCCCCGAAAGGTGAAGGACAATTCGTCGATCGCCTGCTCGAACGAGGCGGCCTTCGCTTTGGCGTCGGTCTCGCTGAGATTCCACAGCAGCAGCGCGAACTCGTCGCCGCCAAGACGGCCGACCACGTCCGAGGCGCGGACCTGCCGCGTCAGGGTCGCGGCAATCGCCTTGAGCACTTCGTCGCCGGCGGCGTGTCCGAAGGAATCGTTGATCGGCTTCAGCCGATCGACGTCGAGCACGATCAGCGCGCCGCTGGCGCGGTAGCGCTTCATGTAGGCGATGGCGCGGTTGAGCTCGCGCTCGAAGCCGCGCCGGTTCGGAATCTCGAGCAGGAAATCGGTGTCAGCGGCCGCTTCGAGCTCCGCGACCCGCCGCTCCGCCGCCTTCAGCTTGCTCCGCAAGCCGCGGATGGTCGCCTTGATGCTTTCCGTGGCGCCATTGGCCTGCGTTCGGCGCCGCGACGGTCTGGCCGGAGGCTTGGCAGCGGCTTTGGAACGGCTGGCGCTGGTCTTCCGGCCCTTTTCGGCCTTCGCAGCACTCGCCCTTTTTGGTTTCTTCATGGGCATCCTGCTCAATGAAGGCTTGCGGGGATTCACCAAGACAGGATAGTGCATTCCCTTCTCCTTGCCACCGCCTTGCGAGCCGCCGGCCGGAACCTTTAATCTGGCCTATCTTTCTGTTTTCCGGGCACAATTGACGTCATGACCGCGCCGATCGCCATCATCATGGGAAGCCAGTCGGACTGGGACACGATGCGGCATGCCGCCGACACGCTTGCCGCGCTCGGCGTCGCCGCCGACACCCGCATCGTTTCGGCCCATCGCACGCCCGATCGCCTGTTTGCCTTCGCCAAAGGCGCCAAGGCGGCGGGATACAAGGTCATCATCGCCGGCGCTGGCGGCGCCGCGCATCTGCCCGGCATGGCGGCGGCGCTGACGGAGCTGCCGGTGTTCGGCGTGCCCGTCGAATCGAAGACGCTCAAAGGCCTCGATTCGCTGTATTCGATCGTTCAGATGCCCGCGGGTATCCCGGTGGGCACCCTCGCCATCGGCAAGGCCGGCGCGATCAACGCCGCGCTGCTGGCAGCTTCCGTGCTGGCGCTGTCCGATCCCGCCCTGTCCGGTCGCCTTGCCGCCTGGCGCAAGGCGCAGACCGAGGCAGTTGCCGAGCGCCCGGAGGACAAGGCGTGACTGACGCAAAGCAGGTGACGCTGAAGCCGGGCGACACCATCGGAATCCTCGGCGGCGGACAATTGGGCCGGATGCTGGCGATGGCTGCGGCGCGGCTCGGGCTGCGCTGCCAGGTCTTCTCGCCCGATCCGGACTCGCCGGCCTTCGACGTTGTCCTCAATGCAACCTGCGCCGAATATGCCGATGTCGAGGCGCTCGAGCTGTTCGCCAACGACGTCGACGTCATCACCTACGAATTCGAGAACGTGCCGGCGGCCGCCGCGATGGTGCTGGACGCGCGCCGCCCGGTGCTGCCCAACCGCAAGATCCTCGAGACCACCCAGGATCGATTGGCCGAGAAGGATTTTGTCACCCGGCTCGGCATCGGCACCGCCGCTTACGCCGACGTCACCTCGGTGGCTTCGTTGCGCGAGGCGATCGTCGGGATCGGCCTTCCAGCCGTGCTTAAAACCCGCCGCTTCGGTTATGACGGCAAGGGCCAAGCCATCATCCGCGAGGGCGACGATATCGCCAAGGTGTGGACCAGTCTCGCCACCAAATCGGCGATCCTGGAGGCATTCGTGCCCTACGAGCGCGAGATTTCCGTGATCGCCGCCCGCGCGGCGACGGGTCAGGTCGAGTGCTTCGACGTCACCGAGAATGAGCACCGCGACCACATTCTCAAGATATCGCGCGCGCCCGCACCGATCGCGGACTCGCTCGCCGAAGAAGCGCGCAGCATCGCCAGCAAGATCGCCAGCGCGCTCGACTATGTCGGCGTGCTCGCCGTCGAGATGTTCGTGCTCACCAATGGCACCGGACCGAAGGTGCTGGTCAACGAGATCGCTCCGCGCGTGCACAATTCCGGACACTGGACGCTGGACGGCGCGTCCGTGTCGCAATTCGAGCAGCACATCCGCGCCATCGCCGGCTGGCCCCTCGGCAAGCCCGTGCGCCACGGCGAATGCGTCACCATGACCAATCTGATTGGCGACGAGATCAATGACTACGACAAGTGGCTGACGGTTCCTGGCGCCACGGTGCACATCTACGGCAAGGGCGCGCCGCGCCCCGGCCGCAAGATGGGACACGTCACCGAAGTCAGGCCGACAAAAGCCAAATGAGGGGACCGCAGCAATCGCTGCGATCCCCTTGCGATCACGCCGTCTTTGCGCCCGCGACGACACCTGTAGGCTCCTCGCTGAGCCAGCGGTAGATCACCCCGCCTAGCGCGCCGCCGATCAATGGCGCGACCCAGAACAGCCAGAGCTGCGACAGCGCCCAGCCGCCGACGAACAGCGCGGGGCCGGTGCTGCGCGCCGGGTTCACCGAGGTGTTGGTGACGGGGATACTGACGAGATGGATCATCACCAGCGCGAGCCCGATCGCGAGCGGCGCGAAGCCCGCGGGCGCACGGCCATGGGTGGCGCCCATGATGATGAACAGGAACATCATGGTCATCACCACTTCGGTGAGGAAGCACACGATCATGCTGTACTGGCCGGGCGAATGCGCGTCATAGCCGTTCGACGCGAAGCCCTTGGTGACGTCAAATCCGGGCGCCCCGCTCGCGATGACATAGAGCAGCGACGCGGCAACGATGGCGCCCGCCACCTGTGCGATCACATAGGGCAGGATCTGGCCAGCCGGAAAACGGCCACCGGCAGCGAGGCCGACCGTGACGGCCGGATTGAGGTGGCAACCCGAGATGTGGCCGATCGCATAGGCCATGGTGACGACGCTCAGCCCGAACGCCAGCGACACACCGACCAGTCCGATGCCGACCTGGGGAAAGCCGGCGGCAATGACGGCGCTGCCGCAGCCTGCGAATGTGAGCCAGAAAGTGCCGATGGCTTCGGCGGCGTATTTTTTCATGTCCATGTGTCGTCCCCTGATTTCAAGTTTCCGGAACAAAGCTCCGGAAACGACCCCGCCATGGACGTCAAATCGCCCAAATCGGGGCCGCACAGAGGTATTTTCGCCGCATTTAGTGGCCGAAATTGGCCCGAAACCCCGCTTGGCCGGTGGACATCTGCAGTTTTGTCTGATACATCCGCGCGCTCAAGGTTAAGGGCTTGCGCGTTTTGCCATCCCCTTAATTCTTACCAGAATTCAAATCCGATCCACCTGAAGAGGATGCCGCGTGCAGGTTCTCGTCCGCGATAACAATGTCGATCAAGCCCTCAAGGCGCTGAAGAAGAAGATGCAGCGCGAGGGAATTTTCCGCGAGATGAAGCTCCGCGGTCATTACGAGAAGCCGTCCGAGAAGAAGGCCCGCGAAAAGGCCGAAGCCGTGCGCCGCGCACGCAAGCTGGCCCGCAAGAAGCTGCAGCGCGAAGGCCTGCTGCCGATGAAGCCGAAGCCGGTGTTCGGCGCAGGTCCGGGCGGTGATCGTGGCGGTCGCGGCCCGGGTGCAGGTCCGCGCGGACCGCGCTGATCTAGCGGATCTTGCAAGACTTTAGTCTTCGATAACGCGGGCCCCTGGCCCGCGTTATTGTTTTGAGCGGTGCCTATTCTGGGACAGGGGCGCCACCGATGCGGCACTAAAGCACGATGAGATTGGGATTGAACGTCAATCGCGCTTTGGTTTGTTGTTTGAGCATGATCTCCGCGCAAACGCATTTCCGCGTTTGTCGCGAGGGAGAACCGCTTTACATTTTTTCGGACCATGCTCTAGCGCGAGCGAACCGTAGATGGCCTCCCCTTTCCCCGAGCGCAGCTTGGCGCGGCTACGCCAGATCTGGCAGCAACCGTTCGTGTTGGCTTTGATGGGGATTGCGCTGTGCAGCTGCTCCTTCGATCTGGGATCGCTGATGCCGGAGAAGGAGAAGCCTCAGGAGGCGCCGAAGGCGATCGCGACCGCCGAAAGCGCGGTCAGCGCCGGCAACGTCAGCGAAGCTCAGGCGCACACGGCAAAGGCCCAATCCTTGGCGAAGTCAGGCGAGGCCGCAGCTGCGCTCGACGAATTCAATCGCGCGGTCGGGCTCGATCCCTACAACGCGCAGGCGCTCTATGGCCGTGCCTTGATCTATCAGGGCAATAACCAGCACGATTTCGCAATCGCCGATTTCAGCGCTGCGAGCGGGCTCAACCCGCAGAAGGTCGAGCCGCTGCTCGGCCGCGCCACCAGCTATCTCGCGCTCGGCAAGATCAAGGAAGCCGCAGCCGATCTGGACGAGGCCTCCGAGTCCGATCCGCACAACGCCCAGGTCTGGACCACCCGCGGACAGGCCTATGAGCGGCTGGGCGACAGGGCCAAGGCAGCGGCGTCCTACACCAAGGCGGTCTCGCTTCGCCCACGCGACGATGCCGCCCGCAGCGGCCTCGCCCGGGTCGGCGGCTGACAGCGCGGCTCAGATGCCGTCCTAATCGGGAGTGGCGGGTTTTGGCAAAACGGCGTGGAACATCGACTTCACGCCGGACAGCATCTCATCGGCGACATTGGTCTTCGGCCGCCGCATGGTCGTGGTCGCGGCGGCGTCGGCGCGCAGATCGAGCGGCGGTGCGATCACCGGCACGGGAATGTCAGCCGGCGGCGTGATCCGATTCGGGTCGTCATTTCCGACCGAGGCCGTGTAAGGCGGGTTGAGCGGCGACGAGCCGC
The DNA here is from genome assembly GCF_023073795.1 of Bradyrhizobium sp. 159. Classification (NCBI taxonomy): domain Bacteria; kingdom Pseudomonadati; phylum Pseudomonadota; class Alphaproteobacteria; order Hyphomicrobiales; family Nitrobacteraceae; genus Bradyrhizobium; species Bradyrhizobium sp. 159. Next base: position 91,462 of record NZ_JADPKE010000031.1, on the reverse strand, counting down.
TATTGCCATAGGCCTCGGGTGACGGCGTCGACACAGTGATCGGCGGCGGCAGCGGACGCACCGTGGACGGCTCCGCGGTGATCACACGCGGCGCCTCCGGGGTACGGGTTGCTTCCCGTACCGCAGGCTCTGCCGGCCTTTCAGCCGGCTTGGTCTCGGAAGACTTGGTCTCGATTGATTTGGCCTCAGCGGCTTTGCCCTCAGGCGACTTGCGCAGACGCTCGATCGCGGCACGCACGAGATCGTTGGCGTCGGGGGCCGCGGCCGGGGAAGCCGCAGCCGGCGCCGAATTGGCCTCCACCATCGGGGCGGTGGCGGGAACCGCAGCAGCCGGAGCGGACTTGGCGGCCGCCTTTTCGCGCGCGGCGGTGCGGCCGCGCGGGCTGGTCTCGGCGGGAGCAACGTCTGCGGCCTTGGTCTCGGCAGAAGGCTGATGATCGGCAGGTTTCTCGGCCGCCGGCTTGTCCGCAGCGTTCTTCTCGGAGACGCTCTTCTCGGAGACACCCTTGGCCTTGACGCCGGGCGCGGGAAGGCTGGCGGTATCCGCCGGCTTGCCCTCACTGCCAGCCTGGGCAGGCACCGCCACGGCCGCAGGAGTATCGGGTGCGGGCTTGGCATTGATGTAGTGATTAACGATGTAAGCCCCGATGATCGTCGCGAGCACCGAGGGGAAAATATCCATCGAGATTTTAGCGAGGTATTTCAGCATTTCTCGGCCACTCCCCGCGCGATCTGATGCGGGAACTTTGGGGCATTGTGAGGGATCAACTGCGACGGATCGATGGCAAACAGCAACGCCAACCTACGGTTTTAGCTCGACTTCAAGGAACACGATCTCGGTTGAGGTTTCGTTAAGTACGTCATGCTGGACGCCAGCCTTGCGGAAATAGGATTTCCCGGCCGCAAGCTGCGCCTTGGATCTCTCACCGCCGGGTGCCACGATGGTCATCTCCCCCGCCACCACGGGTACAATCACATAGTCCATGCCGTGCGTGTGATGCCCGGTGGCGCTCCCCGGCGCAAGTCGCCACTCGGTCACGCGAACCTGCGCGTTGTCGACCTGAACCTCGGACTGGGCGGCAAGCATCGGGAACTCTCCTTGTCGCGCTTCAGGGCACGAAGACCATGAACACGTAGACGGCAAATACCACCATGTGGACCAGACCGAACAGGACATTGGTCCTCCCGGTGCCGAAGGTCAGCATGCTCAAGAAGAAGGTCAGGAGCAAGAGCACGCTGCCCTGGGCGTTGAGGCCGAGTTCGAGCTCCTTGTCGAGCGCGTAGGTGGCGACGCCGACGGCCGGGATGGTCAGCCCGATGGTCGCGAGTGACGATCCGAGCGCGAGGTTAATGCTCTTCTGGAGGTCGTTCTTGCGGGCAGCCGCGATGGCCGCGACGCCCTCGGGCAGCAGGATCAGGAGCGCGACCAGAAGGCCGGCGAAGGCCGGCGGCGCGCCGATCCTGGCGCCCACGGCATCGACCACCAGCGAGAATTTCTTGGCGAGCAGCACGACCGCCAGAAGTGAGACCAAGAGCAGCGCCACGGTGAGCGCGAGCGCCCCACTTGACAGGTGCACCTCCCCGCCCTCGCCCTGCGCCCGTTCATGAACGAAGTAATCCTTGTGCAGGACGGTCTGGGTGTAGAGAAACACCGCATAAAGCGCGAGCGTGACCACGTCGACGAAACCGAGCTGAACCGCCGAATAGACCGGCCCGGGCGTGGTGGTGGTGTAGTTCGGCATGATCAGCGTGATGGTGGCAAGCGCAAACAGGACGCTGAGATAGACGTTGGCCCCGGAGAGCTGGAAACCCTGCTCGCGATAACGCAGACCGCCGATGAAGATGCAGAGCCCGACGAGGCCATTGCAGACGATCATGACCACGGCGAACACGGTGTCGCGCGCGAGCGCCGGGGCGGGCTTGTCGCCCAGCATGATCGTGGTGATCAGCGCCACTTCGATGATGGTCACCGAGAGCGTCAGCACCAGCGTGCCATAGGGTTCGCCGACCCGCTCAGCGATCACTTCGGCATGATGAACCGCGGCAAATACGGTGCCGAACAGGATGATCAGAAGGACAATGGCGAAGACGAGCCCGCCGAGCGACAGCGTGAACACGTAGTCCGTCGCGCTAACAGCCGCGAACAACAGCACGGCCAGCGCCGGGAAGATCCAGGCCGACCGGGGCATCGGGTTATGTGCGCTCATCCACCGCTTCCATTTGCTGGCATGAGCAGTAGCAAATCAGGCGTGAGATTCAATGCCAGTGCAGGATCGGCGCGACCGGCAGCAGCGTCAGCAGCAGGAACAGCGGAATCAGCACGGCGCCGGCGCGCAGCATATAGCCGAAGAAGCTCGGCATCTCGATGCCGTTCTCGCTGGCAATGCTGCTCACCATGAAGTTCGGCGCATTGCCGATATAGGTGAGCGCACCCATGTAGACCGCACCCATGGAGATCGAGGCGAGCGTACCCGAGAGTTCATGCATTAGCACTTGCGGGTCGCCGCCGGCGAGTTCGAAGAACAACAGATAGGTCGGCGCATTGTCGAGGAACGCCGACATCAGGCCGGTGAACCAGAAATAGGCGACTTCGCGCGGCGCACCGTCCGGCGCCGTCACCGCCGACAACAGCCAGGCGAAGGCACCGTGATGGCCGGCATTGAGCATGGCAATGACGGGAATGATCGCGACGAAAATGCCGGCGAACAGTTTCGCGACCTCGCGGATCGGCTCCCAGGTGAAGCCGTTGGCCAGTCTGTGCTCGTCCGGCGTCAGCCAAACCGACAAGGCCGCAATGGCCAGCAGCACCAAATTGCGGACGACGTCCTCCAATTGCAGCTTGGTGCCGAGAATGTCGAAGGCAATGCCGGGCTTCCACATCGCCGACGCCAGCAGGCTCGCGACGATGGCCGCGATCAGCACCAAATTGACAAGGCCGCGGATGCGCAGCGGCTCCCCGCAACCTGTGTCGCCGGGCGGCGACTCGCTGCGGAAGCGCCAGACGTCGATGGCGACGAAGATGGCGAGCAGCAGTCCGGCCACGATTGCGGTCTGCAACCAGATGGTACGCGTGGTCCAGAAGAAATCGACGCCATGCAGGAAGCCGACGAACAGCGGGGGATCGCCGAGCGGGCTCAGCGCGCCGCCGACATTGGCAACCAGGATGACGAAGAAGATGACGACATGGGTATTGTGGCGCCGCAGCCGGTTGGCGCGGATCAAGGGACGGATCAGGATCATCGCGGCCCCCGTGGTGCCGACAATGCTCGCCCCCAATGTGCCGAGCGCGAGGATGCCGAAATTGGTCGCCGGCGTGGCCTTGATGTCGCCCGTGATGAGGATGCCGCCGGCCACGAAATAGAGCGAGAACAGCAGCACGATGAAGCCGAGATATTCGGCGAGCATGGCGTGAACGAGCGCCGCCAGCGTTGCCATGCTCCCGGCAAAGATGACGAGCGCGGCGAGTGCCAGCAGCGACCAGGCCGCGGCGATCTTGCCGTAGTGATGATGCCAGATTTTTGGAAGCAGCAGCGGACCCAATGCGATCGACAGCAACAGGCCGGCAAAGGGCAGCGCATAGGGCCAGCCCATGGCGGCACCATCGAGCCCGGTCGCTGCCCATACGTGTTGCGGCGATAACGCGAGGATCGCGGCGAAGGCCAGGCGCCAGGGCCACGTGACGAACTGCTTAGGATTCAATGAAGCGCCTTGCCGTTTCGATCGCACCGAAAGCATCGAGATTGTCGTGTCCGCCGCCCGCGAAGCGAACGAACTGCTTGGGTCCGCGGGCGAGCGCAAACAGACGCTCTCCGAACACGATCGAAATGACAAGGTCATTGGTGCCATGCATGATCAGCAGCGGCACCGTGACGCGCGCGATCCGCTCGTCGGAGCGAAACGGGTCGCGCATCAGGAGGCGCACCGGCACGAACCGGAACGCCGATGCGGCGATATCGACCGCCGAGGTATAGGGCGCCTCCAGGATCAGCTTGCCGATCGGATGCTCGGATGCGAGCGCGACGGCCACGCCGGTGCCGAGCGAAAAGCCCCAGGCGACGATCCGTTCCGCGGCATAGCGCCCCGACGTGAAATCGTAGGCAGCTGCGGCATCGCGCAGCAAACCCTCCTCACTCGGCGCACCGCTCGAGCCGGCATAGCCGCGATAGGACAGCGCGACGAGGCCGGTGCCGTCGGCCGTCATCGCCCTGAAGCGGCTGACGCGACCGGCGAGAAAATCGCCATTGCCCGGAAAATACAGGATCACGGGACGGCCACGCTTCGCCGGCACGTGCCAGACGATGACCTTCTCGCCGTCCGACGTGGTCAGGACATGCTCTTCCGCCTCGGGAAGGCCCGCGGCATCGGGTGCGGTGCGACCGGCGGGCGGGATCGGAAACATCATCTGGCGCTGCCGGACATACAGCACGAGGAGACCGGCGCAATAGACGGCCGCGAGCAGGATGGCGATCCACTTGACGATGGTCATGATACGCGGCCGGCCTTTCGGCTCACGGCTTGCGACGGCTCCGCAGCAATTTCATGACATGGGGCCGGAGGCTGGCCGGAACATCGCGGCAGCGGCACGCCGCCTTGCGGGCGGCCCGCCGGCTGCGCGCTGCGCGCGCGTCGCTTTGGGAGGCATGCGATGGGACCGGTGCCATTCCTTTGTGATGGGCACGGTCCGTTTGCTTCCGCGCTACATCGCCTTGACGATGTTCTCGGTGACCTTCTTGGCGTCGCCGAGCAGCATCATGGTGTTGTCGCGATAGAACAGCGGATTGTCGATGCCGGCATAGCCGGAGGCGAGCGAGCGCTTGATGAACATCACGGTGCCGGCCTTCCAGACCTGGAGCACGGGCATGCCATAGATCGGTGAGGTCTTGTCCTCTTCGGCGGCCGGGTTGGTAACGTCGTTGGCGCCGATCACGAAGGCGATGTCGGCCTGCGCGAATTCGGAGTTGATGTCCTCGAGCTCGAACACCTCGTCATAGGGCACGTTGGCTTCGGCGAGCAGCACGTTCATGTGGCCGGGCATGCGGCCGGCGACCGGGTGAATGGCATATTTCACCTCGACACCTTCCTTCTTTAGGATGTCGGCCATCTCGCGCAGCGCGTGCTGGGCCTGCGCCACCGCCATGCCGTAGCCGGGCACGATGATGACCTTGGAGGCGTTCTTCATGATGAAGGCAGCATCGTCGGCCGAGCCGAGCTTGGCGGGCTTCTGCTCGCCCGTAGCGCCGCCGGCCGCAGCGGTCTCGCCGCCGAAGCCGCCGAGGATGACCGAGATGAAGGACCGATTCATCGCGTGGCACATGATGTAGGACAGGATCGCGCCCGAGGAGCCGACCAGTGCGCCGGTGATGATCAGCGCGGAATTGCCGAGCGTGAAACCGATGCCGGCAGCGGCCCAGCCGGAGTAGGAGTTCAGCATCGAGATCACGACCGGCATGTCGGCGCCGCCGATCGGGATGATCATGAGCACGCCAAGCACCAGGGCGAGGATGACGATCAGCCAGAAGTCGAGCGCGCTGCCGGTCAGCACGAGGCCGACGATAAAGAACACCAGCGCCACGGCGAGCGCGATGTTGATGACGTGGCGGAACGGCAGGATGATCGGCGCGCCGCTCATGCGTGCGGAAAGCTTCAGGAAGGCGATCACCGAACCGGTGAAGGTCAGCGCGCCGATGGCGACGCCGAGCGACATCTCGACCAGGCTCTGCGGATGGATGTTGCCGGGGGTGCCGATGTCGAAGGCCTCGGGCGCGTAGAACGCGCCGGCGGCGACCAGCACCGCGGCCATGCCGACCAGCGAGTGGAAGGCGGCGACCAGTTCCGGCATCGAGGTCATCGGCACGCGGCGGGCGATCACGGCGCCGATCGCGCCACCGATGGCGATACCGAGGATCACGAGGATCCAGGCGACGCCGTCCGCAGGCGGATGGCTGGCGAGGGTGGTCGCAACCGCGATGCCCATGCCGATCATGCCGAACAAATTACCCTGGCGCGACGTCGCCGGGCTCGACAGCCCGCGCAGCGACAGGATGAACAGCACCCCCGCCACGAGATACAAGAATGCAGAGAGATTGGCGTTCATCTCAGGTCCCCATCTGTCCCTTCAGCCCGAGGTGGCCGCTTACTTCGACTTCTTCTTGTACATCGCAAGCATGCGCTGCGTGACAAGGAAGCCGCCAAAGATGTTCACGCAGGCAAAGATGAGCGCGACGAAGCCGAAGCCGCGCGCCCAGCCCGAGCCGCTCGAGATCATGCCGACGCCGACGGCGAGCAGCGCACCGACCACGATCACCGAGGAGATCGCGTTGGTCACGCTCATCAGCGGGGTGTGCAGCGCCGGCGTCACCGACCACACCACGAAATAGCCGACGAAGACGGCGAGAACGAAGATCGACAGCCGGAAGATGAAGGGGTCGACGACCTGTGCAGCATGCTCCATGGCGACTCTCCTTAAACCTTCGGCTGGAAGTTCGGGTGGATGACGGCGCCGTCTTTCGTGAGCGCAGTGGCCTTGACGAGTTCATCGTCCCAATTGACGGCGAGCTTCTTCTCTGTCTTGTCGACCATGGTCTCGATGAAGGAGAACAGATTGCGTGCGTAGAGGCTGGAGGCAGAGGCCGCGACGCGGCCAGCGACGTTGGTGTAGCCGACGATCTTGATGCCATCGAGGTCAACGACCTCGCCGGCCCTGGCGCCCTCGACGTTGCCGCCGCGCTCGACGGCGAGATCGACCAGCACCGAGCCCGGCTTCATCGACTTGACCATCTCGGCACTGACGAGCTTCGGCGCCGGCCGGCCCGGAATCAGCGCGGTCGTGATCACGATGTCCTGCTTCTTGATGTGCTCGGCCGTGAGCGCGGCCTGCTTGGCCTGGTATTCTTTCGACATTTCCTTGGCGTAGCCGCCGGCGGTCTGCGCGTTCTTGAACTCCTCGTCCTCGACGGCAAGGAATTTCGCACCGAGCGATTCCACTTGCTCCTTGGTGGCGGGACGCACGTCGGTGGCGGTCACGACGGCGCCGAGACGGCGCGCGGTCGCGATCGCCTGCAGACCGGCAACGCCGACGCCCATCACGAACACCTTGGCCGCGGGCACGGTGCCGGCCGCCGTCATCATCATCGGGAAGGCGCGGCCGAAGGCCTCGGCGCCCTCGATCACGGCACGATAACCGGCAAGATTGGCTTGCGAGGACAGCACGTCCATCACCTGCGCACGGGTGATGCGCGGCATCAATTCCATCGCGAAGGCGGAGACGCCGGCATCGGCCATCGCCTTCAGCGCCGCCTCGTTGCCATAGGGATCCATGATGGCGATGACGAGCGCGCCGCGCTTGTACTGCGAGAGCTCCGACGCCTCGGGGCGCTTCACCTTGATGATGATGTCGGCGTCCTTCAGCGCATCAGTGCTGACAGCGGCGCCCACGGCGGTGAATTCGGAATCCGGCAGGCCCGACTTGAGGCCGGCGCCCGGCTCGACGGCGATCTCGGCGCCCAGCGCCTTGAATTTCTTCACCGTATCAGGCGAAGCGGCGACCCGCGGCTCGGACGGATCGATTTCCTTGGCAACGGCAATCTTCATGAGGCCTCCGGCGGCGCAGGACAGCGCGCGCGCAAACTAAAGCGTTACTCCCGCGGCGTTCGATACCGGTTCTGGGACCAGTTTGTATGCAAATTTTCTGGGCAGCTGCTGCCGCTGGCGTGTGCAGCTGCCGATCGATCAGGTGAGGAAGATCGCCATCAGGATCACGATGAGCGCGACCGAGGCCGTGCCGTACTTCACCAGCTTGATGAAGCCCTCGTAGGTCTGCTCGTGCGCAACGTAGTCGTTGCCGTCGGCGGTGGTGTACGCCACTTCGCTATGGTCAGCCATGATTGTCCCCAGTCGAAAGTCGAATTCTTGGCTGGGATACCGCAAACTTTCGGGCAGGGCAACGGCACGCGGGCGCGGTTTTCCCGCAAATGAGGTCATTTGGAATTCCAATTGTCGCGGATCCAGCGCGCCAGGCTCTGCTCGCTGACTTCGCCCGCGGCAAGCGAGAGGATCATCGTTGTCGCTTCCGCGGGAGCGGGACTGAAGGCGACGCCGTTCTTGTGAAGGAAGACCATCATCGCCATGAAGGCGATGCGCTTGTTTCCGTCGACAAATGCATGGTTCTTCGCGAGGCCGAACGCGTATGCTGCAGCGAGTTCTTCCATTGGCGCCTGTTCATAGCGCCATTTGTTGATCAGACGCTCCAGCGCCGAACGCAGCATGCCCTCGTCGCGCAATCCGGGCGCGCCACCGAAGCGCCGGAGCTGTCGGCTATGAATTGCGACAGCCTGCTCGTAGGTGACCCAGAGTGGCTCCTGAGGATCACTCATGCGCCGGCCGCTATTTTGCCAGCGCAGCGAGCGTATCGCGATACTTATCCATCACCTCATCGGCAATTTCCATCGTCCGCTCGAAGTCGGGGTCGTAAGGCAGCAATTGAAAACCCCCACCGGGCAATTCCACGACATGCAATTGCTGCCCGCGCTTGAGATCGAGTCGCTGCATAAGCTCGCGGGGCAGCAACAACCCGTCCGAATTGCCGATCTTCTTGATCTCGATCTTCATGGCTAACCTCCAGCGGTTATACGGGTGTATAACATTGCTGGACTCTTGGTTCAACAGACGTTTTACGCCCCGCAAGAAGCCAGCCACTCAGGCCATCTTCTCCAGCTCGTCGATCATGCCGGCGATGACGCTGAGCCCGCCATCCCAGAATTTTGGGTCCTTGGCGTCGAGCCCGAATGGCCGCAGCAGCTCGGAATAGTGCTTGGTGCCGCCGGCGGCAAGCATGTCGAGATAGCGCTCGGCAAAGCCCTCGGCCGCATTCTCGTAGACCGCATAAAGCGAGTTCACGAGACAATCGCCGAACGCATAGGCGTAGACGTAGAACGGCGAGTGGATGAAGTGCGGGATGTACATCCAGTAGTTCTCGTAGCCCGCCTTGATCTCGATCGCGGGCCCCAGGCTCTCGCCCTGCACCGACAGCCAGATCTCGCCGAGCCGGGTCGCGGTGAGCTCGCCGTTCTTGCGCTCGGTATGAACTGCGCGTTCGAACGAATAGAACGCGATCTGCCGCACCACGGTGTTGATCATGTCCTCGACCTTGCCGGCGAGCAGCGCCTGGCGCTGTTTTGCGCTCTTGGTCTGCGCCAGCAGCCGCCGGAAGGTCAGCATCTCGCCGAACACGCTCGCGGTCTCCGCCAGCGTCAGCGGCGTCGGTGCCATCAGCGCGCCGTTCTTCGCGGCGAGCACCTGATGCACGCCATGGCCGAGCTCGTGCGCGAGCGTCATCACGTCGCGCGGCTTGCCCTGGTAGTTCATCAGCACGTAAGGGTGCGCCGACGGTGTGGTCGGATGCGAGAACGCGCCGGGCGCCTTGCCCGGACGCACCGGCGCGTCGATCCAGCGATCGGTGAAGAAGCGCTCCGCAATGTCGGCCATCTTGGGCGAGAAGCCGCGATAGGCCGTCAGCACCATGTTCCGCGCATCGGGCCAGCCGATGACGTCGGTCGCGGCAAAGGGCAGCGGCGCGTTACGGTCCCAATAAGCGAGCCGCTTCTTGCCGAACCACTTCGCCTTCAGCCCGTAGTAGCGATGCGATAATTTTGGATAGGCCGCGCGCACCGAGGCGACAAGCGCATCCACCACCTCGCGCTCGACGCGGTTGTTGAGGTGCCGGGAATCCGCAACATCCTGAAAGCCGCGCCAGCGGTCGGAAATGTCCTTGTCCTTCGCGAGCGTGTTGGTGATCAGCGCAAAGGTGCGCTCATTTGCCTTGAAGGTCTTCGCCAGGGCTTCGGCGGCGGCCTTGCGCTTTGCGCCGTCTCGGTCCTGCAACAGATTGAGCGTCGGCTCGATCGCGAGCTCTTTTGCGCCCACCTTGAAGCGCAGGCCCGAGATGGTCTGGTCGAACAGCCTGTTGAAGGCGGAATAGCTGGTCTGCGCCTTCTCCAGGAAGAGCTGCTCGAGCTTGTCGTCGAGCTGATACGGCTTTTCCTTGCGCAAATCCTCAATCCAGGGGCGATAGTGTGCCAGCTCCGGTGTCTGCATCGCGCGGTTCAAAATATCGTCATCGATCCGATTGAGCTCGAGCGCGAAGAACAGAAGATGTGTCGACGCCGCCGTCAGGCGCTCGGACACGTCGCCGTAAAATTTTGAAATCGCAGGGTCCACGCTGTCGCCGGCGTGGACCAGGCCGGCATAGGAGCCGAGACGGCCGGCGAGGTCGTCGATCGCCTCATAGCGTCGCACGGCTTCAGCGAGCCATTTTCCGCCATCTTCGTTTGCTGTCCCTGTCGCGAGCTTGCCCTTGTAGTCCGTCTCGAACGCGACGCAATCGGCATCCATCTTGTCGAGGTCGCGCGCCACTTCCGGCGCCTCGATCCCCGAATAGAGATCGGCCAGGTTCCACTCCGGAAGCTTGCCGGTCTTGCTTGCAGGCTTTGCAGGCGGAGACTTTGCGGAAGGCCTGGAGGACTTTGCTTTGGCGGCGGATTTCCTGGTGCTCGGCTTGCGGGGAGCGGACTTGCTGGAAACGGGCTTCTTGAGAGCAGACTTTTTGAGAGCGAGCTTGGAGCGCGAATTCATTGTGCGGGAAACCTGTGTTCAACCGTCGCGACGGCGGGCGTGGGCATCAAGGTTTAAGAGTGCGTTAATCGGCTTCGGCCAGAGTGCCCCGATTCGAGACAGATAGTTGTAGCGTGCAGGGAAAACCATGGCTGCCAGTATTTTGATCGCCGACGACGACGCTGTAGCCCGCCGGCTGGTCGAAAACATGGTGCAGAAATGCGGCTACGAGACGGTCGTCGTGGATTCCGGCGACGCCGCGATCGCTGCCCTCACCGCTCCCGACGCCCCGGCCATCGACGGCGTCATCCTCGATCTCGTGATGCCCGGCCTCGACGGCATGGGTGTGTTGGCGAAAATCCGCGAAGCGGGCCTCAGCATCCCGGTCATCGTGCAGACCGCGCATGGCGGCATCGACAACGTGATCTCGGCGATGCGCGCCGGCGCGGCGGATTTCGTCGTCAAGCCGGTCGGCTTGGAGCGGCTTCAGGTTTCACTGCGCAACGCGCTTAACGCCTCCGCACTGAAGGGCGAATTGCAGCGCATCCGTCACAGCCGCGAGGGCCGTCTGAGCTTCTCCGACATCATCACCCGCTCCGAGGCGATGGCAGGCGTGATGCGCACCGCGCAGAAGGCGGCGAACTCCTCGATTCCCGTGCTGATCGAGGGCGAGTCCGGCGTCGGTAAGGAGATGTTCGCGCGCGCCATTCATGGCAGCGGCGAGCGTAAGGCAAAACCCTTTGTCGCCGTGAATTGCGGCGCGATCCCCGACAACCTCGTCGAGTCCATCCTGTTCGGCCACGAGAAGGGCGCCTTCACCGGCGCCACCGAGCGGCACATGGGCAAGTTCGTCGAGGCCCATGGCGGCACGCTGTTCCTGGACGAGATCAGCGAGTTGCCGCTGACGGCGCAGGTCAAGCTCTTGCGCGCGCTCCAGGAAGGCGCGGTCGAGGCGGTCGGCGGCCGCAAGCCCGTCAAGGTCGACGTGCGCATCATCTCCGCGACCAATCGCAAGCTCCTGGAGCGGGTCAAACAGGGGCACTTCCGGGAAGACCTGTTTTATCGCCTGCACGTGCTGCCGTTGACGATCCCGTCGCTGCGGGCCCGGCGCGAGGACATTCCGCATCTGCTGCGGCATTTCCTGGCGCGCTTTGCCGCCGAGGAGAACCGCACCATCACCGGCATCAGCGGCGAAGCGGTGGCTCACCTCGCCCAGCTCGACTGGCCTGGCAACATCCGCCAGCTCGAAAACGCGGTCTACCGCGCGGTGGTGATGAGCGACGGCGACCAGCTTGGCCTCGGCGATTTTCCCCTGCTCGCTTCGCAGCCGCATCCCGCAACCGACATTCCGACTGCGCCACTGATGCTCGAGCCGATCGCGGCGCCTCCCTTGGTGTCGGGTAACGAAATACCGATTGCTCCCCTCGCGTCGGCGGGAACTCTCTGCATGCTGACCGCGAGCGGCGATGTCCGCCCGCTGGAGGACATGGAGAGCGAAATCATCCGCTTCGCGATCTCGCATTACCGCGGGCAGATGTCCGAAGTCGCCCGCCGCCTCAAAATCGGCCGGTCCACGCTCTACCGCAAACTCGACGAAGCAGGCGTGCCTGGCCATGGCGGGAAAAGCGACGAGGAGACGCACTGAGCCGTATCTGCACAGCGGATTGCCTGTTGCCGCGAAGAGGCCGCAAGCCCTTCGCAACACGGTGAAATTTCGTCGCGACGTGAACCGTGACCTGGAAGTGACAGACACAGGGAAAAGCGCGTGGGGCATGCGCATAATTCGTTGCCAAAAAGGCTGCCTTGACGTCAGTTTGTCGTGAGTTGTCCCGGGTAGCGCTGGCCGCAAAAACGGGGCCCGTATATCGTCTGCGTATGAATCGTTGCGTGCAGGCGTGCGACTCTCGAGAGGCCGGCGCGTTCAGCCGAAGATTTAGCGACGATAACGAAGCTGTTCCACGAGGGACAGTTCACCCGAGGGGTGTGACACAATGCGTGACTGTTTGAACCACCGTGCAGGCTTTGACCGTGTCTTGATGACAATCGCGGCAACCTTCCTCACGGTGTCCGCCAGCTCAGCCCTGGCGCAGGATCAGGCGCGCAGCAGCGCCGCCGAGCTCGCGATCGAGGCCGCGATCCCGCGCCCCGAGCCGGCCAACGTCCCGCCCCCAACCGCCTCCGACATCAAGCTCGATACCACCGCCACCGTTCAGGCCACTGCGAAGGAGCCCGTGAAGACCGAAGTCGCACCGGCGCCCGACAAAGTCGAGACCAAGCCTTCCGACGTCGCCACCTCGCCCGCCACTGAGGCGCCGACGAGCGAGACGGCCAAGACCGAACCTGCGAAGACCGAGCCTGCCGCATCTGAGCCCGCCAAGGCAGACACGGCGACGGCAACGCCGGTCGCGCCTGCGGCCCCCGCTGCGGCTCCGGCCGCCGAGCCGGTGAAGGCCGCGAGCAACGTTCCCGCTGCCGACCAGCCGGTCGCCGACAGGCTCAAGGACATCATCGGCGCCAAGACGTCGCGCCATTTCGACCGCAAGAACGAGCGCGCGGCGATCGAGAAGTTTTACGGTGCGCGCGACTTCGCGCCGGTCTGGACTCAAGGCGGCAGCCTGACCGCTGCAGCCAAGGGTGTGATCGCACGGCTGAAGGACGCGGCCTCCGACGGCCTCAATCCGGCCGACTATCCGGTGCCGGATTTCGCCGCCGCGACCACGCCCGATACGCTCGCCGATGCCGAGCTGAAACTCACCGCCAGCATGTTCGACTATGCGCGGCACGCCCAGAGTGGCCGCATGCACTGGTCGCAAGTCAGCGGCGACATCCTCTATCCCGAGCACCCGGTCGACCCGAACGAAGTGCTTGCCAAGGTCACGACCGCGACGGATGCGTCCGCCGCGCTCGACAGCTACAACCCGCCGCACAAGCTCTATAAGGAGCTGAAGGCCAAGCTCGCGGAGCTCCGCGGCCACGGCAGCGGCCCGTTGATCGAGATCGCCGATGGTCCGGCGCTGAAATACACCCCGGCCGGCAAGAAGCAGGCCGAGATCGTCGTGGAAGATGCGCGCGTGCCGCAGCTGCGCGCCAAGCTCGGCATCACCGAGAACGCGAACGACACCCGCTATGACGCGGCGGTCGCCGACGCCGTGCGCAGATTCCAGAGCGGCGCCGAGATGAAGGCGACTGGCATCCTCGACGACAAGACCGTCAAGGCACTCAACACCCCCAAGCGCGACAAGCAGATCGACGTGGTGCTGGTGAACATGGAGCGCTGGCGCTGGCTGCCGCGCGACCTCGGGGCGCCCTCACTCGGCGATGCCTATGTCATCCTCAACATTCCCGACTATACGCTGAAGGTGATGCAGCGGGGCCAGCAGGTCTGGACCACCCGCGTCGTCACCGGCAAACCGGGCACGCATGCGACGCCGCTCCTCACCGAGACGATGAAGTACATCACGGTCAATCCGACCTGGAACGTGCCCCCGTCGATCGTCTACAACGAATATCTGCCGGCGCTTCAGCAGGACCCGACCGTGCTTCAGCGCATGGGCCTCAAGCTCGAGCAGAACCGCGACGGCTCGGTGCACATCTCGCAGCCGCCGGGTGAAGCCAACGCGCTCGGCCGCATCCGCTTCAATTTCCCGAACAAGTTCCTGGTCTATCAGCACGACACGCCGGACAAGCATTTGTTCGCCCGGGACGAGCGCGCCTTCAGCCACGGCTGCATGCGTGTGCAGAATCCGGATCAGTACGCGTCCGTGCTGCTCAATATCACCATGCCGAACGACAAGTACACGCCCGAGCGCGTCCGCAGCATGTACGGCAAGAGCGAGATCGACCTGAAATTCCCGACCCCGATCCCGGTCAACATCACCTATCAGACCGCGTTCGTGGATGACGCCGGCAAGCTCCAGTTTCGCAAGGATATCTATGGCCGCGACGCGACCATGATCAACATCCTGAAGAACAACCGCGGCAAGGACCTCGAGGCCGTCGTGGCGCATTCGCAGCCGAGCTATTCGCGCCCGGCGACGACGCTGCCCTCTGGCGTGGCGGTGGCCAACAATGGCGGTGGCTTCGGCTCGTCCGGACCGAACTTCTTCGAGCGGCTGTTTGGGGCACCAGCCCCGACCGCGCCGCCCGCACCGGTGGGCCGCCGCCCGCAGCGGGTGTTTACCCGCTGAGGCTCAGCTCCCTCTGTAAAATTCTGCAATAAAATCAGCGACCCCGTCCCTGGACGGGGTCGCTTAACGTTAACCACACTCAACCTCGGCCCGGACAGCGGGCGTTTTTTTGCCACAGTCAACCGTTTAGGATTGTATTCTGACTTGGTTTGGGGGCGGGAAGGTCAACCTCGAATTAACCTTCTCGCTTTAAGAAAGCGTTCATCCTCTTTCGCGCTGCTACGGGGTTGGCGGGAGAGTCCATTTTGAACGCTCGTCGACTGGGTGGGCTCATACGTGCTGACTGGTCTCGCACGCCAATTCGCTGTGCTGTCGTTGTCCCATGCGGGAGTGAAGGCCGGATCCAGGATCGGCCTCGCTGCTGCACTGCTGCTTGCTGCCGCAGGTTCGGTTCATGACGCCGCCGCGCTGAACGAAACCAAGACGCTCTCCTTTCATCACACCCATTCCGGCGAAGACCTCACCGTCACCTTCAAACGAGACGGCCGGTATGACGAAGCCGCGCTGAAGCAGCTCAATCACTTTCTGCGCGACTGGCGCACCCAGGACGAGACGGTCATGGACCGTCGCCTGTTCGACATCCTCTGGGAAGTCTATCGCGACGTCGACGGCAAGCAGCCGATTCAGATCATCTCCTCCTACCGCTCCCCCGCTACCAACGCCATGCTCCGCCGCCGCTCCTCCGGTGTGGCGCGCTTCAGCCAGCATATGCTGGGCCACGCGATGGACTTCTATATCCCCGGCGTGCCGCTGGAGCAGATCCGCTTCGCCGGCCTGCGCCTCCAGCGCGGCGGCGTCGGCTTCTATCCGACCTCCGGCTCGCCCTTCGTGCACCTCGATACCGGCAGCATCCGGCACTGGCCGCGCATGACGCATGACCAGCTCGCCCGCGTTTTCCCGGACGGAAAAACAGTGCATCTGCCGACCGACGGCGTTCCGCTGAAGGGTTATGAGCTCGCCAAGGCCGAGATCGAGCGACGCGGCAGCGGCGACGATTCCGGCAGCAAGACCAATTTCTTCGCCGCCTTGTTCAAGGGCAGGTCGGCGGCTCCGGCCGCCAGCAGCGACGAGGATGACGAGGGCGCACCGGCGCCGGCCGCGAAACCGGCGACGCCGACCGTGGTCGCCGCCGCGGCCAAGTCCGCCGAGCCGGTGCCGACGCCGCGCGCCAAGCCGCAGATCGCTGCAACGCTCCAGCTCGCCTCGGCCGACGCGCAGATCGTTGCGCCACCCAAGCCGAAGCCGGGGGCTGACAAGCCGGCGACCGCCAAATCTGCCGATGCCAAGCCCGAGACCCCGGCCGACATCATCAATGCCCGCGGTTTCTGGGATGATATACCGGCCGCGCCGCAGCAGGCGACGCCGGCACAGGTCGCAGCGTTGAAGGCGCGCCAGGCACTTGCCGCCGCCACCGATCCGCAAGCCACCGCGAGCGTTTCCAGCGCGGCCTATCAGGCGCTGGCCTTTGCCCCCGCTTCCGCCTCGCCGGTCGACCGCGCCAATGTCGTCGCCGCCTCTGCCCCGATCCCGCGCTCCGCTCGTCCCGCTTCCACGACGCGCAGCCTCGCTCAGGCCGAGATCAACACCGTGGTCGGCAAGAGCATCGATGGCAGGATCGCAACCGCGACCCGGCTCTCCGCGGCCAAGGGCGACAGCATCTGGCTCAAGATCGTGATGCTGTCACCGAGCGCCAGCCGTGCGATGTCGGTGACGCTGATGGGCGAGCTCGATACGGCGGCGCTGCGCCGCTATTTCGTCAAGCCGCAGGCCGTGATCGCGATGGGCTTTGTCGAGGACCCGATGCAGGGCCTGTCCTGCGACAGTTTCTCGGGTAGCGCCACCGCCAAGCTCGAGACGACGTCCTTCGTCATGCGCGCTGCCGCGCTGCGCTGAGAGCCGCGGCCCAGCCAAGCTCTCGCCTGCCCTGTTCTTCCTGCGCGTATCGATCAAGCCGGCAGGCCAGCCCTGAGGAGGCCGGATTCGTGACGCTCGCGATCGATCTCGCGCTTGTAGTGCAGGGTTGCAAGATAGGCTGCCACCGAGAACCCGGGTTCGCGCTTCAGAACCTCCGCGGCGTGAGCGCCAGCCGCGACGGCATTGTTCATCTGCGCGAATATCGCTGCAAGGAACGCGTGATGGGTATAGTCGGGCCGCGTGATCCTTGAAAACGCCTCGGCGGCCTCGGCGTATTTCTCCGCGCAATAATACGCGCGACCGAGATGGCTCCAGAATCGCTCGGGATGATGAGGGTTGAGCCGCATCGCTTTCCTGATCCAGTCGATGCCCTCCTCAGGCAAGCCCAGCCAGGTCAGGAGCTCTCCTTGCTGCACGACAACCAGATCGTAGTTCGGGTTGAGGGCCAACGCACGCTCCTGATGATAAGTGGCTTTTTCATAGTCGTGGCGCGTCAGATTGAGCGCGGCGAGGATGCGGTGCACATCTGCATCATTGTCGTCGAGTGCCAACGCGATCTCGAGTTCTGCAGCCACCTGCTCGAAAGTCGCGTCGCGGTCAGCGCACCAGCCATAAATCCAGCACTGGCCGAGCACACACGCCTTCCAGGCGTGAGCGTGGGCGTAATTCGGATCCATCGCCAGCGCCCGGTTGAGCAGTATCTGCGCCTGCGCGTTGTCCTCGCGTGTTGAACGGTGATGCAGGAGCTTTGCAGCCAGCACGCATTCGTAGGCGCGCATGTTCTCGGTCGGCTTGCGCTTGGTGCGGTCATGCGCTGCCGCTTCGACGCGACCAGGCAACGTCGCGACGATCGCGCGGGTCATCTCGTCCTGGATGGCGAAAATATCCTGGAGCTCGCGATCGTAACGTTCAGCCCAGATGTGGCGATCGGTTTCCGCGTCGATCAGCTGCACGGTGACGCGGACACGCCCGCCGGCTTTCCGCACGCTGCCCTCGATGACATAGTCGACCCCGAACTCACGGCCGATGTCCTGGACCTTTACGGCCTTGCCCTTGTAGACGAAGGTCGAGTTTCGCGAGATGACGAGCAGGTCGTGGAAGCGCGAGAGCTCGGTGATGATGTCTTCCGTGAGACCGTCGGCGAAGAACTCCTGTTCCGGATCGCCGCTCATGTTGGCGAACGGCAGCACGGCGATGGACGGCTTCTTTGAGACAGTTGGTGACGTAACAGCCTTCGTCGCCTCTGGCAGGCTTGCAGGCCCTTCCGCCAGCCGCATGCGGAAGATGCGGATCGGGCGAGCGATGTTCTTGACGTTCTGCTCGCCGAGATCTTCGAATTGAACTCCGTCGAGCCGGTCGCCCACCTGATCGCGCACCGCGCCTGAAACGCAGATCCCTCCAGGCTCGGCCAGCGCCTCCAGTCGTGCTGCGACGTTGACGCCGTCACCGAAAATGTCGTTTTGATCAACGATGACATCGCCAAGATTGATGCCGATGCGGAATTGTATCCATCGCGGCGGCGGGACATCGGCATTGCGCCGCGCCATGCGGCGCTGAACCTCGGCGGCACAGAGCACGGCATCGACGACGCTGTGGAATTCGGCGAGCATGCCGTCACCCGTCGTCTTGATGATGGTGCCGCGATTCTTGGCAATGGCCGGATCGATGAGCTCGACCCGATGGGTCTTGAGGCGCGCAAGGGTACCCGCCTCGTCGACTTCCATGAGCCGGCTAAAGCCGACCATGTCGGCGGCGAGGACCGCGGCAAGCCTGCGCTCTGGTCCCGGCACATCCATCGCTCGGTCCCTTCACCGGGCACTCTAGCAGATGAAGGGATTTCGCCCAAGCTTGGTGCGCTGCAACGCCCCCGGGCGCCTCAGATCATCCCCAGCGCCTGCATGTAGGTCTCGAGAATGGTCTCGGCGTCAGCGCGCTCGTTAGGGTCCTGCTTGCGCAGGCGCACGATGGTGCGCAGCGCCTTGACGTCGTAGCCGTTGCCCTTGCTCTCGGCATAGACGTCGCGGATGTCGTCCGAGATCGCCTTCTTCTCCTCCTCCAGCCGCTCGATGCGCTCGATGATGGATTTGAGCTGGTCCTTGGCAAATTTCGTCGCGGGCTCGTCGTCGCGGACGGCGGCGGAGGTGGCCATCTTGGTACTCCCAATGGAACTGGCAAAAACAAGGTGACGCCGGCATCCTTACCGCGCGTGCTGGGTAGACCCTTAGGGTTGGCGCTCCCGGCGTTCAAGGCAGCATCGCGCTCGTCCACAGCGCGCCCACACCTTCCTGCGGCTGCTTGAAGAAAGCTGTTGTGTGGCGCGACTCAGCAGGCCGTCGTTCAGTGCCCGTGGCGATGGACTTTCTTCATCGCTTCGATCTGCTCCGGCGTGGCTGTGCCCTGGTATTTCGACTTCCAGGTCTCGTAGGGCATGCCGTAGACGGCCTCCCGGCTCTCGTCCTTACTCAAGGCGACGCCTTGGGCGTCGGCGGCGTCCTTGAGCCAGTTGGACAGGCAGTTGCGGCAAAAGCCGGCGAGGTTCATCAGGTCGATGTTCTGGACGTCCGTGCGTGTCCTCAAATGATCGACCAGGCGGCGGAAAGCGGCCGCCTCGAGCTCCGTTCTGGTTTTGTCGTCGATTGCCATAGCTGGATTCCTTGGCCCTGAATTGTGCTCTGCCGCCCGATGGCGGTCACCCTTACGGGATCAGGTGGGTCCTGTCACAGATTTTGCCATATCACGGCGCAAACGAGCCGGCAGCCGGCCTTACCGCTCCTTGGGGCGGTTCTGCGGCGCCACGCCAAATCGTCAATGATCTGATATAGCTTCCGCGCCAATGATCGCCGAATCTCCCCGCTCCCCCCTTTGCGTGCTCGCCCGGTTGGTCCCGGTGCTGGCGGTCGCGCTGCTGTGCCTCTGGACCAGCCCGGCGTCCGCCGATTTCCGCCTCTGCAACAACACATCGAGCCGGGTCGGAATCGCGCTGGGCTACAAGGACGCCGAGGGCTGGACCACCGAGGGCTGGTGGAACATCTCGTCGCGCACCTGCGAGACGCTGCTGCGGGGAACGCTGGTCGCCCGCTATTATTACATCTATGCCATCGACTACGACCGTGGCGGTGAATGGTCGGGCCAAGCCTTCATGTGCTCGCGCGACAAGGAGTTCACCATCCGCGGCACCGAGGATTGCCTGGCGCGCGGCTACGACCGCACCGGCTATTTCGAGGTCGATACCGGCGAGCAGCGGGCTTGGACGGTCCAGCTCACCGACGCCAACGAACAACCGGCGCAGCAACGCGTACCTGGCCTGCCCGGCACGGTTGGCCCGGGCGGGGTTCCCGGTTTGCCCAACAGCCCGCCCGGTGGTACGCCGCCCGCGACTGGCCTCCCGCCAGCGCCCTCGCCCCCGTCTGGAAGTAAGCAATGAGGCGCCTTCGCCGTATCAAGATTCTCGCGACCCTGGGACCTGCCTCGTCGGACCTCGCGATGATCCGCCGCCTGTTCGAGGCCGGCGCCGACCTGTTTCGCATCAACATGAGCCACACACCGCATGATAAGATGCGGGAGCTGGTGGCGACGATCCGCAACGTCGAATCGAGCTACGGCCGGCCAATCGGCATTCTGGTCGACCTCCAGGGCCCGAAGCTCAGGCTCGGCGCCTTCAGTGACGGCGCGGTCCAGCTCCAGAACGGCCAGACCTTCACCCTCGATTCCGACAAGGCGCCAGGCGATACCACGCGCGTCCACCTGCCGCATCCGGAGATCCTGGCCGCGCTCCGGCCCGGCCATGCGCTGCTGCTCGACGACGGCAAGGTGCGGCTGATCGCGGAGGAGACCACGAAGGAGCACGCGGTGACGCGTGTCGTGGTCGGCGGCAAGATGAGCGACCGCAAGGGCGTCAGCCTGCCCGACACCGACCTGCCGGTCTCGGCGATGACCCCGAAGGACCGCGCCGACCTCGAGGCGGCGCTCGTCACCGGCGTCGACTGGATCGCGCTGTCCTTCGTGCAGCGGGCTGACGACGTGCTCGAAGCCAAGAAGATGATCCGTGGCCGCGCCGCGGTGATGGCCAAGATCGAGAAGCCGCAGGCGATCGATCGCCTCGCCGACATCATCGAGGCTTCCGATGCGCTGATGGTGGCGCGCGGCGATCTCGGCGTCGAGCTACCGCTGGAGCGGGTGCCGAGCCTGCAGAAGCAGATGACGCGGATGGCGCGCCGCGCCGGCAAGCCGGTGGTGATCGCGACCCAGATGCTGGAATCGATGATCCAGTCGCCGGTGCCGACCCGGGCCGAAGTCTCCGACGTCGCCACCGCCGTTTACGAGGGTGCCGACGCCATCATGCTGTCGGCGGAATCGGCGGCCGGCAAGTTCCCGGTCGAGGCGGTCTCGACCATGAACCGCATCGGCGAGGAGGTCGAGCGCGACCCGACCTATCGGTCCGTGATCATGGCGCAGCGCCCCGCGCCGGAATCGACCGCCGGCGATGCCATCGCCGACGCCGCGCGCCAGATCGCCGAGACGCTCGACCTGCCCGCCTTGATCTGCTGGACCAGCTCGGGCTCAACCGCCGTGCGCGTCGCGCGCGAGCGGCCGAAGCCGCCGATCGTGGCGATTACACCGAACATCACGGCCGGCCGCCGCCTCGCCGTCGTCTGGGGCGTGCACTGCGTCGTGGCCGAGGATGCCCGCGACCAGGACGACATGGTCGGCCGCGCCGGCCAGATCGCGTTCCGGGACGGCTTCGTCCGGGCCGGCCAGCGCGTCATCATTGTCGCCGGCGTGCCGCTCGGCATCCCCGGCACCACCAACATGGTGCGCATCGCCTCGGTCGGCCCCGAGGGCGATGCCCATATCTGAGTCCGGCTGCTCAAACAAAAACTGCGAAAACAACCCCATGCACAGTAGAAGGCCCATTCGGCGCCCGTGCTGCGGTCTTTCGAAAAGCCCTGTTCGAGCAACGGCCTGAGCGCAATCAGGCCTCCGCCCCGATCGCGCGGCGGATTTACGCCCCAACCAGCGCCTTCGCGGTCGGCAGCAACGTCTGCTGCACCACCAGCCCCCTGGCCCGGGCGTCCATGACGCCGACCGCACGCAGCGCCAGCAGCGTCACCGTCTGCACCGCGTCGCGCATCTTGACGGGATCCTCGAGATTGTCGGGCGCGAGCGGCCCGACCAGGGCTTCATGCAGCGCGCCGAGCAGCGCGGTGGCAGCGAGCGCGGTATCCTGCGCCGGCAGATGGCCGGCGCGCACGGCGGCGTCGATCCGTGACGCAATCTCGCCGGCGATCTCGCGGCGGCTGGCAAGGCGCGAGGCACTGACATCGACATCAACGGGCTCGGCCAAGATGCCCCAGGCCAGCCTGCGCTGCGACAGCGTATGGACCGCCACGGTGGTGACCGCGGCCGCCAGCGCCGAGGACGGCCCCGGCGCGCCGTCGGCCGCCCGCCGGATGGCGGCGAGTTCGTCGCGCGAAACCTCCGCAATCAATTCGGAGATCAGCTCGGCCTTGGAGGGGAAGTAGCGGTAGACCGTCCCCGCCGCAACATTGGCCCGGAGCGCGACCGGCGCGATCTGCACAGCCGCCATCCCGCCTTCGGCCGCAGCCTCCCGCGCCGCCGCCAATATCGCACTGCGCCGGGCTGCAAGGCGCTTCACCACTTGATGCGTCCGCCGATAAACCATGGCGCGCTTCCTGTCCCCACGCGCCAGCCACGCCCCGCGGCCGAACGCTTCGTCACGTCGAAAGATGCAAATTGCCCCGCAAGGACTGAACAACTATTCAGGGTGGATGACAAGATACAAATGAGCATACGAGCGCCACGCAACTGGGCTGCAAGCAAGCAAGTAGTAGTAAAAGCATCCTTGCACCGCTGGGCCGCGGCAAGCCGGTCCAGTTTACCTCAACTTAAAGGCGATCATGTTCAGGTGCTGACGCGCTGTTGTGCGTGGTCATTCAACTCCGAGAGTGCAATGTCGATCTCCATCACGAGCAGCGTTCCCGTCCGCGGCGTTGCGCGCTGGCTCATGCCGTTCTGCATTGGCGCCATTGTCTACGTGTTCTTTCTAGGCATCGGCGACGTCATGCTGCGCGACTCCGATACGCTGTGGCAGATCAAGATCGGGCAGTGGATCCTCGAACACCGCGCACTTCCCTACAACGACATTTATTCCTTCACGCGGGCCGGCGAGGCCTGGATCTCGAGTTCCTGGCTGTCACAAGTGCTGTTCGCGCTTGTTTACGAACCATCGAACTGGTCGGGCGCAGTGATCCTGACATCGCTCGCGATCGGTGTGACTGCGGCGATTTTCGTCTACCTGCTTGAGCCCTATCTGGAACCTGCGCGCGCCTTTCTGCTCCTCACTCCGCTGCTCGCGATGTCGGTCGGCCACTTTCTCGCCCGCCCGCACATGCTGGCCTTGCCTGTCATGCTTGCCTTTGTCGGCGGGTTGCTGGCGGCCGCCGATCGGCGCACTGCGCCCTCCTGGCTGTTGCTGCTCTTGATGGCGTTGTGGGCCAATCTTCACGGCGGTTTGGTCATGGGGCTGGTCCTGATTGGCCCCATTGGCCTCGATGCAATCGTGGCCGCAGATCGCAACGACCGGTTTGCAGTGGCGGCGCGCTGGGCCTTGTTCGGACTTGCTGCGCTTGCCGCGAGCTGCTGCACGCCCTACGGCTGGGACACGCTTCTCGGCGCCACGAAAATCCTCAGCCTCGGTAAGCTGCTCTCGTTGATCTGGGAGTGGATGCCGGCCGACTTCAGCTCGTTCAGCCCGTTTGAAGCCGCCCTGCTCGGTTTGATCGCTATCGGCTATTGCAGCGGACTGACGCTGCCGTGGACCCGCATTCTTCTGCTGCTAGGCCTGACCTGGGCGGCACTCACCCACGTCAGAAACATCGAGGTCTTTGCCCTGTTGACCCCGCTCGTGGTCGCAAAGCCGTTCGCCGAACAATTGGGACTGACGAGAGCTGTGGCGCAAGAACCGCGGTTCTCCTTTACAATGACCGCAATTGCGGCGCTCGTGATCGTCGTCGCCGGCTGGAGCATCACCCGCTCCTATGCGACGCCGCACCGGTATGCTTTTATTGCCAATCAGAGTCCCGCGGCTGCGGTCGACCTGCTCGAACGGCGGCACGCGCAGCGGATCTTCAGCACCGCTCCGATCGGAGGCTATCTGATCACCCGCAACATCAAGAGCTTCATCGATGGCCGCGCCGAGCTGTATGGAGAGCAGTTTGTGCTCGACTACTTCGATGCCGTTGAGGGCAAGAACGTGGAGACTCTGCTGCGTCTGCTCGAGACCTACCGGATCGATGCGACGTTGCTGAACACCAGCATTCCCGCCGCTAGAATTATGGACCATTTGCCGGGGTGGAAGCAGCTCTATGCGGATGATATCGCCGTGGTTCACGTCCGCGATGACGCACCGGTGCAGCTACCTCCCGCGTCACGGTGAGCCAAACAAGGCCGCTGGCTCTCGCGACCTTGCGCGTAAGAAGAAAACCCTGGCGGAAGCTTGCCTTCAGCTCTCCTTCGAAGCGTCCGTCTGGGGCGGACTCTCAAGTGGTTTGCGGCGGGATATTTGAGCCGCATGGTGAGGCGCCTGCCAAGCGGGCGACTTGAACGATACACCTTAGGCGGTCGTCCGACTGCAGCTGCATCGCCCAAAAGAAAAGAGCCCCATCGGGGACGGGGCTCTCGAAATTCTTAAGTCGTCCAGTCTTACTTCAGGCTGGTCGAGATCGAGCCGAACTTGCCGTTCAGCGTGCTGCCGAGGTTGGTGACGACGGTGATGATCGCGAGCGCGATACCGGCGGCGATCAGGCCGTATTCGATGGCGGTGGCGCCGGATTCGTCTTTCACGAAACGCGAAACGAGGTTCTTCATAGACTGCTCCAAAGAGTATACGGGCTATAACTGAATCTGGTCTTCTCGGCTTCCCAGCGCCGCCCGACCATGAAACCCAACTTAGGGGCAAAGAATTTCGCCGCAGTTAATTCGACTGCGCAAACACGGAGCGGTTTGCGTGTATTGGCCGATGGTAAACCGAAATTGAAAACAACCGGTTAAATCGTCGGGAGATGAGACTGACCGGCGCCAGTTTACCCGAAGTTATCACCGCCGTGGTCCAATGCCGCCCGCTCGGACTGAAGCGCGACCAGATGAATCGTTCAGCGCGCTTCAAGTTATTGTTTCGAGCATGATCTTTCCGGAAAACTGCTACACACTTTTTGCGGATCATGCTCGGACCGACAAGAAACAACAGGACGACGAGGCGGCATGTCCCTTTCCTTTGCCAACGGCATCGCGGTGCAGGGCCGCGCACGAGCCCTGACGCCGCTCTGCGTCGGTGCCGGCGCCTATCTCTTCTTCCTCTTCGTCGGCGACACGCTGCTTCAGGACTCCGACTCGTTCTGGCAGATCAAGATCGGGCAATGGATCCTCGATCACGGCGCCGTGCCCACCACCGACTTCTATTCCTTCACGCGGACGGGCGCGCCCTGGATTTCGACGTCGTGGCTGTCGCAGGTGATGTTCGCGTTCTCCTATGCGCAATGGGGCTGGGCCGGGCCCGTGATCCTCACCGCGGTCGGGGTCGCGCTCTCGGCCGCGATCTTCGTCTATCTGCTCGACGCCCAGATCGAGGCACCGCGCGCGGTGCTGTTCGCGATGCTGGCGCTGCTGTTGTCGCTGCATCACGTGCTGGCGCGTCCGCACATCCTGGCGTTGCCCGTCATGGTGGCGTGGGTCGGCCTCTTGATGGCCGCTGCCGACCGCAGAAGCGCGCCGTCCTGGGCCTGGCTGCCGCTGATGGCGCTCTGGGCGAATTTGCACGGCGGCTTCGTGCTGGGCCTGGCGCTGATCGGCCCGATCTCGCTCGAGGCGGTCGAGCATGCCGAGAAGGGACGACGACTCCAACTGTTCCTGCGCTGGGTGCTATTCGGCATCGGCGCCCTGGTCGCGAGCTGCTGCACGCCTTACGGCTGGAAGACGTTGATGGGTGCTACCAACATCCTCAGCCTCGGCGAACTGCTGTCACTGATCTTCGAATGGATGCCGGCGAATTTCGCCACGTTCACCTCGTTCGAAGGCGCGCTGCTCGGTCTGATCGCGCTCGGTTACTATCGCGGCCTCGTGCTCTCGGCGCCAAGGATCTTCCTGATTCTGTTCCTGACCTGGAGTGCGCTGACGCATGTCCGGAGCATCGAGGCCTTTGCCTTTCTGGTGCCGCTGGTGTTGGCAAAGCCGCTCGGCGAGATGTTTTCGCGCCCGCAGATCGACGCCACTGATGGCGACCGCTGGCCGGCCCGCTACGTCACCGCGCTCGGCGCGCTGATGATCGTGGCCGCAAGCTGGAGCTCAACCTCGATCTACATGGGGCACCACCGCTTCAGCTTCACGATGACGCAGACGCCGGTGGCAGCGGTCGACCTGCTCGAACAGCGCAAGGTGCAGCGCATCTTCAACGCTTATCAGTTCGGCGGCTATCTGATCTCGCGCGACATCCCCGTCTTCGTCGACGGCCGCGCCGAGCTCTATGGCGAGAAATTCGTCATGGACTTCTTCAAGGCGACGGAGGGCAAGAAGCCGGATCTGCTGCCGCGTCTGCTCGACGAGCACAAGATCGACGCAACGCTATTGGTCGCCGATGCGCCGGGCCCGCAGATTCTCGACCAGCTCAAGGGCTGGAAGCGGATCTACACCGATGACATCGCGGTGATCCATGTGCGGGAGAATGCCGAAGGCTCGGCGGCGGTGCTGACGAAGTGAGGACGTAAGCCGATGGCGTCCGGCGCAGGTGGCTGGCTAGCCGTTACACCGCCCGTTTCCGCATGCAACCTATCGCATTGCAGAGAATTCGCGCGACAGTAGTTGCTCCAATATCTCGCAAATCGCGATGCGGGACGAACTCGACCACGTCTAATCCGACGATCGTAGACTTTGACGCAATACCTTGCAGCAGTTCAATAACGTCGAAATAGTGCAGACCGCCCGGCTGAGGGATGAGCACACCCGGGACGACTGACGGATCAAGACCGTCACAATCGATGGTGATGAGGCACTTACCGTCGTCTTCTATTTCTTCGAGAACGCTAGCGATTCCGTGACGTCGGAGCTCTCTGGCAGTGAAAATCTTCGCGCCCCATGCTTTCGCATCGTCAAGTTCACCGCGACCAGAGCCGCCAATGCCCCGCAAACCGACTTGGACGATGCGCTTCACCCAAGATAATTCGCTGGCTCGCCGCATTGTGCTGGAGAATGTATAGCCTGATCCGTCTCGCTGATCGCGCCAATCGAGATGGGCGTCAATCTGCAGGATCGTCAGATCTTTGGTCTTATGGAATGCCTCGAAGAAGGGTATCGGAACCGAATCATCACCGCCCAGCAGGATCGGGACAGCTCCGACGGAAAGTATTGCTTGTGTAGTTGCTCTGATCGCGTCTCGATTGCTCTCCGGTGTTGTTGGGTCCGTCAGCAGGTTCCCACCGTCGAGGACCTTCATGCTTGCTGATTCGAGCAACTCGGCGTCTTGATCAAAATCCCAACGGGTGAGATCGCTCTCATAATGGCGCAGGGCACGACGAATGACATCCGGCGCCTTAGCGGCATGGCTCGTCTGACCTGCAAGATGAGGCGTGGCATCTGAAGCGCCAAACAAGATCACGTCGGCAGCCGGAAGCGCGGCGGCCAAGTCGCAGGCCTCAACGCCCAAAAAAGTCGCCATGTCGGGACGCACTCCGAGTATCCCGCGATACGCTATGATCTCCAACGTAAGTTGCCCGGCTGTGTTCCCATAAGACCAGACGTCCTCGGATTTCCTGAGCTGGAGCCTGGCCGCCGCCACTTGTAATTTGAGGACCGATCGGTCTATATATCACGCATGAGCCGCCAGCCCCTAGCGCAATTGCCTCGCGGCCGCCCGCGAAGCTTCGACGTGGACGCCGCCGTCGAACGCGCGATGAACGCGTTCTGGTCGCGCGGCTATCACGCCACCGCGCTGCCGGACCTGCTTCGTGCCACAAAATTGTCGCGTGGCAGCCTTTACGCCGCGTTCGGTGACAAGCACTCGCTGTTCCTTCGCGCGCTCGATCGCTACATTGCCGATGCGGTGGCACGCATGGATGTCGAGCTCAGCCCTCGCAAGGGGCCGATCGATGGCCTGCGAACCTTTCTGGCCGGCTACGTCGAGCGCACCAGCGGTGCCAATGGCCGGCGCGGGTGCCTGCTGGTAGCCACAGCCATGGAGCTAGCCGGGCAGGATTCCGAAGTAGACCGCCGCGTCGCGGGCTTCTTTAGGGCGATGGAGGGCAGGGTGGCGAGCACACTATCCCGCGCAAAGACAGCAGGCCAGTTGGCGGAGGATGTCGATCCCTCGAGTGCCGCCAAGATTCTCGTCTGTTTCGTCGAGGGGCTGCGCGTCGTTGGCAAAACCGCGCCGGCAAGGACCACGTCGCAAGCCATCGCTGACGCTCTTCTCGATCGCTTCATCAGGTAGACGACTCTTCAGGCACGCACCGCAACTGGTGCGCCTATATTTGAACCAATCGGTCTTGAAAGAAAACGCGCCATGTCTGCCATCCAGATCGTCTGCGCGGTAGCCGTCCCCCTGCTCTGGGGCTATCAGTTCGTGGCGATCAAGGTCGGCGTCGCGGAGTTTCCGCCGCTCTTCTTCCTCGCGCTGCGCTTTCTGGCGATCGCGCTGGTGCTCGTTCCGTTCGTCAAAAGACCCATGCGCGAGCAGCTCCGTCCTATCGCGGGCATTTCGATTTTCCTTGGCGGTTTGAACTTCGGCCTCTTCTATGTCGGCCTTGGGCTCGGCTCGGGAAGTATGTCGGCCGTCGCCTATCAGCTCGCCACGCCCTTCACCGTGCTGTTGGCCTGGCCGCTGCTCAGCGAGCGGCCGTCTCTCACCACCTCCGCCGGAGTGCTGCTGGCCTTCGTCGGCGTGGTCGTGCTGGCGGCGGAGCCGGGCCTGTCCACCAATTGGCTTCCTCTGCTGCTCGTGGTCGGGGCAGCCTTGGCATTCGCGGTGTCTAACGTTCTGACGAAACGCTACGGCCCTTTTGATCCCCTGATGCTGATGGGATGGTCGTCACTGTTCACGGTGCCGCAAGTGATGTTGATGTCGCTGCTGCTCGAATATGGACAGATGGCGAGCCTCGCCACGGCGGATGGACGTGGTTGGCTGGCCCTCGCCTACACGATCTTCATCGGAGGAATCGTCGGGTTCGGCCTTTGGTTCTGGCTGATCGGGCGTTGCTCCATGGGCCGCATCGCGCCCTTCGGCCTGCTGCTTCCGGTGTTCGCCTTGATGTCGAGCGTGTTGATCCTTGGCGAGCGCATGACGCCAAAATTGATCGTCGGTGGGCTGCTCGCGATCTCCGGCGTGGCGATGACGCAGCTCAGGCGGAGCGTACGCCGCGCTTGAGCCCGGACGCCGCGTGCGGCATCGACACCTGAGTACCAGCGGGCGTCGGCTCCTCTATGCCGGTCCCAACTCGCAATGACGGGCAAGAATGTCCGCTCCCGAACGCGCGCTCGACCAAGAAAAAAACGCGGCGTTGCCGCCGCGTTTTTCGAGTCGATCTGCCGTTCGCAGCTTACGCCTGCGGCTGCGGCTCCAGGCCGGGATCCGGATCGGGGCGCGGGCGCGGCTTGCCGGCCGGAGGCACCGCGGAGGCGCGTGGCGTGGTCGGCTCGAGCACGGATTCGCGGTTCGGCTTCTTGCCCTTGAGCAGGTCGACGATCTCATCGCCAGTCAGCGTCTCGAACTCGAGCAGGCCCTTGGCAAGCGTCTCGAGGTCGGCGCGCTTCTCTGTGAGGATCCGGGTTGCTTCCTTGTAGCCTTCCTCGACCAGGCGCTTGATCTCGGAATCGATCTTCTGAACCGTCGCCTCGGAGGCGTTCTGCGTGCGCGACACCGACATGCCGAGGAACACCTCGTCCTGGTTCTCGCCGTAGGAGACGGTGCCGAGCTCTTCCGACAGGCCCCAGCGCGTCACCATCATGCGGGCAAGGCGCGTCGCCTGCTCGATGTCGGAGGCCGCACCCGAGGTCACCTTCTCGCGGCCGAAGATCAGCTCTTCGGCGACGCGGCCGCCCATCATGATGGCGAGGCGCGAGGTCATCTGCTCCAGCGACATCGACAGCTTGTCGCGCTCCGGCAGCTGCATGACCATGCCGAGCGCACGGCCACGCGGGATGATGGTCGCCTTGTGGATCGGATCGGTCGCGGGCACGTTGAGGCCGACAATGGCGTGGCCGCCCTCGTGATAGGCCGTGAGCAGCTTCTCTTCCTCGGTCATGACGAGCGACTTGCGCTCGGCGCCCATCATCACCTTGTCCTTGGCCTCCTCGAACTCGGCCTGCGTCACCATCCGCTTGTTGCGGCGGGCGGCGGTCAAGGCGGCTTCGTTGACGAGATTCATGAGGTCGGCGCCGGAGAAGCCGGGCGTGCCGCGCGCGATGGTCTTGAGATTGATGTCCGGCGCCAGCGGAACTTTACGAACATGCACCTTGAGGATCTGCTCGCGGCCGACGACGTCAGGATTGGGCACCACGACCTGGCGGTCGAAGCGGCCGGGACGCAGCAGCGCGGGATCGAGCACGTCGGGACGGTTGGTCGCGGCAATGAGGATCACGCCCTCGTTGGCCTCGAAGCCGTCCATCTCGACCAGCAGCTGGTTCAGCGTCTGCTCGCGCTCGTCATTGCCGCCGCCGAGACCGGCGCCACGGTGACGACCGACGGCGTCGATTTCGTCGATGAAGATGATGCAGGGCGCGTTCTTCTTGGCCTGCTCGAACATGTCGCGCACGCGGGAAGCACCGACGCCGACGAACATCTCGACGAAGTCGGAACCGGAAATGGTGAAGAACGGCACGTTGGCTTCACCCGCGACCGCACGCGCGATCAGGGTCTTGCCGGTGCCGGGCGGGCCGACCAGCAGCACGCCGCGGGGGATGCGGCCGCCGAGGCGCTGGAACTTGCCGGGGTCGCGCAGGAACTCGACGATCTCCTGGAGGTCCTGCTTGGCCTCGTCGACGCCGGCGACGTCCTCGAAGGTGACGCGGCCATGCGCTTCGGTCAGCATCTTCGCACGCGACTTGCCAAAACCCATCGCCTTGCCGGCACCACCCTGCATCTGCCGCGATAGGAAGATCCAGACGCCGATCAGCGCGATGAAGGGCAGCCAGGAGACCAGCAGCGAGACGAACCACGGCACGTTGTCGCCGGGCGGCTTCGCCGTGATCTGCACCTTGCTGTCATAGAGGCGCTTCACCAGCGTCGGGTCGTTCGGCGCATAGGTCTGGAAGCTGGAGCCGTTGGTGAAGGTGCCGTGGATGTCGGGACCCTGGATCACGACGTCGCGCACATTGCCGCGGTCAACCTCGCTCAGCAGCTGGGAGAAGGCGATGTCCTGCGAGGAAGCGCGCTGACCCGGATTCTGGAAGAGCGTGAACAACGCCAACAGCAGCAAGACAATGATGACCCAGAGGGCGAAATTGCGCAGATTGGCGTTCATCGATCTTCCTTCGTGGTCGCGCGGATCGCGGCCGTGATCCTTGGGCAGTTACTTTGGTCAATGCGAGGAAATCCCAAGGAATCCTCTCGGTTAGACGCATACAATTTAGGTGCCGCCCCGGTCGCTGCCAAGGGAACGAGATGGGACTATTTATCCCATCTTAGCGCGATTCCCGCTGAAATAATGGCGCCCGAGCCGGGGTTTTTCCCGCCTGGTTAAGGTCGCCTGAGGCGCAGAGCCAGACCGGCCGGTGTCATGATCCCGACCTCATGCAGCGTTCATACACAGTTCAAGCGCCCTTGCGCCGCCGCGGCGGCGCCGGCGCGATGCGGATACGCCCGCCGGCGAGGCTGATCAAGGCTCCCGCGAGCGTTTGCTTCAGAACCGGCCGGCCATTTGCGGCGGGACGGGGACCTGCGGCGATGACCCGATCGAGCACGGCCATCAGGCTTTCGACCTTGCCGAGTTCCGCCGGCCCCTCGTGCCCGAGCGCGTCGATGGCCCGCAGCAGGAGCCGCAGCCGGACCTCCTCCGGCAGGGCGGCAAATGCCGAGGCCTCGAAGCTCCGAACGCCCGCCTGCGGCGCAACGTCGCGATCCCGCAAGCGGAGGAAGCGCTCGGCGCCGTCGGCGAGCACCTCGACCGCCGCATTGGCGCGCGCCAGCCTTGACGCGAGCCGCACCAGCGTGCGGGCATCGCCGCCCTCGGCCGCGAGCTGTGGCAGCAGCGCGCGCAGCCGCGGCCGAGTGAAGGCGGTGTCGCGGTTGGAGGGGTCATCGGCAAAGCCGACCTTCGCCCGCTTCAAGGTCGCGATCAGCTGCGCCTTCGGGACGTCGAGCAGCGGACGCGCCAGCACGATGCCATCGCGCTCGCTGACACCAGCCATCGCCGAGAGCCCGGCAAG
The DNA here is from genome assembly GCF_023073795.1 of Bradyrhizobium sp. 159. Taxonomy (NCBI): domain Bacteria; kingdom Pseudomonadati; phylum Pseudomonadota; class Alphaproteobacteria; order Hyphomicrobiales; family Nitrobacteraceae; genus Bradyrhizobium; species Bradyrhizobium sp. 159. The sequence goes on along the minus strand of NZ_JADPKE010000031.1, from coordinate 59,324 downwards.
TCCGCTGCCGCGGATCATTCGCATCAACAGGGTCTCGGCCTGATCGTCGCGGGTGTGGGCGGTCAGCACATAACTTGCGCCGACGGCCCGCGCCGCCTGTGCGAGCAGACGGTAGCGGGCCTCGCGCGCCGCGGCAGGCAGTCCCGTCTTCGGCTTTGCACCGCGCCAGCGCAAAGTCCGGTGCGGCAATCCGAGCTCGGCGGCGAGACGCTTGACCTCGCGCGCCTCGCGGGCCGCTTCCGGGCGCAGGCCGTGATCGACGGTGACGACGGTGAGTTGCGGGCCGCGCGCAAGACTGCGGCGCCAGCGGGCCGCGAGCCACATCAGCGCGACCGAGTCTGGCCCGCCCGAGACCGCGAGCACCAGCGCCGGCGAAGTTTTGAGGCCGGCGAACAGTCGCCTCGCCTCACGTGCCGAGATCGGAGAATTGTCGTCGTCTGACATGACGCGGCCCAGCAATCGTCAGCGGATGATTGCGATGTTTAGCGCAGCACCATCCGCATTGTCAGGACTCAAACGCCAGGCGTCAGCACTTCACCCGCTTCTGCTCGCGATCGACCGCGGCTTTGACACCGGCCGAGGCGCGCGGATATTTGCGGCCGACCTCGCCGAGGGCGGCGCAGGCGGCCTCCTTCTCCTTCAGCGCGGCGAGCGACTGGCCGAGTCGCAGCAGGGCATCCGGCGCCTTGGCCGATTTTTCGTATTTGGTGGTGACGGCGAGGAAGGCTTCCGCGGAATCGCGATATTGCTGGCGCTGGAAGTAGCTCTCGCCGAGCCAGTATTGCGCATCGCCGAGCAGCGGGTCGCTCGGATATTTCTGCGCAAAATTCTTCATGGTCTGCTCGGCGAGCGCATAGTCCTTGCGCTGCATGTAGCCGATGCCGAGGTCGAACTCGTCGCGCGGCGTTGCCGAGGGCGGCAGCGTCGTCAGGCCAGCGCCGCCTGATGGCGCGGGATAGCCGGATTGGGCCGGCGGATAGCCGGGCTGGGCGGCCGGGGGAGCGGCCTGCTGCTGATAACGGGGGCTGGTGTTGGCAAGATCGAGCGGCTCGCCGGCACCGCGTCCGCCCGGTGCTCCTGCCGGCATAGGCTGCTGCCCACCGCCGAGCGCACGTGGCGCACCGGGCGCGGTCGGGTTCTGGTTCGGATCGAAGGCATCGCCGCGGCGGCGCGTGCCCGGTGCGCCAGGCGCCGGCTGCTCCTGAACGATCGGCGCGGGAGCCGCGATCTGCGGCTGCTCGTAATTCGGCTGCACGGCCGGTTGTTGCGGCTGCTGCTGGCGATAGCCCGGCGCGACTTGGCTGGGTGCGATCTGGGCAGGCGGCATCGCCGCGACGCTGGGCGCCTGTCCGGGCGGGGCTTGCGCGCCGCTTTCGAGCGCCCGCAGCCGCTCCTCGAGCTGGCGGTTGCGATATTGCAGCTGCTCGTTCTGGCCGGTGAGCTGGCGCAGCTGGTTCTCCAGCCGCTCGATCCGCATCTCGGGGTCGGCATCATCCGACTGCGCGAAGACCGACTGCGCAAGTGCGGGCGAGCACAAAGAGAGCAGCGCGGCAATCGCCGCGGTGCCGGTAAAGACCTTAAATCTGGATGACATCTTGCCCTGACGACAAAAGCGAAATGGCCTGCAACGGAACATTCGACGCGCCACACATTGAAGTGGAGTACGCCAAAAATGTGACTGGTACCAAGGGGTTTCCGTCACAGAATGCTGAAACGAAACCGGCGCCCGAGAGGGCGCCGGCATAATCGAGTTCTGAAGCTGAACGGCACCTGACTGAAGCGTCAGGAGCTCGCGTTCAAGACGGTGACGGCGCGCCGGTTCTGCGACCAGCAGGAGATGTCGTTACAGACGGCCACCGGCCGCTCCTTGCCGTAGGAGATCGTGCGCATGCGGTTCGGATCGATGCCGCGTGAGGTGAGGAACGAACGCACCGACTGGGCTCTCCGGGCGCCGAGCGCGATGTTGTATTCGCGGGTGCCGCGCTCGTCGGCATGACCTTCGATGGTGAAGCTGTAGCGCGGATAGGTCTGCAGCCACTGCGCCTGCTTCTCCAGGGTCACGATCGCCTGCGGGGTCAGATCGGTCTGGTCGCTCTCGAAGAACACGCGGTCACCCACGTTGACGACGAAGTCCTGCTGGCTGCCCGGCGTCGCCGCGTTGGCCATCGCATCCGTCGCAGCATTCTTGTTGGCGCAGGCGCCCATCGACAGCGCGACAGCAAGCACCGCGACCAGCTTCAATCCCTGGAGGATACGCATAGGATGTTTCATTCCGGAGCCTCCACGCTCGCGTTAGTCCACTGCTGTCCGGTCTACAGGGGGTTGGTTAAGCGAACGTTCCGTCAACCTTGACGGAACCTTGCCTCAGCCAGTCAAATGCCCCCAACCAGCGAAAAGCACCCGTCATGGTTAATGGGTTGTAAATGTGGCGCAAGGGTGAAGGCAAGCGGTGCTTATGACCAGAACGCGCGCTTGCACCAGGATAGAACCCCCGCTGCCAGCGCCTGAAAACACATGAACCACAAACGAGGCGGAGGGATCAGGCCTGGGCGGCCACAGCGCCGGCAACAAGAACCGGCCTGGGTGCGGCGATCCGGTGGGTGCCCCGTTCAAATAGCATCCGCCGCTCAAACGCGCTCGAGCGCATGATCGGGAAACGCGTCAGGATCTTTTCCCGGACCTTGGGATAATTCGAGGCCATCAGGACGGCTTTCTTCGTCGGCCAGCCCGGAAATGAACGCGGCTCAGTGAGAGTCTCGGACAGGAACACGCGGCGGTAGAACGCCTGATGATCGGTCCGCACCATCGAAAGTCCGACATCGGCATTGAAATGCTCGCAAGCTACGAAAGGCAGCCGCACCGTCAGATAGGGCAGTTCAGGGAACCGCTGCTGCATTTCGGGATCGGCAACAAATCGACACGGATCGACAAAAACCTCGCCCCGGTCCAGGCGAGGATGCAGGACGTCGCCGAACACCTCCGTGGTGTAGGACATCCGCCATTCGGAGGTCAGAACGTGGATGCGCACGGCAGCGCAAAGCTCGTCTGCGACGTAGACGCCGAAATTCCAAACGTTGGGCGCGCTATCAAAACGGTCAGTTACTCGCTGGGACTCGGACGGTGGGATCAGTCCTGCTTGCAGATAGGCGCGGTAGCGCATCCGATACAGGGTTTCATTGTCCTCCGGCGTTTCGAGGAGGCGATAGTCGATGCGATCGAACAGCGCGGCTCCGCGCGGAAGGAGCGCCGTCTGCGGTTCGGCCCCGGACTTCATCTGCAATCTCTACGCTCCGAACAACCTCTGCGAGTAGGTAGAGATTAATGGTTCATTAACGGAATTGCAAAGACTTGAATCGGTTACGGTTAACCCCGTACGACTACGGTGATGCTGAACGAGCGGAAACGAAGGGATATTGAGAACTGGAAGTCAGGCGATCGATCGCGATACGGCGACCACCTGATCCTTGCCGCCGCGAATGCCGTGCGAGGCATTGAGCAATTGGCGCACCCGCACCGCCGGTACCGGCCGGCTGAACAGATAACCCTGTCCCTCGGTCACCGTACCGTCGGCACTGATCAGTTCGAGCTGCTCGTTGGTCTCGATTCCCTCGACCACGACGGACATGCCAAGGTCCGCCGACAGTCTTGCCACGCCGCGCAAAAGCGTCAGCGGCCGGTCGGCGTCGATGCCCTCCAGGAAGGAGCGGTCGATCTTCACCTTCTGCATCGGGAAATTGTGCAGATAGCTGAGGCTGGAGTAGCCGGTACCGAAATCGTCGAGCGAGATGCGCACGCCGAGCGCATGCAGTTGCGACAGGATGTCGTGCGTGAGCTGGGTGTTGCGCAGCAGCGAGGACTCGGTGATCTCGATCTCCAGCCGATGCGCCGGCAGGCCCGACACTTCGAGCGCGTAGCGGATTTCGCTCAGCACGTCCCGCTGGTGGAATTGCTGCGGCGAGAAGTTGACGGCGACGCTGACGCCCTCCGGCCACTTCGCGCATTCCATGCAGGCGCGGCGCAGGATCCAGCGGCCGAGATCGACGATCAGGCCCATGTCTTCGGCAACCGGGATGATGTCGACCGGCGAGACCGTGCCGCGCACCGGATGATTCCAGCGCAGCAGCGCCTCGCAGGTGGTGATCTTGCCGGATTTCAGATTGACCAGCGGCTGATAGAACAGCTCGAACTCCTCGTGAGCGAGCGCCTTGCGCAGGTCGAGCTCGAGGATGCGGCGGGCCTCGACGGTCGCCGCCATCTCGTCGCGGAAGAAGCAGAAGGTGCCGCGGCCGTCGGCCTTGGCGCGGTACAGCGCCATATCGGCGTTCTTGAGCAGCGTATCGGCGCTGGTGCCATCCGGCGAGGTCAGTGCGATGCCGACGCTGGCGCCGATCTCGACCAGATGGTTGTCGATGCGATAGCGCTCGCTCAGCCGCTCGACGATACGGCGGGCCAGCGCAGCTGCGTCCTCGGGCGAGGAGAGGTTCTGCTGGAACACGACGAACTCGTCGCCGCCGAAACGGGCGACGAAATCCTCGGGGCGCAGCATCTCGCGCAGACGGTTGGCCACCGCGCACAGGAGCTGGTCACCGCAGGGATGGCCCAGCGTATCGTTGACTTGCTTGAACTGGTCAAGATCAACGAACAGCAGAGCGGATAGACGCGCTGAATTCCGCGCGACGGCGAGCAACCGCTCGATCTCGTCGCGAAAATTGACACGGTTCGGCAGCGCTGTGAGGTCATCGTAGCGAGCCAGATGGCTGATCCTGGCCTCGGCGTTGCGCCGCTCGGTGATGTCCTCGAGCAGTACCACCGCGCCGCCATCAGCCATCGGCTGGACGGTCCATGACAGCGAACGGTTCCTTCGCGGATCGGGGTCGGTGGTGATGATTTCCTTCGCCTGCGCGGTTTCGATGTCGGCAATAATCAGGTCGCCGCTCGCGGCCGATATCGATCCCGCTTCGACGCATGCGGCGACGACGCCGCGCACGCTCGTGCCGTTCTGGGCGAGATTGTCGGGCAGGTCCATCATCGCGCCAAAGCGGTGGTTCATCACCGCGAGTTGGCCGTCGATGCGAAACATGCAGAGTCCGTGCGGCATGTTGTTGAGGGCCGTGTCGAACTGGCCGGCGAGCGCAGCCTCGCGCTCGCGTGCGATAACCGCGCGCAGAAATATCTTGTGCAGATTGCCGGAGAGCCGCATGACCGAGAGCAGGAACGCGGCGCACACGACGGACATTGCCACGTAATAGGGCGTGCCGCGCAGCGCCAGCGCGACCACAGCCGGGCCGAATATCAAGGTGGCTTGCAGACGAAATATCGACTGCCGTCCGTAAGCTCTCCCCGCTCCTCCGGCCACGATTCCGGTGGTGACCGAGAGGGCAATCATGTGAGCGATGGCGTCGTCATTGCTCAGCAGGGTCGTGGAGCACCATAGACCAATCACGACGGCCTGGATGAGCGCTCCGACTTGGTAGCGCATTTGCAGATTTGCCGCTTGTTCCGCGCTCAGGACCGATTTTCGGGCCTGGTACCGGCTCAAATCGAAGGCCCGTATAGCTCCTGCGAGAATGAGAAGAGGAACAAATCCCCAAATCAGCGTCTGTCCCGTCTTCAGCGCCGTCAAGGATGCCGCGAACGCCGAGAAGATGATGCCGGTAAGCACCGTGCCAGGAGCCTCGAACAGCGAATCGGTCAGCGCCGCCGAAATCGTCGGCGAGGCCTGCTCCTCAGGTTCTCCGCTCTGGCTTGCGAACTGCATTTGTATCTGTACGCGCGTCCTGTTTGGCGCGTAGTTTTACTCAACCCAGATGAAGCCTTTCTGAGGGAACATCGTTAAAGTGGAGTTGTTTTTCGGCAATGGCGAACCTATTTCTGCTGATATTTCAAGCTACTAGGCAAGCCTTGCCGAGCGCAAGGTGAAGGAAAGCTTGCTTTCCTCAGCGAAGCCGAAAAAATCTGCCCGCATTTTCGACAACGTTGCGCGTCTGACCGCGTAACTCTTTATTGGCCCGCCGTCGAAGACAATAGCGGCGACCACGCCGGGTCTGAGGCGAAGCCTGGCGTCGGCACCTTCAGCTCGTTGCGCCCCGAAATGTCGACGCTGTACAGCGACGGTCCGCTGTTGCCGCCGGGGTCGCGAAAGAACATCAGCACGCGGCCGTTCGGCGAGAAGGTCGGGCCTTCGTTGTGGAAGCCGGAGGTGAGCAGCCGCTCGCCGGAGCCGTCCGGCTTCATGACGCCAATCGCGAACTGCCCGCCGCCTTGCCTGGTGAAGGCGATGTAATCGCCCTTCGGCGACCACACGGGTGTCGAATAGCTGGCGTTGGTGTCGTCCTTGGAGAAGGAGATGCGCTGCGCCTGCCCACCGCCCGCCGCCATCACATAGATCTGCGACCTGCCGCCGCGATCGGATTCGAAGCAGATCCGGCTGCCATCTGGAGAATAAGAAGGAGAAGTGTCGATCGCCGGCGTGTCGGTGAGGCGCGTGGTCGAGCGCGAGCGCAGATCCATCACGAACAGGTTGGAATTGCCGCCCTGCTGCAGGCTCATGATGACGCGCTGGCCGTCCGGCGAGAAGCGCGGCGCAAAGGTCATGCCGGGGAAATTGCCGACGATCTCGCGCTGGCCGGTCTCGATGTTGAAGAGATAGACCTTCGGATCGCCCTGGCCGAACTCCATGTAGGTGATCTCTTGCGAGTTGGGCGAGAACCGCGGCGTCAGCACGAGGTCGGAGCCGCGGGTCAGGTAGCGGACATTGGCGCCGTCCTGATCCATCATCGCAAGTCGCTTGACGCGGCGCTCCTTCGGCCCGGTTTCGTCCACGAACACCACGCGGCTGTCGAAATAGCCCTTCTCGCCAGTCATCCGCTCGTAGATCTGATCGGAGATGATGTGGGCGATGCGGCGCCAATATTCCGGCGAGGTGAAATATTGCTGGCCGGCGAGCTGTTGGCCGGAGACGACGTCCCACAGGCGGAATTCGGCCTTGAGCCTTCCGTCGGGCTGCCGCGTCATGCGGCCGGTGACGAGGGCCTGCGCGTTGATGGTCTTCCAGTTCTGGAATTGCGGCGCGACGTCGATGTTGCTGATGCGCTCGATGAAGGCGGCCTGGTCGATCGGCGCGAACAGCCCCGAGCGCTTCAGGTTGTTGGTGATCACCTGCGTGACGCCGTTGCCGACGTCGCCGTCGGCGGGCGAGCCCGGCACGAAGTTGGTGATCGCGATCGGGATCGGCTGGAACGCCGTGGGATCGATGCGAAGGCGGGGCTCCTGGCCCTGCGCGCAGGCCCGGCCGCCCCCGAGCATCGCGAGCGTCGATCCGGTCAGGGTCATGAAGCGGCGGCGGTTCATCGATCGGACGTCATTCATTGCAAAATTCTTTTGTTCGGATGTCACAACATATCTTTCAGGCCGAAAGTCATGGGAATGAGCTTCCAGCTCTCGTACTGCTGCTTCGGCATGAACGAGTAGACCTGACACTGCACGATGGCGCGCTTGGCGCTCTCCGCCACCGCCTGGGCGATCGACCGCGACGGTCCCCTCACCGCGACGACGATCGGCTCGGAGGCGAGCGATCCATCGATCTTCATGGGAATGTCGATGTCGGCCTCATACTGCTCGGCATCCTGCCCGTTATAGGTCGGCGTGAAGCAGCGCTTGACTGCGCCTTGGAATGCACCACGCCAGGTCGCGACGTTGTTGGCGGCCGTCCCCGTCGCCGCTCCTAGCGAGGCCGACGCGTTCAACGTCGAGCCGGCGAGCTCGTGCCGGGTGGCAGCGCGCTTGTCGAGGTCGCGCTGGATCTGGGCGGGATCGAAGGTGCGCTCCTTGGGCTTCGGCTGCTGCTGCGGCTGCACCGCCGCGACCTTTTGCTCAACCGGCTTTGGCGGCGGCTTCTTGGTCTCCAGCTTCTTCTGGAGCTCGGCGATCGGATCTTCCTTGGCCGGATCAGGCTTCTTTTCCTGCGGCTTCGGCTCTTCCTTCGGCTTTGCCTCGGCAACGGGCTTCGGCGGCTCGGGCTTCTTTTCGACCGGCTTCTCGACGGGTTTTGGCGGCGGCTCGGGCGTCGAGTTGGTCTTGATCAGCTCTTTCTTCTCGGTGACCTTGCCGACAGCGTCTTCCTCGGGCTTGGGCTCCGCGATCTTCTCCACCTTCGGCTTCGGCTTGTCCTTGTCGCCGGTCTTCTGCCCTGCCATCATCTTCGCGAGCTGATCCGAGGAGATGATGTCGATCGGAAGCGACTCTTCCGGCGCCACATAGGCCTTGCTGCTAAAGGTGACGAGCCCCCATCCCAGCACAAGGACGTGGAGAGCAATCGACGCAACGAGTGTCTTGTCGACCTTCACCTTCACGGCCTACCCCTGATCCGCTTCCGTGACGAGCGCCAGCTTCTTGAAGCCCGCGCCGGATAACAGGCCCATCACCCTGGCAACCGTTCCGTAATCGGCCTTCTTGTCGGCGCGCAGATAGATGCGTTCCTCGAGCCCTCCGCGGGCGTCCGTGATCGCCTTGAGCTTCGGCACCAGCTCGTTGATCGCGATCTCGGCGTCGTTGATGAACACCTTGCCCTTGATGTCGACTGACATCTGGATCGGCTTCTGGTCGTTCTGCTCGAGGCTTTTCGCCTGGGTCTGCGGCAGATCGAGCGGCACGCCGACGGTGAGCAGTGGTGCCGACACCATGAAGATGATGAGCAGCACCAGCATGACGTCGACCATGGGAGTGACGTTGATCTCGGCCATGACCGGCTTGCGCCGGCTGCGGCGCCCGCCGCCTCCGGACGAACTCGCGACGTTCATGCCCATGGTCTGGTGCCCAATTTGCCCTTCACACTATACATGCCGTCGGTCAGCCCCGCTCGTCGATCTGACGCGACAGGATGGCGGAAAATTCATCCGCGAAGCCCTCGAGCCGCTGGGCCTGCCGGTTCACCTCGGAGGTGAACTTATTGTAGAAAATAGTGGCAGGAATGGCGGCGATAAGGCCGACGGCGGTCGCAAACAGCGCCTCGGCAATACCGGGAGCCACCACCGCCAGAGAGGTATTTTTCGACGCCGCGATCGACTGGAAGCTCGACATGATGCCCCAGACCGTGCCGAACAGGCCGACGAAGGGGCCGGCGGAGCCGACCGTCGCGAGCACCAAGAGCCGGCGTTCCAGCCGCTCGACCTCGCGCGCGATCGACACGTTCATCACCTTGTCGATGCGCATCTGGAGGCCCGCGACCGAGCGGGCATGGCTCTCGAAGGAACGCTTCCATTCGCGCATCGCCGCGACGAAACAGGCCGCCATGGAATGGGTCGGCTTGGCCGAGAGCGTGCGATAGAGCTCCTCGATCGATTCGCCGGACCAGAAGGCCTGCTCAAATCGGTCCATCGAGCGCCGCGTGCGCGCGTAAAGAAAGATCTTGTCGATGGCGATCGCCCAGACCCAGACCGAACAGGACAGAAGTCCCAGCATCACCGCCTTCACGATCCAGTGAGCCTGCCAGAACAGCGCAATCAGCGACACGTCGGCGGAGGCAGCAACCGGAAGGGCTGACTGAGCCACGTCGGCCGGATTCATAAGCAGTATCCTCTCAAGGCGATCGTTACCTGACGTCCTTCGGCCAGCAAATGGCTGCCGGTGTTCCCCAACAGCCGCGCTAGAACCGGCGCGGCTGGCAAGCCCGCTCAAAGCCTTGTCTTTTTGGGGTGCAGGGCTCGTCCAAAGGCTCTTCCAAAGCCGGTCGCCTGCATTCCCCGCCAAGATGTCAAAACTATGGGCTTCGACACGGCTTCGGGCGCGACTGTCCGCAATTACCAGAGCCCGGCGTTGGTTAATGCCGGGTTACCGCCAGCGAGTTTGGCTACGGGAAAGGCAGGCAACGCAGGGGGATGGAGGCAGGCAGGGTCCGCGGCGTCGGGACAGGGGAGTTCCGCCTCCTCCGTCCCGTGCCTGCAGGAACCAGCTCTCGCCCGGAAAAGTTGTCCCAGAAATTCATTTTTGCGAGGTTTTCCATGAGCATCAACCCCAAAACGACCGCCGCAGTCGGCGACCACCCTCTGCACCCCATGCTGATTCCATTCCCCGTCGCGTTCCTGGTCGGCGCGCCCATCGCCGATCTGGCATTCATCGGAACCGGCGATACTTTCTGGGCGCGCGCCGCGATCTGGCTGATCGGAGCCGGCATCGTCATGGCGCTCGTTGCTGCTGCGGCCGGCTTTACGGACTTCTTCAGCGAGCCCCGGATCCGCCGCCTGAATGATGCCTGGTACCACATGGTCGGCAATCTCGCGGCGGTCGTGCTGGCGCTGGTGAACTTCTATCTCCGCTACGCGCAAGGCACTGAAGCTGCGGTCAAGCCGTGGGGCGTGGTGCTGTCGCTCATCGTCGTCGGTATCCTCCTGTTCACGGGATGGAAGGGCTGGGAAATGGTGTATCGGCATCACGTCGCGGTGCTGGACGCGCCAGGCCAGACCAGTTCGGAGCCGGTCACGCCACATCGTGGCGGCGAGAGCCACCGGCGGGCCGCCTGACGCCGTGCCGATGCTGATGTTCTGAAAGGCTTGTGACCTCCGCCGATCGCCACATTGGCGCCGATCATCATGCCGGTGGCACGGTCGAAATCCTCGGCGATCGGCCGCTGCGCTCGACCTGGCGTGCGCTCGGTGCCGTTTCCGTGAGACTACGTGCTTGCATAGCAGGCATTCAGGACCATATGTTCGTCGAGCTTCGGCCGACTGCTTTGGCCGAATGTACCAGCAAAGCATCTCGTTCGCGACCCCGCGGTGGCACGCCATCAGCGGGGTTTTTCACAGGCGGCCGACTTTGGCGCCGCCGGAGCGAAACGCATCATCTTCGTTCAAGGTCACTCTGAAAACATGTCGCCCAACACCGCCGCCGACGACCAGCATGACGACATCATGTATCCCTCCGCCCTGCCGTTTCTGCTGGTCCATCTCGGCTGCGTTGCAGCGATCTGGTCAGGCATCGATTGGCAGGCACTCGTGATCTGCGTCTTACTGTATTGCGTGCGGATGTTTGCGATCGGAGCCGGCTACCACCGCTACTTCTCACATCGGGCGTTTGCGACCGGCCGAGTGTTTCAGTTTATCCTGGCCTGCCTCGCGCAGAGCAGCGCGCAGAAGAGCGTCCTGTGGTGGGCGGCCAAGCATCGGCACCATCACCTGCATTCCGATACGGAAACCGACGTGCACTCGCCGCGTCACCGCGGCTTCCTCTACAGCCATCTCGGCTGGATTTTTTCCCGGCAGCACGACGCCACCGACCTCGTCAAGATCGCCGATTTCGCCGCTTATCCGGAGCTGATGTGGCTGCATCGGCTCGAGCTGCTGCCGGCCTTTGTGCTTGCAGCGCTCTGCTTCCTGGTGGCGGGCTGGTCAGGTCTGGTCGTCGGCTTCCTCTGGAGCACGGTGCTGGTCTATCACGCGACCTTCTGCATCAATTCCCTCGCCCATGTGCATGGACGCAAGCGGTACGTGACGGGTGATGATTCCCGCAACAATTGGCTGCTGGCGTTGTTCACCCTGGGCGAGGGCTGGCACAACAATCACCACGCCTACCAGAGCAGCGTGCGACAAGGCTTTCGCTGGTGGGAGATCGACGTGACCTATTACGTCCTGAAGGTCTTGTCGTGGGTCGGCGTCGTCTGGAACATGAAGGCGCCGCCCGAACAGGTGCTGCGCAACGAGCAACCGCTCGGCTCGCGGGTCATCAATCGGGCGGCCCGCGAACTTGCCGGACGTTTCGATGCGCAGACCTTGGCGCATGCGATCTCGTCGGCGCGGCGCCGGGCCGACCTCGCCCAGCTGCAACTGCCGACGCTGCACGACATCCTCAACCGCGCGCACGAAGGCGTCGATGCGCTGACGCATCTGCATCTGCCGAAGATCCCGAGCCGGGACGAGTTTCTCGCCGAGGCCAAGGCGATGTTCGCGCGAACACGATCGCTCAACGAAATCGTGGACCACGCCTACGAACACTTCCTGGCGTCGGTCCGCGCGCAGCTCGCGACCACGACCTGAACGTTGCGGCTGACCGCCGCGCTTCCCTGAAAACCAAACCGCCCGCCTGCGGGTTGCGCAGGCGGGCGGCTCGGGGCCATCAGGACTTTGGGGGCATGCGCCTGAAGGCTTTGAGAGGTGTCAACCCTGCTGCTGGTCTGTCGGCGGCGGGGTCGGACGCGTCTTGTGCTGCGCCATGAACTGGTCGAACTCTTCCTTGTCCTTGGCGTGACGCAGCCGGGTCAGAAAATCCTTGAACTCGCGCTGCTCTTCCTCGAGCCGCTGCAGCGTCTCGGCGCGATATTCGTCGAAGGCGCGGTTGCCGGATGACGGCGGGCCGAAGCCAAAGCCGAAGCCACGGCGCTCCATGCGATCGCGCATGCGGTCCATCCTGTACTGCATCTTCTCCATCTTGTTCTGCCAGCGATCCTGGTGGCTCCAGCACGACATTCTTCTGCTCCCGAGTGTGAAAAAGAGAAGGGCAAGTCCGATCGGCCACCAGATGATGAAGCCGAGAATGGTCACGGCGATCCAGCCGGGATGCCAGGGCGTCTCCAGCATGTGAGGACGCTGGTACTGTTGGTATTGGTCCGAGGGGCCGCGCCATCGATTGACATCAGCGGTGTAGGCCATTTCCATCTCCATGACGGCATCAGCGCCGTTGTGAATGTAAATAACATTTACATAGCTAGACCATCCCGCGATTTTGTCAAGCCAGCCGCCAGACAGGGGCGCCGAATTATTTGCGCAATTTTATTTCGGCTTGCCCCAGGGGCCGCCGGGCGGCACGCCTGAACCGGAGGACGCCTCCGGTGGCACCGGCGGCGGCTCGGCGCTCTTCTTCTGCGGGCGGCGATCGGTTGGGAAGCCGAGACCGCGCAGATAGATCAGCACCTCGGCTTCGAGCAGTTCATCCGGCGACATCGGCAGTTTTCGTCGCGCGGCATCGCCGCGGGAAAACAAGGAGGCCACGCCATGCGCCATCGACCAGATGTGCAGCGCCATCATCATCGCCGGCGGCCGCGGCGTGCCAGGAGGCGCCAATGCCGCGAGCCGCTCCGCGGCGGCGCGAATGATGTTGAAGGCGCGCTCGCTGGCGGCCTGTAGCGCCGGATTGGCATCGACCGGCAGGCCGGACTCGAACATCGCGTTATAGAAAGCGGGCTCATCGCGGGCGAAGGCAAGGTAGGCCTTGCCGACGCGCTCGAACGCGGTGACCGTGTCGGGACGCCCATCGTCCCAGGCCGAAGTCAGGCGCGCCTCGAACTGCTCGAAGCCGCGCTGGGCGATCGAGGACAACAGCTCGTCGCGGTCACGAAAATGCCGATAGGGCGCCGCCGCGCTGACCCCGGCCATGCGCGCAGCATCGGCAAAGGTGAAGCCGGCCGCGCCCTTCTCGGCAATCAGCCCGAGAGCGGCCTGCAACAGGGCCTCCTTCAGATTGCCGTGGTGATAGCCGCGCTCGGCGCGGCGTTGCTCCTTGCGCCAGCTCATGTGAACGACTTTTACATGAGCCGGGCGTGAAGGTCACTAGCGGCGATGAGGCATCATTAACCCGTATTTCGCACGTCCAGGCCGGTCCGATGCGTCAGTATCGGGCCCAGGAAGGAAGTTCGGCCGAAAGCTACATCTGCGGAATGGGCAGCACGGGCATGACTTCGATCGCCTCGCCCGGGAAGATCGCAAAATGCGGATGGTTCTCGAACAGCCTGGCAGCTTCCTCTTGCGAGGCAGCCCGCACGACCGTGAAGCCGGTCAGGGCATTGCTGACCTCGGTGATGCCGCTCGCGTCGATCCTGCGGGTCTTGCCAAGCGGGCCGCCCATCTCGACGATGACGGCTTGGTGCTTCTCGACCCAGCCGTGCCAGGCGGCCATGCCCTCCTGCTCCCTTGCTTTCCGTTCGGCCTCGGGCAGCGCGCGCCAGGCCGCCATTTTCGTACCCGTCATGCTGCCGAGATAGACAGCGAGAAATTTCTGTTCGGTGCTCATCGGTTCTCTCCTTGTTGATCGATTGACGCTAGCCGCGATTCATCGCGACCCGCTGTGGCTACTTCTTCAGGTCGTCGAATCCGGCGGCGGCGTGCTGCACGTCGGGGGGAAAGTCGCTCATCTCCTGCACCTGCCGGATCTCGATGATTTCGTTCGGCGAGGCCGGACACTTCTTGGCCCATGCGATCGCTTCCTCGCGCGAGGCGACCTCGATCATCCAGTAACCACCCAGGACCTCCTTGGCCTCAGTGAAAGGCCCGTCGGTCACGACAGGCACGCCGGTCGCAAACGAGACCCGTGCGCCCATCGAGGGCGGATGCAGGCCGTCGAGCGTGATCAGCACGCCGGCATCCTTCAGCGCCTCGTTGTAGCGCATCATCGCAGCAACGCGTTCTGGATCGAGCTGCACGTCCGGCGGAGCGCTCTCGTAACCGAGCGGGATCATGAGCATCATAAATCGCATGAGAGTTCCTCGTTATTCGCTATCATTTCCGCGGCGCGACGAAGTCACGAGCCCGGAATCCATTCATCCACCATTGCTGCCGCGCAACGGATTCCGGACCGCGCTATCCGCGCCCCGGAATGACGGCGGCGGAGAGCTATTTTTTCGCCGCATGGGCGCGCGTGCGCTCTTCCTGCTCGCGCAGTTCGGGGGTGAAGGCTTCGCCAAAATCGTCGGCCGAAAACACTTGGCGGATCTCGATCTCGGAGCCGGAGTCGAACGGCGCACGCTTCATCCAGGCGATAGCCTCGTCGAGCGATGCAGTCTTGATCAGCCAGAAGCCGGCGATCAGATCGGGGGAGAGATCGAACGGACCGCGGGTGACGCTCGCCTCCGACCGCGCTGAATATCTGACCCGGGCGCCCTTCACCGTCGGATGCAGGCCCTCGCCGGCCTCGATCACGCCGGCCTTGGCCATCTCCTCGTTGAACCTGCCCATGGCCGCCAGCATCTCCGTGCTCGGCATCTTGCCGGCCTCGGTATCCTGGTTTGCCTTGACGATCACCATGAAACGCATCGACGTGCTCCGTGATATGCATGGAAGGGGGCCGGTCCGGCCCCTGCTCCCAAGTAAGACGAATGCGATCTCCTCGAGCCGACACCGAGCTGGAGATAATTTGGTCGCTCTGGAAGCCAGTCGCCGCGGCTTCGGCGAAAACGGCTGTCGATGCGGCCGAGCCCCAGTTTCCGACGTGAAGAACTCGACCTTGCGAAGCCTCGATCCGCCACGCGGGGAAACTTGACAAGACCTGATGCCGGTGAACCGAGGCCAGGCGCGGCATCGGCGGCACCAAGTGATCCCCCGTCCCCCCCCCCGGCAACCGCGAGGTGACGGGGATTGACTGTCGGTTGCCCTTCTTGTCGGAACGAAAGCAAAGTAAAAGGCATGGGCCGCCGTGCGGCTTACGTTTCCGACAGAAAGACAGATCGGCCAATGCCGCAAGCCCCACAAAAAGTCGCCCTCGTCACCGGAGCCGCGCGCGGCATCGGGCTTGCGACCGCGAAGAAGTTCCTCGCCGAGGGCTGGCGCGTGGCGCTGCTCGACGTCGAGAGCGAACTGCTCGGCCGCGCGGTCGCCGAGATCGGCCAGAGCGAGGCGACGCTGGCGCTGACCTGCGATGTCTCAGACAAAGCTGCGGTCGGCACTGCAATGGCCGCGCTCGAACGGCAATTCGGCCGGCTGGATGCGCTCGTCAACAATGCCGGCATCGCGGTGTTCGCGCCGCTGATGGAGACGTCGGAGGCTGACTGGCGCCGCGTGCTCGAAGTCAACCTCACCGGCCCGTTCCTCTGCACGAAGGCGGCGGTGCCCTTGATGCGCGACGGCATTGGCGGCGCCATCGTCAACATCACCTCGATCTCGGCGGTGCGCGCCTCAACGCTGCGCTCGGCCTACGGCACCAGCAAGGCGGGGCTGGCGCACCTCACCAAGCAGCTCGCGGTCGAGCTCGCCTCCTTCAATATCCGCGTCAACGCGGTCGCTCCGGGGCCTGTCGACACCGCAATGGCGAAGCAGGTGCACACCAAGGAGATCCGCGCCGACTATCACGACGCCATTCCGCTCAATCGTTACGGCCTGGAACAGGAGCTCGCGGACGCGATCTACTTCCTGTGCTCGGCAAATGCGAGCTACATCACCGGCCAAATTTTAGCCGTTGATGGCGGCTTCGATGCGGCGGGTATCGGCCTGCCGACACTGCGCGGCCAGCGGCGCAACGGGTAGGCACAGGATATGTAAGGTGGGCAAAGGCGTACGCGCCGTGCCCACCCTCGTTCCGGACTAGCGGTGCCAATGCTGGCACGCGGAGCCTGTCATCGGGCGCGCATTCGCGCGACCCGGTGGCTTTGCCACCCTATGATGTCGAGAGTTCGGAGAGTGCCATGCGACGCGTCACTTTCAAAACCTGGCTGCTCGCGACAGCTCTGCTCGCCTCTGCGCCCGCGGCCGCGGAGATCCGCATCATCCAATCGCCGGGCGGACAGGTCGGGCCGTTCCTCGACCTGTTCGAGCAGGTGCGCGAGAGCGGCGAGCGCGTGGTGATCGACGGTCCTTGCCTGTCCGCCTGCACCCTGGTGCTGAGCATCGTGCCAGGCGAGCGCATCTGTGTCACCAAGCGCGCGGTGCTCGGCTTCCATGCCGCGCGTTCGGTCGACCGGCGGGGGCACATCTATGCCGAGCCGGAGGCATCGGTCGCGGTGCTTGCCGCCTATCCCGGCCCGGTGCGCGACTGGATCAGCCGCCGTGGCGGCCTCACTTCGCGGTTGCTCTTGCTCAAGGGGCGTGATCTCGCCGCGATCTATCCGCGCTGCCGCTGACGAATTTGGCAGCCGCCGCTCTAACGGCCCTTGGCTCGGCTGGTCCGAGGCCATACGGCCGGTTCCCTGTGCTCGCACGCTATGTGCGCACCGGGGTCGTTCGCCATCACGCGCTGGCCGGCTTCAAAAGAGAGTCTGAATCACCGGCACCAGCTTCATGCTGACGCAAATGAGCATCCCCCAAAGAGCAAAATTGATCTGTAGCGCCGCCGCCATCGGTCGCTCCCCTTCCAAGTGACGTCCATCCCAGTTTGTAGATTTTATGACTCACAAATAGCGATTCTGGCGTGCAGATCACAGCCCAATATTGCGTCAATTGTTGTGCGATGCAGTCCGCATCGTTTCACGAAGCGGCCTCACTGCTCGCGCAAAGTGATGCGAATCGTCAATTCATTCCTCGGCCATGCCGGCCAACTGGTTTGCCTTAAGTTCCATTTGACCGACGCGATGCAAGTTTTCCCGCGCGGATCTTGCGCATCGCGCACCGAACTTCGGGTCCGGCATGATACGACATGGCTTCATCTTGCTCACTTCCTGCACAACGCTGCTTGGATGCGCAGTCGCACCGGCGCAGGAGCGTCGCCCGATCGCGTGGGATGGCCTCGGCCAAGACCCCAACAGACGCCCGAACCGCCCTCACATCGCGAAACGGCACGCAACGAATCCCGTCCCCGCGGCAAATGATCCCAATCGGGAGCGGGAACGCGTGCTCGGCACCCTGCGGCCATACTCCGAGGCGTGGTGGGCGGTCCATGACGAGATCGAAGCGGAGAATGACAGGCAGCTCGGCACGAAGCTCGTGATCTGCCCTCGCTGCGTGCAAGCGTCGCCGGCGGGCGCGGACGTGACCGGATCAATCCGATGAGAGGGAACGGCCGATCCGCGCGTGACGGAGCGGCTCCGCGCTCCGTACGATCCATTATGTGTATGTGTCCCCTCTCCCGCGGCTTTGGAGAGAGGGGATCACATTCAATCGATCATGTGGGCGATCGCGCCTGTCACATTCCTTCCGCCGGGCAGTTCACCATCCAGGGAATGCCGAACTTGTCGACGCACATGCCAAAACCCTTGGCCCAGAACGTCTTGCTGTATGGCATGGTGACGCTGCCGCCGTCGGCGAGCGCGTTGAACTTGCGCTCGCCATCCCCGGGGTCCTTGACCGTGAGCGAGATCGAGAAGCCCTGTGGCTTTTGAAAATGCTCGGGCGGCGCGTCGGAGGCCATTAATATGCTGCCGTCGGGCAGCGACATCCGCGCATGCATGATCATCTTCTCGCGCCCGGGCGAGGCGGGCACCTCCGGCGGCGCGTCCGAGGCGCGCATCATCGCATCGATCTTGCCGCCGAGAACCTTGACGTAATAGTTGAACGCAGCTTCGCAGGTGTCCTGATAGAACAGATAGGGATTGAGCATCGTTTCTCTCCTCTTCGCTTCCAGTGAGACTTATTGTTTCTCCGTGAGCTTCTTCAGGCTGACGAGGCCGACCTCGAAATCCTTGCCGATCATGCTGTCCATGTTGATGAACACCTGCATCAGCTTGGACAGGAACGGGGCCGGACCATACATCGCCCATGTGATCAGTGTGGCATCACCTTGCGGCACAAAGGTGAACTCGGCGCTGTTGTGGCCTTCGAACGGGCGCTCGAAATCAAGCTTGATGCGGAGCCTCAAAGGCGCGTTCGCCTCGAGGATCTCCATGTGGCCGGCGCCGACATTGTTGTTCCCGTCCCAGGCATAGGTCGCGCCCTTGCCTTCCGCGGCTCCGCCGAAGGTCCGCCTCATGGCGGGATCGCGGCTCTCGTAGGGCGACCAGGCGGTCCAGCGGTGGAAATCGGCCACCTGCGGATAGATCGCGTCGGCCGGCGCTTTCACGGTGAGAGTGCGCTCGACACGGAATGTGTCGGGTTTCGTCAGGGCAAAGACGAGCACGGCCGCAATTCCGGCCGCGAGGACGATTGCGATGACGGCAATGGCTTTCAGCATGGAATGGCTCCCGGGGTACAGGTATAGGACGAACGAGCGAGGCCCCGGCCGACAAGATCGAAACGAAATTTTTGGCACGCTGCCCGCCCCACGTCATGGCCGGGCCATCCACGTTCTTCGACGCCGATGGCAAGACAGGGATGCCCGGGACAAGCCGGGCATGACGACCGCGACGGTTTGCGCCCTATTTCGCCTTGGCGCTTTCCTTCGGCTTCGGCTGGCTGTCCCGGATCAGGCGATCGAGATGCATGCGGATGTGGGCGGCTTCCGCGGAGGTGTTGGCGAGTGCGATGGCGCGGTCGAAGGCGATGCGGGCCTCGTCGTTGCGGCCGAGCTGCATCAGGAAGGCACCGCGCACGCCGTAGAAATGGAAGTAGTTGGCAAGCTTCGGCGCCAGCGGCTCGATCAGGTCCAGCGCGGCCTGCGGTCCGCGCACCTTGGAGACCGCGACGGACCGGTTGAGCGTCACCACCGGCGAGGGCTGCAGCACTTCGAGCGCGCCGTAGAGCAGGTCGATCTGCGTCCAGTCGGTCTCCTCTGGCGTCGGTGCCCGCGCATGCAGCGCGGCGATCGCGGCCTGGATCTGATAGGGCCCGCTGTGGCGGTGGCGCATCGCCTTGTCGATCAGGGCAAGGCCCTCCGCGATCATGGTGCCGTTCCACAGCGAACGGTCCTGGTCCTCCAGCAGGATCAGCGACCCGTCCGGGGCAAAGCGGGCGGCGCTGCGCGCATGTTGCAACAGGATCAGCGCCGTCAGGCCCATGATCTCCGGCTCGCTCTGGAACAGCCGCAGCAGCAGCCGCGCCAGCCGGATCGCCTCTTCACACAGCGGCTTGCGGAGCTCCGCGGTTTCGCCGCTCGCCGAATAGCCCTCGTTGAAGATCAGGTAGATCATTGCCGCGACGCCGGCGAGCCGCTCGGAACGCTCGACCGCGCCGGGCGCTTCGAAGGGTACGCCGGCGTCGGCGACCTTTGCCTTGGCGCGGGTGATGCGCTGCTCCATTGCGGCTTCCGAAACCAGGAAGGCGCGCGCGATCTGCTTCACGGTGAGACCGGAGACGATGCGCAGCGCCAGCGCGATCTGCTGCGTCGCCGGCAACTGCGGATGGCAGCAGATGAACATCAGGCGCAAAATATCGTCGCGGTAGTGCGAGCCGTCGAGCCGCTCCGCGAGCGCGCCCTCGGCGTCGTCGAGATCGGAGATCGCTTGGTCGTCCTCTGGCAGCGGTTGCTGCTTGCGGGCGCGGCGGACCTCGTCGATCGCGACGTTGCGGCCGACCATGATCAGCCAGGCTGCGGGATCGCGCGGCGGCCCATTCTGCGGCCAGGTTTTCAGCGCGCGCAAGCAGGCGTTCTGAAAGGCCTCTTCGGCGGTGTCGAGATCGCGGAAATAGCGCAGCAGGGCGCCGACCGCCTGAGGGCGCGCCGAGGTCAGCGCAGTCTCGATCCAGCCGGTGTCGGCCTCGCTCACGTCAGATCCCTCCGGGCCTGAACACGCCGACGGGGCGCACCTCATAGGCGCCGCCGGGATTGGCAGCGCCGAGGTCGCGGGCGACATCGAGCGCGTCGTCGAGGTTCTTGCAGTCGACGATGTAGAAGCCGAGGAGTTGCTCCTTGGTTTCCGCATAGGGGCCGTCGAGCACCAGCGGCGGGTCTTCCTTGCGCAGCGTCGCCGCCGCGGTGGTCGGCAACAGCCGCGCCACCGGCCCGAGCCGGCCCTGCTTGGTGAGCTTCTCCTGCACCACGGCGAGCTTCTTCATCACGGCCTCGTCCTGGTCCTTGCTCCAGGAGCCGACGAAGTCCTCATCGTGGTAGCAAAGAATGGCATAAAGCATAGGCGACACTTCCCTCGTCTGTTCTAAAGACGCGCCAATATGCCTCGCCCCGACAGGGCTGCGGAAAAAATTTGCAAGAAAAATCCGGCAGATCGTGCCAAGGAGGGCCTTCTCAAGCGGAACTCGACGAGGCACTTCGAATGACCCTGGGCACACTGGCCGTCCTGATCAACAGCACGCAGCAGAACTGGCTGCCGGAGCGCTGGAAGACCCGGTTCGAGACGGTCTGCGGCGGCCGTCCCGTGGTGCTGCTGCCTGATGCGGGGCTCGATCCGGCCGAGGTGCACTATGCCGCCGTGTGGAAACCGGTGCCGGGCGATCTCGGTGCCTTCCCCAATCTGCGTGCGATCTTCAATCTGGGCGCCGGCGTGGACGCGCTGATGGCCGACAGGAGCCTGCCCGATGTGCCGCTGGTGCGCGTCGCAGTGCCCGACCTGACCAACCGCATGACTGAATATGTCGTGCTACATGTGCTGATGCACCATCGCCAGGAACTCTATTTGCGCCAGTGCCAGCGCGAGAAGCGCTGGGAGCCGATTTATCAATGGCCTGCAAGCGCGGTCACAGTGGGCATCATGGGGCTCGGCACGCTGGGCAGTGATGCGGCCGACGTGGTGCGCCGGCTCGGCTTCCGCGTCACCGGCTGGAGCCGCAGCCCGCGCGCGATCGAGGGCGTGGAATGCTTCCACGGCGCAGCCGGAATCGACGCGTTCCTGCGCGCGACCGACATCCTGGTCTGCCTGCTGCCGCTGACGCCTGACACGCACGGCATCCTCAACGGCGACGTCTTCACAAAGCTCAACCGCAGCAGCCCGCTCGGCGCGCCGGTGCTGATCAACGCCGGCCGCGGCGGCTTGCAGAACGAAGCCGACATCCTGGCCTGCCTCGATGACGGCACGCTGGGCGCCGCCTCGCTCGACGTTTTCGTCCAGGAGCCGCAGCCAGCGGATAGCCGGTTCTGGGCCCATCCCAAGGTGCTGCTGACGCCGCACAATGCGGCCGACACTGACGCGGATGCGATCTCGGCCTACGTCGCCGAGCAGATCGCGCGGTTCGAAGCGGGCGGCGTGCTGGAGAACGTGGTGCATCGGGCGAGAGGGTATTAGCGCTCCGTCCGGTTTGGCAAGACGCACGACCGCGCCTCACCCTCGATGTCGTCCCGGCCTGCACCGGACGGCTCAGTTTTTGGCCCCAGTCCCCACCATCACGTCGATCGCGCCGCTTACGATCGCCTCCAGCTCCTTGCGCGGAACGTGGGCGCGGGAGCGGATGGCGATCGTGTGCACGGTCGCGGATGCGACCTGCGCCAGCACCGCCGGCTCGGCGCTATCAGGCAGTTCGCCCTTCTCCTTGGCGCGGCGGAAGCAACTGGCAAAGGCCTTGTCGAGTTCAGTGAGACCGTCGAGCACCATGGCGCGGATCTCGGGATCACTCACTGCCTCGGATGCCGCAGTCACCACCGTGAAGCAGCCTCGCGGACCAGTGTCGCCCGAAAGATAGATGTTTAGCGCGGAGGCGAAGATGCGCTCGAGGCGCTGACGCACCGGCATTTCCTGACGAAAGATCTCCGCCATCGACGCGCGCGCTTCCTCCCGGTAGCGCTGGTAGCTCTTGATGTAGAGCTCGCGCTTGTCGCCGAACGCCCCATAGAGGCTCGGCCGGTTCATGCCGGTGGCTTCGCTGAGATCGTCCAGCGAGGTTGCGGCAAAGCCCTGCTTGCGGAACAGGTCGAGCGCCCTGCCAAGCGCGACGCCGGGCTCATAGGCACGCGGCCGGCCGCGGCGCCTGGGTCCACTGGCAGAAACTGGCGGCTTCGATTTTTGTACCATTTCGCAAGATAATCCTTGACCGGCCTTATATTATGCAAGACAGTATAAAAATCAATCTGGCCAGGTTGAGCGACACCCCAGAACGAATTGCCCCAGGAGGCTACAGATGGATCTCTATTTCTCGCCGCTCGCCTGCTCGATGGCGACCCGCGTCGCGCTGTACGAAGCTGGCGCTGAAGCGAACTATCTCGAAGTCGATCCGCCGACCAAGACAGTGCTGAGCGACGGCTCCGACTTCCGCACCGTGAACCCGATTGGCCTCGTGCCGACTCTGCGCACGGACGAGGGCGTGGTGCTGACCGAGAACGCCGCGATCCTGCAATATGTCGCCGATCGTTTTCCGCAATCCGGCCTCGGCGCCGCCGCCGGTATCGAGCGCACGCGGCTGCATCAATGGCTCTGCTTTGTCGGCACCGAGCTGCACAAAGCCCTGTTCGTCCCGTTGCTCGACCGCAAGGCGCCGCAGGAGGCCAAGGCCTATGCGCTGGAGAAGAACCTGTCGCGGCTCGACTATCTCGACAATCATCTCAAGGGACGTGAATTCCTGCTCCACCATTTCAGTGTCGCCGACGCCTATCTCGTCACGGTCATCAACTGGACCATGGCGACGCCGCCGATCGAGCTCGCGAAATGGCCGAACCTGAAGGCCTATTACGAGGGCCTGCGCCAGCGGCCCTCGATCGCACGCGCGATCGCGGAGGAGTTCGAGCTGTACAAGGCCGAGCTCGCGCGGAAGAAGGCCGCGGCGTAAGCCTGAGGCATCGAAATGCCGTCCCGACAGCTGCCGGGACGGCGCGAATCTATCCGTAGAGCACCCGCGGCAGCAGCGTGACAATGCCGGGCCACAGCGTCAGCAGCAGCACGAAGCCGATCATGATCATCAGATAGGGCATCGTCACGCGGGCGATGTAGCCGAGACCATCTTCGGTCAGGCCCTGGATCACGAACAGGTTGAAGCCGACCGGCGGGGTGATCTGCGCCATCTCGACGGCCAGCACCAGGAAGACGCCGAACCAGATCTCGTCGAAGCCCGCCGCCTTCACGATCGGCAGCACGATCGGCAGCGTCATCACGATCATCGAGAAGCCGTCGAGGAAGCAGCCGAGGACGAGATAGAAGACGACCAGCACCACGATCAGCATGAAGGGCGACAGGCCCAAGCCCTTCACGAAGGCGGCAATCGCCTGTGGGATTCCGAGGAAGGCAGCCGCGTTGCCGAGGATCGAGGCGCCGAGCACGATCAGCGCGATCATCGAGCAGGTGACCACCGAGCCGATCAGCACGTCCCGCATCACCTGCTGCGACATCGCTCCTTGCGCCCATGCGACAAGCGCGGCGCCGAGGACGCCGACAGCCGCAGCTTCCGACGGGGTCGCGAGACCGCCATACATGGAGCCGAGCACACAGACGATGAGGAACAGGGCCGGCGCAAGATCCTTCAGCGCCGCAAAGCGCTCGCTCCAGGGCAACTGCGAAAGCTTTGCTTCCGTCTCCGGCACCATGCTGCGGTTGAGGCTCGTGTGCAGCATCACCCAGGCCATGAAGGCGGCGGCGAGCAAGAAGCCGGGCAGCACGCCGGCGGTGAACAGTTTCAAAATCGAGACGTCGCCGAGCACGCCGTAGATGATCATGATGTTGGACGGCGGGATCAGGAAGCCGAGCGTGCCGGCGCCGGCGAGCGAGCCGATCGCGATGTCGCGCGAATAGCCGCGGCGCAGCAGCTCGTTGAGCGACATGCGGCCGATCACCTGCGTAGTCGCGGCCGACGAGCCTGAGATCGCGGCGAAGATGGTACAGCCGATCACGTTCACATGCAGCAGGCGACCGGGCAAAAGCCCAGCCCACGGCGCGAGTCCCTGAAACAGCGAACGCGACAAGCGGGTACGAAACAACAGCTCGCCCATCAGGATGAACAGCGGCAGCGCCAGCAGCTCCTGCGTGGTCAGGATGTTCCAGGCATATTGCGGCAGCAGCTTGTCGAGCGGGATCGAGCGGAACATCGCGAGCAGCAGCGTCGCGGTGAGCGCCAACGTCAGGCCGATCCAAACGCCGCAGGCCAGCAACGCGAACAGGATCACGAAAAGGGCAACGACTTCGATGGTCATGGGATCCGCTGTCCGGAGGCTGGCGCGTGGGCGATCATTCGACGGGCGAGGCCTTCATGCGGTGATCCTCCAGCGGCAGGCCGAGCACGGCCTGGATCGCGCGCGCCAGGAACTGAAGCGTCAAGAGCAGCATGCCGAACGTAACGACGGCTTGTGGAAACCATAGCGGCGTATCGCTCGAGGTCGAGACCTGGCCGCGCACATAGGCGCCGAAGGCAAACTTCGCCATGGCTGAGGTCAGGAACGCCATGAAAGCGAAGCCGGCAGCCGCCGACAGGACCTCGAGTACGCGCTGCACCGAGGCCGGCGCGTTCTTGAGCAGCAGGACGACTCGGATATGACCGCCGACACGCAGCGTCATCGCGGCGCCAAAAGTGAAGGACGCCGCCATCAGATAGGACGAGTATTCCCAGGCGATCGAGATCGACGGCGGGAAGAATGAAAAGAAGTTCGAGAGGAAGCGCGTTGCGACCTCGCACAGCATCAGCAGTGCCAGCATCAACAGACAGCCGCCGCCGATCCAGCCGTCGAGCCGGCCGAGGCGGTCGATGCCGTCGAGCAGGATGCGCAGCGGCGCCGGCGCCGCTGCATTGAGGCTCTGCGGAGCTTCGGGCGAGACGCTCACGACGCCTTCACCATCAGCCACGCTTCATTTCGGCGAGATAAGCCCGCACCGGCTTGTCGGCTGCCGGCACGCGTTTGAGGAACGCGTCGAGCTGCGGCGCGGTCTTGGCCCGAATGTCGGTCATCATCGCGTCCGAGACCGGCACCACCTCCATGCCGCCCTCCTTCAGACGATTGAGGCTGTCTACATCGGCCTTGAGCGAGTTGGCCCAGAAGCCCGGCTCCATCTTGCCGGCGATGCCGGCGATGAGCTGCTGCTGATCGGCGCTGAGCGCCTTCCAGGAATCGAGATTGACGGTGAGCATCTGCGACGACCAGACGTGGTTGGTTGGGTAGACGTATTTCAGGAACTCCCAGAATTTTCCGTCGACACCCGACACCGACGACGTCGAGACGCCGGCCACCGCGCCGGAAGCGAGCGCAGGGATGGTCTCGCCCCAGGGAATCATGACCGCGGCCATGCCGATCGCGTTCAGCATGTCGACGGCGTTCTTGTCGGGGACGCGGATCTTGATGTTCTTCAGGCCCTCGACGTTGGCGACCTTGACCTTGAGATGCAGATATTGCGTCGGCCACGGCACGATGTAGAGGATCTTCTGGTTGTTGCGGGCGACGACCTTCTCGTATTCGGGCCGCACGTATTTGTGCAGCACCTTCAGCTCGTCCATCGAGCCGCACAGGAAGGGGATGCTCTCGACGCCCATGAAGGGCTCGTCGCCGACCTGCTGGATGTTGAGGACGTCGGCGAGTGGCACCAGGCCATCGCGCACGGCGCGCAGATGCTCGGGGCCCTTGAAGCCGAGCTGGCCGCCGGCCTTCACCGTGATGTTGACCGTGCCGCCGCTCTGCTTCTTCACCTCCTCGGCGAAGGCAAAAGCGTTCTGGGTGTGGAAATTGCCGTCAGGCCAGACCGTCGACATGTCCCAGCTCACGCCCGCCGCCCGGGCGCGAGTGGAGATGTGGCCGGCCGCAAGCAGCGTGGCTGCGCCCGCGGTGAAGCTTCGTCGCGTGATCATTGCACCCCTCCGTTCGCTACGCGCGCGACGCCTGACGCGTCACCGCGTGTACCCGTAAACTGCAACCGCGTTGTCGGCAGACACGAGGCCGCTCTCGACATCGTCCTTGACGGCCGCTCGATCGCGTTCGATGGGCGCGCCGATCCCGGCACCGCCCGGTGTCAGCACCACCAGTCGATCCTCGGGCGGCACCTGCTGAAAGCCCTTGCCCCGCAGCTTCTTTCCAGACTTCAGGCCGACATAGCCGGCCTCGCCGTCCTTGCCGCCATCACGACCGCGCGGCGGATGATCGATACGGTCGAACGCGGCGAGAATGTCGAACGGGGCATCGACGCCGCTGCCGACCTCGATGATCTGACCGAGCCCGCCGCGGGTGCGCCCTGCTCCGCCGGAATCCGGACGCAGCTCCTTGCGCCAGAAGATCAAAGGCGTCTGCGTCTCTGCGATCTCGACCGGCGTGCCGCGCACACCGCTGGGATAGGCGGTGGCCGACAGCCCGTCCTTGTCGAAGCGCGCACCGGTGCCGCCATTGGAGGTCACCGCCATCGAGAACCCGTAATTGCCGCCGGCGCCGCTTCGCGTCTGTCCGCGGACGTTGAGATTCCACAGGCACGAGGTGCCTTCGGCCGGCACGCGCTCGGGGATGATCTGGCGCAGGCAGCCGAACACGACGTCGGGCAACATCTGGCCGATGATGTGGCGCGAGGCCACCGGCGCCGGCTTCGGCGCATTGAGGATCGCACCCGCCGGCGCCGACACCGTCAGCGGCGAGAGCGAGCCGGCGTTGTTCGGGATCTGCGAGGCAACGACGCAGCCGAGGCCGAACACCGTGTAGGCCGTGGTATAGGACAAGGGCACGTTGATGCCGAACTTGGAGGCGGCCGAGGTGCCGTCGAAATCGACGTGAATGCCTTTGTCCGAAATCGTCAAGGTCGCGGCAAGCGTGACCGGCGCGTCATAGCCGTCGACAACCATGGTGTTGCGCCAGCTTCCTTTCGGAAGTTTCGCGACCTCGGCCAGCACGGCCTCGCGCGAGCGTTCGCAGATGTAGTCGCCGAGCTCGTCGAGCGTATCGATGCCGAACTCCGTCATCATCTCGACCAGGCGCTCGCAGCCAACGTCGTTGCAGCCCGCGAGCGAATAGGTGTCGCCCTCGGTGTCTATAGGCAGCCGCGTGTTGGTGCGGATCATCGCCATCAGCGTCTCGTTGACGACGCCCTGATCGATCAGCTTCAGCATGGGGATGTAGAGCCCCTCCATGAACACGTCGGTGGCATCGGGACCGAAACCGATGCCACCGATGTCCATGAGATGGCTGGTGCAAGAGAAGAGTGCGACGACCTTGCCATCCTTGAAGCACGGCGTGGTGACGACGAAGTCGTTGAGATGGCCGGTGCCCATCCACGGATCGTTGGTGATGTAGGCGTCGCCTTCCTTCATCGTCTGAAGCGGGAAGTGGGCGATGAAGTGCTTGACAGATTCTGCCATCGAATTGACGTGGCCGGGCGTGCCGGTCACCGCCTGCGCCAGCATGCGGCCCTTGAGGTC
Organism: Bradyrhizobium sp. 159; assembly: GCF_023073795.1. Classification (NCBI taxonomy): domain Bacteria; kingdom Pseudomonadati; phylum Pseudomonadota; class Alphaproteobacteria; order Hyphomicrobiales; family Nitrobacteraceae; genus Bradyrhizobium; species Bradyrhizobium sp. 159. The sequence goes on along the minus strand of NZ_JADPKE010000031.1, from coordinate 31,572 downwards.
AAACACGCCGGCAGAGAGGTCGCCGCATTCGCGCACGATTGGACTGAAGGCGGTACGGAGCAGGACCTGCGCCTGCTCCTCGACCACGGCGATCAGCCGGTGCCACATGATCTGGAGGTCGATCAGGCTCGCGCCGCTTGCCTTGTTCATGATCAGGCCGCCTTTCGTTCCATGACGATGCTCCCGGCACCATCGATATGGGCGTCAAAACTGGTCGAGACGAAGGTGGAGGTCTCGTCCTCCGCGATCACGGCAGGGCCTGCAATGGTCGCGCCGGGCGCCATGTCTTCGCGGCGATAGAGCGGGATCTCGATCACCTCGCCTGCGCGGCCATCGAAGAACTTGCGGCTGCCGGCTGCCTTTCCGGCGGGCTTGAGCGCGACGGCCGCGACCGCGGCTGGATTGCGCGCCTCGGTGGTCGCGAGCACCGACCAGCTCAACACCTCGATCGCCGCCCCCGGGATCGGCCGCTCGAACATCGCAGCATAATCCGCCTCGAATTTCTGGCGCAGGCCGGCGAGATCTGCGGTCGTCAGCCGCCGGTTCGGCAGCTCGACCGAGATCTCGTGGCCCTGGCCGACATAGCGCATGAAAGCGGCGCGCCGCTCCCGCACGGGCGCACCGGCGGCGCCGGGTTCGACCAGCGCACGCGCTTCGGTCGCCGTCTCCTGCAAGAGATCGGAGACCGCCTCGGTGTCGAAATCATCGAGTCGGACATGACGACTGCGCACCAGCTCGTAAGCGATGGGCGCCGCGAGGAATCCGACGGCCGATCCGACCCCGGCATTCGAGGGCACGATCACCCGGGAGACGCCGATCTTCTCGGCGACGCGCGCCGCATGCAACGGTGCAGCGCCACCGAACGCGATCAGCGTGTGCTGGCCGACCACGGCGCCGCGCTCGACCGCATGCACGCGCGCCGCGCTCGCCATGTTCTCGCAGACGACCTCATGCACGGCATAAGCGGCGGTTTCCGCAGACAGGCCGAGCGGCTCGCCGACATCGCGCAGCAGCGCCTGTTTGGAAAGCTCCGGGTCGAGCTTGATAGTACCCGCCGCAAAGGCGTCGGGATCGATCAAGCCGAGCGCAACGTCCGCATCGGTCACGGCCGGACGCTGGCCACCGCGGCCGTAGCAGGCCGGCCCCGGCTCCGATGACGCACTTTCCGGACCCACGGTGACGCGCTTCATCGCGTCGACATGGGCAATCGAGCCGCCGCCGGCGCCGATCTCGACCATCTCGATCACGGGGATGCGCACCGGCAGGCCGGAGCCTTTGAGGAAGCGCGCTGCGCGATCGACCTCAAACACGCGCGAGGTCTCAGGCTGATACTTCTCGATGAGGCAGATCTTTGCGGTGGTGCCGCCCATGTCGAAGGACAGCACCTTGGTCTCGCCAAGACGCGCCGCAATCTGCGCCGCGAAAATCGCTCCGCCAGCCGGACCGGACTCGACGAGACGCACTGGAAAGCGCCGCGCCGTCTCGATCGAGGTGACGCCCCCGCCGGAGGTGACGAGATAGATGGCGCCGCGGAACTGCTCGACCTGCAAGGCGTCCGCCATGCGGGCCAGATAGCCGTCGATAAGGGGTTGCACATAGGCGTTCGCAACCGCGGTGGAGGTGCGCTCATACTCGCGAATTTCCGGACACACGGCCGACGACACGGTCACGGAGATGCCGGGCATCTCCTCGCCCAGGATCGCGGCAGCGCGGCGTTCGTGCTCGGGATTGGCGTAGGAGTGCAGGAAGGCGATCGCGACGCTCTCGACGCCTCGCTCGCGCAATTTCGGCGCGAGTGCGCGCACAGCAGTCTCGTCCAGCGGGAGCCGAACGGCACCGTGCGCGTCGATACGCTCGGGGACGGTGAAGCGCAGACTGCGCGGCGCCAGCGGCTTCGGCTTGTCGATGCTGAGGTCATATTGGTCGTAGCGGCTCTCGGTGCCGATATCGAGCACGTCGCGAAAGCCCTCCGTCGCAATCAGCGCGGTTTTCGCGCCGCGCCGCTCGATGATGGCATTGGTCGCGAGCGTGGTGCCGTGAATGAAGACGTCGATGTCGCTGATATGCGCGCGCGCGTCAGCGAGGATGAGGCGCATGCCGTCCAGCACCGCCTGCTCGGGCCGCTGCGGCGTCGTCAGCACCTTGCGCGTCTTGCGCGCCTCGCCCACGTCCAGCACGATATCGGTGAATGTGCCACCGATATCGACGGCAAGCCGCACCTCGGCTCCCTCAAGCATTCCAAATTCTCCGCGCTGATCGTCAAGACTGAGGTCGAAAGCGCAGCAATTTCCATGCCATGGACGACGAGGACAACGCCGCGCCTGACTATTCTGCTTGGCACCTATGCAATAGGCAAGACGTGTTCGACGCCTGCGCGATCAGAGCAGGAATGCAAGCGCCGACTCGCAGCGCTCCTCGACCTTCAGCGTCAGGAGATCGTCGGCGCGGGTGCGGCCGAGATTGACTGCTGCAATCGGAATTTTGCGTTCCGCGGCAGCCTGCACGAAGCGGAATCCGGAATAGACCATCAGCGAGGAGCCGACAATCAGCATGGCGTCGGCCTGCGCCAGATGATCGTGCGCGGTGGCGACAATATCGCGGGGGACGTTCTCGCCGAAGAACACGACGTCGGGCTTGAGGATGCCGCCGCAGGCTTCGCAGGCCGGCACTTCGAAGGACGAAAACTCCTCGTGCTCCAGATCGGCGTCGCCATCAGGTGCATCGGCGGCATCGAGCCTCAGCCAGGCCGTATTCGCGCGACCAAGCGCGTGCTGAAACTCATCGCGCGGCGTCTTGCAGCCGCAGCCCATGCAGCGGACCAGATCGAGTCGGCCGTGCAGGTCGATCACCTGCCGGTGGCCGGCAGACTGATGCAGCCGGTCGACGTTCTGGGTCAGCAGCATCCCGCACCGGCCGTTCGCCTCGAGCCGGGCCAGCGCATGATGCGCATCATTCGGCTTGGCCTGGCCGAACCGCCGCCATCCGATCAGACTGCGCGCCCAATAGCGCCGGCGCGTATGCTCGTCCGACATGAAGGCCTGGAAATTCACCGGCTGGGTGCGCTTCCAATTGCCGTGGCTGTCGCGATAGTCGGGAATGCCCGAATTGGTGCTACAGCCCGCGCCGGTCAGCACGAACAGACGTTCGTGTCGGCCGATGAAATCCTGGAGCGGAAGGTTTGGCAGCGGAGCATTTATCATGGCGCAGATGTAGTTCGTGCGGGCGGGCTTTGCCAGATGATGATAGTCCGCAGCGCCCGGCCGCCTGCAGAGGTGGCTATCTCGGGGACCGGCGCACTGTGCTATCGAGGAGACGAGTTTTCTCTTCTGCTGCAATGCGGGCGGCTTGCTGCAATGTCAGCCGAAATTCGTCCCGTTTCTCGTGCACCGAGGCGATCGCAGGCCCGACCGCGACTCCGAGGCCGATCAGTGCGGCTTCGGAAAGTTGCAGGCTTGCCTCGATGGTTTCCGGCACCGCATCGGTTGCGCCGATCGCATAGAGGTGGCGGGCATGATCGGCGTCCCGCGCACGTGAGACGATCAACACGTCCGGCCGCACTGCGCGGATCCGCTCAACGACAGCATCGATTGCTGGTCGCGACTGAATGGTGATGATCACACCGGTCGTCTGCATCAGGCCGCAGGCTTCGAGAAAGCCCGGTTCTGTCGCATCACCAAAATAGACCTTATGACCATCGCGGCGGTCGCGCGCCACGGCGACGGCTTCGTTGTCGACCGCGATGTAGTTTAGGCCGTGGCTGGTCAGCAGCGAACAGACGACTTTTCCAACGCGGCCGTAGCCGACCACGATGGCCTGCGCCCGGTCCCCGGGTGGCCGAACCGTCAGTTCGGGATCGAGGGTTCGCTCGCCACCCAGTTTCGCGGCCAATCGTCGCCCGAGCATGCCCAAAAACGGCGTCAATGCCATCGTTACGGCGGTGATGGCGATGGCAAAGCTCGACACGCGCGGTTCAATCAGGCCGAGGGCCGCCGCCATCCCGATGCTTACGAAAGCGAATTCGCCAACTGGAGCCAGCAGGCAGCCGACCTCGATCGCCGATGGCCACGAGAGCCTGAAGAGGCGGCCCAGGATGATGAGCACGATCGCCTTGCCGGTCAGAACCCCGATGACGGCGGCCAGCAACCAACCAGGCTCGCGCATGAACACGCGGACGTCGATGGCCATGCCGACGGTGAAGAAGAAGATGCCTAGCAGCAGGCCCTTGAACGGCTCGACGGTGGCCTCAATGGCCTTGCCATACTCCGTTTCAGCCAGCATCAGCCCTGCAACGAATGCTCCGAGCGCCATCGATAGGCCGGCTTGGTGCGCGGCAAGGCCTGCGCCGACGATGACGAACAAGGTTGCCGCGACGAACAACTCCGTCGAATGAGTGCCCGCAACCATCTGGAACAGCGGACGCATCAGCAGCCGTCCGATCAGAATGAGAAAAGCGACCGCCACTACAGCCTTCAAGATCGCACTGGAGATGTGCGTCACGACGGAGCCGTCGCTGCCCGCGCCGAGCACCGAGACGAACACGAGAATGGGAACCACTGCAAGATCCTGGGCCAGCAGCACCGAGAAGCTGGCGCGCCCCGCAACGGTCGCGAGCCGCCTGTCGCTGGACAGAAGCTCAAGCACGATAGCCGTCGAGGACAGCGCAAGGCTTGCGCCGAGGATCACGGCGGTATGGGAATTCTTCCCCGCGAGAAGCGTCGCGCCGAAAATGATCGCGGACGTCGCCAGCACCTGCAGGCCGCCAAGCCCGAACACCAGGCGCCGCATCGTCACGAGCCGCCTGAAGGACAGCTCGAGCCCAATCAGGAATAGCAGGAACACGACGCCGAGATTGGCGATACCTTCGACGTTCTGCGCGTCCACCACGGTGAACCAGTACAGGAACGGGAGGTCCTGAACGAGCGAGCCGAGTCCGAGAGGGCCGAGGATGGCGCCGGCACCAAGATAGCCCAACACCGGATTGATGCCCCAGTGGCGGACGATCGGCACCACGACGCCGGCAGTGCCGAGGACCACCAGCGCGTCACTGTAGGCATTGATGTTTATGGTTGTGGTCACGAAGCCTTCATGTGTCGGCGCTTACCACTAGCGGCAGCGTCGTCCACGATCGATAGCACACGGCGCCGCAGACCCCTACCGGGCTCCGACGGCCTTTGCCGCGCGGGCGTTGGTGGCCAGCACGCCCAGCGAGAAGGCTTGCCTCGCGACCACGATCTAATCGTTGCAACCGGTCGGGCCGTCGCAGATGCGCACGCTCCCAAGCTGACGTTCAGCTCGCCCAATTCTCCCGGAATTCGGGGAACAGCGTCAGGCCTCCGCAGGCATAGATGGTCTGTCCGGTGATGTAGCTCGCATCATCCGAGGCGAGGAAGGCGAACACCGCGGCGATCTCTTCCGGCGTGCCGACACGTCCGAGCGGAATGTGGGAGGTGACGATGCCGCGCTTCTCGGGATCACCGGTCCAGGCCGCGTTGATCGGCGTATCGATCGCGCCGGGTCCAACCGCATTGACGCGAATGCCGCGGCCGGCGAATTCGAGGGCCAGCGTACGCGTCAGATTGGCCATGCCGCCCTTGCTGATCGAATAAGCGAGATAGCCGGGCTTTGGGATGATCTGGTGGACGCTGGAGCAATTGATGATACTGCCACCTCCGCCGCGGGCGACGAAATGCGCGAGCGCCTTCTGGGCGCAAAGCACGGCGCCATTGAGATTGACGTCAATGATGCGACGATAGGTTTCGACGTCGAGCGCATCGCTCCGCGATTCCCGCTGGAAGCCGGCATTGTTGACCAAGCAGTCGAGGCGCTTCCAGCGCGCCAGGACCGTCTCGAACATCGCGGCGATGTCCTGCTCGTTGCCGACATCGGCCTTGACGATGATGTGATCGAGCCTGCCATGACCCCGATCGCCCGATGCCGTCCGCGCCAGCGCAAGCGTCTCCTCGGCTCTTTCAGGATGATCGAAATAATTGATGGCGACGGTCGCGCCTTCCTGGGCGAGCCGGATGGCGACGGCGCGGCCGATGCCTTGCGAGGCGCCGGTCACCAGCGCGTATTGGCCCACGAGGCGCGAGGGAAAGGAGGTTGAGGTTTGTGGCATGAGTTCTCTCCGGGATGCTTGATCATCGGCGGAACTGGCTTTTTGTTCCATCCCTCAGCGCATTGCTTCGATTCGCTCGGCGCCGCGTGCGAGTGGCGAGGTCAGAATCTGATGCAGGATGATGGCGCCAAAGGTCGCGGTGCCGATTCCGCCGATGGTGAACGCACCGAATTTGAGCGTGAGATCGCCGGCGCCTGCCGTGAGCGCCACCGCGACGGTAATCAGGTTCGCGGGATTTGCAAAGTCGACCTTCTTCTCGACCCAGATCCGTCCCGCCATCGCCGCGATCAACCCGAACAGCACGATCGAGAGCCCGCCGATGACGGGACCTGGGATCGACAGGATGAGCGCGCCGAATTTCGGCGAGAAGCCGAGCAGGATCGACACCGTGGCCGCGAAGGCGAACAACAAGGTGGAATAGACCTTCGTCGCCGCCATGACGCCGATATTCTCGGCATAGGTGGTGACACCGGTGCCGCCGCCGCAGGCGGCCACGATGGTCGCGAGGCTGTCGGCAAACAGGGCGCGGCCGAGATAGCGATCGAGGCTCCGGCCCGTCATGGCGCCGACCGCCTTGATGTGACCGAGGTTCTCGGCGACGAGAACTATCGCAACCGGCGCGATCAGGAAGATTGCATCGGCATGGAAGCTCGGCGCGGTGAAGTTGGGCAGGCCGAACCACGGCGCGGCCGAGAGTTGCGCGAAGTCGATCGGTTTGCCGAAACCGAGTCCGTTCGCGAACAGCAAGTACAAAAATATCCGCCGATGGCGCCGGCAATGATCGGCAGGCGGCGCCACAGGCTTGGCGCGGCAACGGCGACCACGCCGATCATCAGAACGGTCGCAAGCCCGATCCAGGTGTCGAACGTGCCGGCGCTCACCGCCTTGACCGCCACCGGCGCAAGGTTGAGCCCGATCGCGGCGACCACGGCGCCGGTGACCGCCGGCGGCAGCAGCTTCTCGACCCAGCCAACCCCCGACCACATCACGATCAGCGCAATCACGCCGTACAGCACGCCGGCTCCGACAATGCCGCCGAGCGCAACTGACAGGTTCGGGTTCGGCCCCTGCCCCACATAGCCGGTGGCAGCGATGACGACGGCGATGAATGCAAAGCTCGAGCCGAGATAGCTCGGCACGCGCCCTGCGACGATGACGAAGAAGATCAGCGTGCCAATGCCGGAGAACAGGACCGCAACATTGGGATCGAACCCCATCAGTAGCGGCGCGATGATCGTTGATCCCGACATTGCGACGCAATGCTGGAGACCGGAGACAACGGTCTGGCCCCAAGACAGCCGCTCCTCCGGCATGATCACGCCCGAGGTCTTGAGTTTCCATCGCGGAAAATAGCCTTGCACGCGTTCTTCGGAGCCTGTTGTCGACATGTTTCCCCCGACTTGCGGTGCAGCAGTCGATCTTCGTGCGATCCGACAAAAATGTGATTGTCGCTTCCGCGGCGGCCATCACATGATGCAAATCAAGCAAGATCGATACATTCCCGGCCTACAATATGACACAAGTCGCGGTCCAGCCAGCCGTCCTCCGCCGGCACCAGCCCTGGTACAAGATCCTCTACGTCCAGGTCCTGATCGCGATCGCGCTCGGCGTGCTGATCGGTTATTTCTTTCCCGATCTCGGCAAGGCCTTGAAGCCGCTCGGCGACGGTTTCATTGCGCTGATCAAGATGATGATCGCACCGGTGATCTTCTGCACCGTGGTGCACGGCATCTCCTCGATGGGCGATCTCAAGCGTGTCGGCCGGGTCGGGCTGAAGTCCCTGATCTACTTCGAGACGGTCTCGACCGTCGCGCTCGCGGTCGGTCTGCTCGTCGGGGAGATTCTCCAGCCCGGGCACGGCTTCAACATCGATCCCGCCACGATCGATCCGAAATCGGTGGCCACCTACGTCACCAAGGCCAAGGAAGAGGGCATCGTCGCCCATCTGATGGCGATTATCCCCGACAGCTATCTGGGCGCCATCGCGCGGGGCGACCTGCTTCAGGTGCTGTTGATCTCGATCCTGTCGGGCTTCGCCATCGCCTTCCTGGGCAAGGCCGGTGAACCAATAGCGGACGCGATCGACAAGGCCGCAAAAATGTTCTTCGGTATTATCCGCATCATCGTGCGCGTGGCGCCAATCGGCGCTTTCGGCGCGATGGCATTCACCGTCGGCGCCTACGGTCTCGGCTCGCTGCTCAACCTCGCCGCCCTGATCGGCACGTTCTACCTGACCAGCATCCTGTTCGTGCTGATCGTGCTCGGTGCGATCGCCCGGCTCGCCGGTTTTTCGATCCTGCGCTTCATCGCCTACATCAAGGACGAGTTGCTTATCGTGCTCGGCACCTCGTCCTCGGAGACTGTGCTGCCGCAGATGATCCAGAAGATGGAGCATCTCGGTGCCTCGCGCTCGGTCGTCGGCCTGGTCATCCCCACCGGCTACAGTTTCAACCTCGACGGCACCAACATCTACATGACACTGGCAACGCTGTTCCTGGCGCAGGCGACCAACACCCATCTGACGATCTGGCAGGAGCTCGGCATTCTCGGCATCGCCATGATCACCTCGAAGGGCGCCTCGGGCGTCACCGGCGCCGGCTTCATCACGCTCGCCGCGACGCTCTCGATCGTGCCCGACATCCCGATCCAGTCGATCGCGATCCTGGTCGGCATCGACAAGTTCATGAGCGAGTGCCGCGCATTGACCAACCTGATCGGCAATGGCGTTGCCTGCGTCGTCATCAGCATCTCCGAAGGCGAGCTCGATCGCGACGCGCTGCACGAGACCATGGCCCACCCGCTGGAGATCGGCGAGGCGTTGGAACCGGTCGGCAGGGCGTAGCGGTTCCGACGCGGTAGTTTCCCGGAATGGAAAAGCGGTGAGATACGCGTCACAACAATGGCATTGGGATCACCGATTGATAGTCAATCTTTCCGCCCGACGCGCTGGGGGCAGGGCGTCGGGCTTTTGGAGATCTTCACCATGATCAGCCGCCGTGTCGGGAGGTAAGGCGGGATCAGATGATCCCGTCTTTGACGCGAATCTCCTTGCCGGCAAGTTCGAGCCGGCGCGTGATCCCGATCGCCTGCAGGAATGCCTCGTCGTGACTGACGACGAGCAGTGCGCCGTCATAGGCCCTCAGGCCAGCTTCAACGGCTTCGATAGACTCGATATCGAGATGAGTGGTCGGCTCGTCCATGATCAGCAGGGACGGCGGCGGCGTCCCACCCAGCACGCAGGCGAGGCCAGCGCGAAACATTTGCCCGCCGCTCAGGCCTCCGACCAGCTGCAAGGCAGCATCGGCGCGAAACATGAAGCGAGCCAGGGCTGCATGGCAGGCGTTAGGATCCGCTTTCGGATTGAGACGCCTGAAATTCTCAAAGATAGAGATCGCAGGATCAAGCAGGCTGACCTTCTGGTCGAACAGCGCGAAGTCGGGCCTGACCCGGACCGTACCCGCGACAGGGTGCAACTCGCCTGCAATGAGTTTCAGCAGCGTTGTCTTGCCCGAGCCATTCGGTCCGACGACCGCAACGCGCTCCGGACCGACGATCGTGAGCGAGAGATCGCGCAAGACGGGCTGCTCCGGCCGATAGCCGGCGCTGACCCCGTCGAGCCAAACCATCTCCCTGCCCGCCGGCAGGCCGGTCGCGGGCAGCTTGACCGACAGCGGTTGAAGAACCTCGATGCGTCGGCGTGCCGTATCGACGGCCTCGACCGCTTCCGCGCGCCGCCGCTCGGCGATTTGTGCATTCTTGCCCCCGCTGTCCTCGCTGCGGTCCTTGCGCGCGCCGGCCAGGATACGCGGCATGTCACCCTTGGCGCGCTTCTTCCTGCCGCCGCTATCCTTGCGCGCCTTCCGTTCAGCTGTTTCCTGCGCCTTGCCGTCAATCTCGGACAGGTATCTCTCGGCATGCGCGAGGTCGTGCCTGACCGCAGCGAGCTCGACGGCCTTCTGCGCGCGAAAACTGCTCCAGTTGCCGCCGTATCGGGTTGACCCGAGCGATGTCAGCTCGACGATCGCATCCATCGTTTCGAGCAAGTTCCGGTCGTGGCTGACGACGATCGCGCCGCCGCGCCAGGCAGCAAGGAGATCAGTCACCGCCCCGCGTCCATCCTGGTCGAGATTATTGGTGGGCTCATCCAGCAGCAGGAAGTCGGGCTCGGCAAACACCAATGCGGCGAGACGCACGCGCGTGATCTGGCCGCCGGACAGGCGGGCGAGCTCCGTATCGGGACAGGGATCGAAGCCGAGGCGCCCCAGGGCCTTCTCAAGCCGCCCTTCGAGCGTCCAGTCGATCGCGGCGATCTCGTCGGCCGAGGCGTCGCCCCGCTCAGCGCGGCTAAGCAGCTCCAGAGCCCGCCGCGCGCCGAACACATCGGCCACCGTCGCATCTGCAAGCGGTTGGACGTTCTGGCGCAACAGGCCGACGGTCCCGTTGACAAGAATGCGCCCGGACTGGGGAACATGCTCGCCCAAAATCGACGCGAGCAGCGTCGTCTTCCCGACACCATTGCGGCCGACGAGACCGGTCCGTTCGGCCGCGAAAGTCAGATCGATGTTGGAGAGAAGAGAACGGCCGTCAGGCGTGGACAGCGACAGATTCGACAGGATGATCGAAGCAGGCATGGAATTCCCCGTGAGCAAGGCGGATGGGCTTTGCGGTTGGGGTAAAATCCATGGCTGCGAAGTTCCTGATTGAGAGCTCCCTAGTAGTCCCGCAGAAGCGCAAGATCAAGCGCAGCTCGAAGGGCGCGACAGCGCGAGGAAAGCGCTGACGTCCCTATCGGTCTGCACGATCAGCCCTTCACGGCGGTGACCACCACCTCGATCAGCGCGCCGCCGCCGAGATCGGCGACGCCGACCGTGGCGCGGGTCGGCAGATCGTCGCCGAAGAACTCGGTCCAGGCCGCGTCCATCTCCTTCTTCTTGGACAGATCGGTGACGAAGATCGAGGCGCTGACCACTCGGCTCTTGTCGGTTCCCGCTTCCTTCAGATAGCCGGCGATCTTGCCGAGGATGTTGCGGGTCTGGTCGCCCATCGAGACCGAGGTGTCGTCGGCGATGGTGCCGCCGAGGAAGACGAATCCATTGGCTTCGACGGCGCGGTGCATGATGGGCGTGCGGATGCTGCGGGTGATGCTCATGATGTCCTCTTGTTCTAGAGCGTGGAAGGATGGAAGCGGTCGATGCCGAGATCGCCGACGCGGGTCTGGGTGCCGCCGTTGACGATCAGCTCCGCCATCACGGCGCCGGCGCCGGGGCCGAGCTGGAAGCCATGCAGCGAAAAGCCGAACTGGTGATAGAGGCCCACGTGACGTGAGCTCGGGCCAAATACGGGGATGTCGTCCTTCATCCTGGCCTCGATGCCGGCCCAGGCCCGCACGATCATCGCGCTGCGCATCACCGGAAACAGCTCGAACACGGTGCGGGCGCTGATGGCGAGGCTCTTCCAGTCGAGCACCGTCTCGTTGCGATCCTGGCTCGGCGTTGCCAGATGGCCGCCGCCGATCAGCACGGTGCCGTTCGAGAATTGCTTGAAGGACAATTTGCGGCCGCGCAGGATCACGACGGGATCGATGAAGTGCGGCACGCGCGAGGTGATCATCAGCATCGGCGCCACGGTTTCGACCGGAACGGGTTCGCCGAGGGCGGCGGCGATCTTCCCGGCCCAGGCGCCCGCCGCGTTGACCAGCACCGGTGCGGCATAGGTGTCCGGGCCGACATCGACGTGCCAGAGACCGCCGCTGTGACGGATGTTGCCGGCCGCCTCGCCCTCGCGCACGATGGCGCCGAGCTGCTCGGCCTTGCGGCGGAAGGCGGTCGTCGTCTGCGCCGGATTGGCTGCGCCGTCACGACGCGACACGACGCCGCCGGGACAGGTCTCGGCCACGGCCGGCACCAAACGTCGCAACTCGGCCGCATCGATCAGCTCTTCATGGGTGAAGCCGAGCGCGTTGAGCTCGGCCACGCGCGCGCGGCAGACGGCCAGCTCCTCTTCGTTCTCCGCGACGAGGACCTGGCCGTAGCTTTCAAAGCTGCAATCGTCGTCGACGAGCTCCGAGATCCTCTCCCAAATTCCCATCGAACGGACTGAGAGCGGAATCTCTGGGATGTGCCGGGCGAGTTGGCGCACGCCGCCGGCGTTGACGCCGGAAGCGTGGCGGCCGGCATAATCCTTCTCGATCAGCACCGGCTTCATGCCGGCAAGGCACAGATGCAGCGCGGTCGAGCATCCGTGGATGCCGCCGCCGACGACGATTGCATCCACGTTTCTGGTCATCCGCGCACCACCGCCTTGACGTCGGCCTCGCTCTTGGGAACGGCGGCGAGCTCGGCGAGCGTGATCGGCTTCACCGGCGCGCGCAGCCGGTAATAGCCGATCTCCTGCGGGGTCTTCCCGCGGGCCTGCGCCATCAGCTCGGTGACGGTGAGACCGCAGAGCCGGCCCTGGCACGGACCCATGCCGGTGCGGCGATAGGCCTTGAGCTGGTTCGGCCCAGTCGCGCCGATCGCGACTGAGTCGAGAACGTCCCTTGCGGTGACCTCCTCGCAGCGGCAGACGATGGTATCGCCCGAGGGAATGCGGAACTGCGGCGACGGGCGGAACAGCGTATCGAGGAAGATGCGGCCGCGCTCGGCCTTAGCGAGATCGGCACGAAGCGCCGACATTGGCGCGAGCTTCGCGGCAGCCGCGGGCGCCAGTGCTTCCACTGCCGCGCGCGCCGCGATGCGGCCGCGCGCCACGGCCGCGCTCGCGCCGCCGATGCCAGCGCCGTCGCCGGCAATCGCGATGCCGGCGACCGACGAATCCCCGTTAGCATCGAGCACCGGCGACCAGCACAATTGCAGCTCGTCCCAACGATGCTCGACGCCGGCCGACATCGCCAGATTGACGTTGGGCACAACGCCCTGATGCAGCAGCAACAGATCCGAAGGAATGGTCTCGCGCTTGCCGCCGGCGACATAGCTCACGCTCGCGAGCTGACCGTCGCCGGATGCAGAGAGCTCGGTAACGCCGGAGACGACCTGCACTTTCGCCTTCACCTCGCGCATCATGGATAGCCCCTTGGTGAAATAGGGCGAGGTCAGAAAGGCGAAGGCGTGCGGCAGCGCGGCGAAATAATTGCCGCGCTCGGTCGTGTCGAGGATGCAGTCGATGCGGCCGCCGAGGCGCAGGATCTGCGCGGCGAGCAGCCAGAGCAGCGGCCCCTGCCCTGCGATCAAGGTGCGTCCGTCAGGCACCAGCGCCGACGATTTCAGCATCGTCTGCGCGGCGCCCGCGGTCATCACACCGGGCAGCGTCCAGCCGGGAATTGGAAACGGCCGCTCCAGCGCGCCGGTCGCGACGATCACGCGCTGCGCCGTAACGAAGGCAGAGGCGCCGCCGATCGAGACGGCGATCTCGAGGTTGCGATCGAGGCTCCAGACCGTCGCGCGATGGATGACCTCGGCATTGCTGGCGCGCAGCGCCTGCACGAGATCGGCGCCCGCCCAATAATCGGCGCCGAGCTGATTGCGCTCTGTCAGGGGCGTCGAGCCAATGGCGCGGAAAACCTGACCGCCCGGACCGATATTCTCATCGAGCAGCAGCGTCGACAGGCCGGCTTCGGCTGAGGTCGCAGCGGCCGCGAGGCCGGCGGGACCTGCGCCGATCACCACGATGTCGTAGGCTTCGCGCTTGGGAGCCACAGTCATTTGCCGATCTCCCGCTTGCCCTTTTGGATCTCGATTCTCATGCCCTCTGCGACGGGCACGAGACACCCCTGGCGATTGCCGATGCCATCGATGGTGACGAGGCAATCGAAGCACACCCCCATCATGCAATAGGGCAGGCGCAGCGCGCCGCTCACTGCGGTGGACCGCCGCGCATCAACGCCGGAGGCCAATAGCGCCGCAGAGACAGTGTCGCCCTGACGTGCTGCAACGGCAGCGCCATCGACGAAAATCTGCACTTGTGGCCGTTTGTCCTGTTCGGATCGCCTAAACATGGGGAATGCCTCTTGGCTCCTTAAGAAGTTCTAGAGCGTGATGGAATCTTGTTCGGCTGCGCGAGGGTTCACCTCTGCCCAACGGGGAGAGGTGATTTGAGCTCTGGGCCAGCATCGATTCAAATCGAGCCTCCTATTTCTAATAACCGCTGTGGTTCGCAGCGCCCGCACCGCCAAAACGACTCGCCGAGAACGCGCCGACCAGCTCCGGCTCGAGCGCGCCCTGCGCCACCATGCGCGCGATCTCGAACGCGTGGTTGGAGGCGAGCGTCACGCCGGAATGACAGCAAGCGACGAAGGCGCCGGGATGCGTCTCCGACTGGTCGTAGATCGGAAAGCCGTCTTGCGGCATGACGCGGATTCCGGCCCAGCTCCTGATAACGTTGAGCCGCGACAGATGCGGAAACATCCGCTGGGCGCGATCGGTCATCACGGCGCTGACGGAATGCTTCAGCGCGCGGTCGTCGAGCTCGTCCTCCTTGCTGTCGCCGATCATCACCGTGCCCTCGTCGGTCTGGCGGATCGTGGTCAGCGGATGTGGCAGGAACGGCATGGTGCGCTCGGTCACCACGATCTGGCCGCGGGTTGGGCCCATCGGCGCGTAGAGCCCGACCATCGGCGCCAGCGTCTGGTTGGCATTGCCGGCGGCAAGCACGACCTTCGCGGCGCGCAGCTCGCCGTTCGGCGTGGTCAGGCGGAATTCGCCGCCGCTCTTGCTGATCGCCGACACCGGACGTTCCGGAAAATAATCGATGCCGAACGCCCTGAAACCGGTGTGGAAGGCGCGGAACGTGCGCAGCGAATTGACGTGGCCGTCGAGCGGGCAATAGCTGCCGCCGGAAACTTCGGGGCCGATCAGCGGCAGCGACTTCTTCACTTCGGATGCGGAGAGCATCTCCATCTTGTAGTCGGCCGCGCCGACCTGGTTGTGCATGCGTTTGACCAGCTCGGTGCGCTGGCCGAGTTCGTCCTCGCCGAGGGTGAGATGGAAGCCGCCATTCTGCTGAAGAGAGACGTCGAGCCCGGTCTGCTGCTTCAGCTCCGACGCAAGTCGGCTCCACGCCTGCGACGCCTGCACGGTCCACACCGTATAGGCGGGCATGCCGAGCCCCTTGCTCTGCACCCAGACCAGCGCGAAGTTCGCGCGCGAGGCGCGCTTGGCGATGTCGCCTTCGTCGAGCACCGCGACTTTTTTGCCGAGCCGGCCGAGGCCCCAGGCAATGGCGGAGCCGAGCAGCCCGCCGCCGACGACGGCGACGTCGTATTCAGATTTTTGCTTTGACGCGTTGTCTCTACGCGAGCCGGCGTCCACTTCGCTCGAAAACGCTTTAGACATAGATTTTCCTATCGTCCCGTATCGCCCTTGCCGGCGAGCACACGGTCGAGCCCGTAGAAGCGGTCGAGCAGAATGAGGGCGGTCATGGTGATCGCGATCACGCAGGCCGAGACCGACGTCACCAGCGGATCGATGTTGTCCTGGATATAAAGGAACATGCGCACCGGCAACGTCTCGGTACCGGGCGCCGCGAGGAAGACGGTCATGGTGAGATCGTCGAAGGACTGGATGAAGGCGAGCGCCCAGCCGCTGATGACGCCGGGCAGGATCAAGGGCAGCGTCACGCGGCGGAACAACGTCCAGCCGTTGGCACCGAGCGAAATCGCGGCCATCTCGACAGAAAGATCCATGCCGGTGGCCGCCGCCAGTGTTAGTCGCAGCGCGAACGGAAACACGATGATGACATGCGCGATGATGAGCGCCGCGAAGCTGCCACTCATGCCGGCGGAGGTGAAGAAACGCAGAAAGGCGATGCCGAGCACGACATGCGGAATCATCAGCGGCGACAGGAACAGCGCGGCGAGCGCATCGCGGCCGCGGAAGCGGTAGCGCGCGATCGCCAGCGCCGCCGGCACCGCGAACAGCAGCGCCACCAAGGACGACAACGCGCCGAGCCCAAGGCTGACCCAGAACGCATGGACGAATTCGGGGTAGTTGGCGATCGTCCTGAACCAGCGTAGCGAAAATCCGTTGGTCGGCAGCGACAGGAAGCCCTCGGGTGTAAACGCGACGAGGCAGACCACCAGGATCGGTGCCACCATGACGATGACGAAGATGGTGTGGAAGATCAACGCCAGCGGCCCGTTCCGTCTCATCGGAACACCTCCGCATAGCGGCGCTCGATCAGCGCATTGCTGCCGACCACAATCAGCACCAGCGCGACGAGAAGGAGCGTCGCGACCGCTGCACCGAGGGGCCAATTCAGCGTGTTGAGAAACTCGTCATAGGCGAGCGTCGCGGCGACCTTGAGCCGGCGGCCGCCGATGATCGCAGGCGTCGCAAAGGCGCTGGCCGAGAGCGAGAACACGATGATGGCGCCCGACAGCACGCCCGGCATGATCTGGGGCATGATGATGCGGCGGATGATGGTCGCGGGTCCCGCGCCAAGCGACGTCGCGGCGTTCTCGATCTGCGGATCGAGCCGCTGCAGCGCGGCCCATACCGACAGCACCATGAACGGCATCATCACATGCGCGAGCGCAACGACCATGCCGGTTTCAGTGAACATGAAGGGAATGGGGGAGCGGATCACCCCGAGCGACATCAAGAGCTTGTTGACCAGTCCGTTATTGCCGCCGAACAGCAGCGCCCAGCCGAGCGTGCGCGCCACCACCGAGATCAGCAGCGGCCCGAGGATGATCAGCAGGAAGAAGCTCTTCCAGCCACCGCTCATGCGGTTGAGGATGTAGGCTTCAGGCGCGCCGAGGACGGCGGTGAGTAATGTGGTCAGGATCGCGATTCGAAAGGTCCGCCAGAACATTTCGGCGTAATAGGGATCGGTCGCGATCTCGTGCCAGTTCTTGAGGATGAAGACCGGTTCGATGCCTTTGTACTGGCCCCAATCGTGGAACGACAGCATCACGGTCATCGCCAGCGGAATCAGCAGCACGCCGACGAACAGCATCAGGGCGGGCGCAGTCAGAGCCCACGGCGCACGCGCGTTACGTTCCTCGGCGGCCGCGCTCATGCGACGCCCCTCGCACGCACACTCATGTCCTCGGGACGCCAAGCCAGACGCACCGCCTCACCTTCGGCCGGCTGCGCCTTGCCGTCATTCTGGCGGATCACGATCGCCGGACCGCATTCGCTCTCGCACTGGAACAGCCAGTGATTACCTTGGAAGATGCGGGTGACGATCTTGGCGCTGAGGCCGGCATCGCCGAAGCCGATCCTTTCAGGGCGAATGCTGACAGTGACAGGGCCGCTGAGACCCGCCGGCGCCGGCGCGCTCCAGGAGCCCGCGGTCAGCCGCGCCGGCGTGACGGTCCGATCGATCGCCGCCGCAAAGTCGTTGGTCTTGCCGAGGAACTGCGAGACGAAGGCCGAGGACGGCTTCTCATAGGTCTCCTGCGGCGTGCCGATCTGCTCGATGCGGCCCTGGCTCATCACCACGATGCGGTCGGACAGCGACATCGCCTCGTTCTGGTCGTGAGTGACCAGGATCGTGGTGGTGCCGATCGTGCGCTGGATCTGGCGCAGCTCGATCTGCATCTCCTCGCGCAGCTTTGCGTCGAGGTTGGACAGCGGCTCGTCGAGCAGGAGGACGCTCGGCTTGATCACCAGCGCGCGCGCCAGCGCCACGCGCTGCTGCTGGCCGCCGGACATGCGGCGCGGATGACGGTCCTCATAGCCGGCGAGGCCGACCATCGCCAGCGCGGCACGGACGCGCTCGGCTTTTTCAGCGCGCGACACCTTGCGCATCTCGAGGCCGAAGGCGACGTTCTCCGCCACGGTCATGTGCGGAAACAGCGCGTAGCTCTGGAACACGATGCCGAGGCCGCGCTTGGCCGGATGGATCGCGGTGAGGTCCTTGCCCTCCAGCCGGATCGCACCGCGGGTGGGATCGAGGAAGCCCGCGATCATCTGCAACGTCGTGGTCTTGCCGCAGCCGGAAGGCCCGAGGAAGGAGATGAACTCCCCCTTCCTCACCGACAGACTGAAGTCATCGACCACGGTCTGCGCGCCGAACTGTTTTGCGACCCGATCAAGCTCGAGATAGGCCATGCGCTGTCTCCGCTACGGACGATCAGATCAGCGCTCGACCTCGCGATTCCAGCGCTTGGTCCACTCCTCGCGCTTCTCGTTGATGACGGTCCAGTCCGGATTATAGAGCTTCGCCGCGCGCTCGCCGATCGGCGCCATCTTGCCGAGCTCGGGCGGGATCACCAGCGATTTCAGCACCGGGCCGTAGCCATAGTCCTTCAGCATCACCAGCTGGATCTTGGGATCGAGCAGCATCTTGACGAAGCTCGCGGCCAGAGGAGAAGCGTTGGGCTTGGCGATTGGACATGCCGTCGTCAGCAGCGTCGCGGCGCCTTCCTTCGGATAGACGAAGTCGACGGGAAAGCCGGTATTGGCGAAGCTCTGCACGCGGCCGGTACCCCACACCGCGATCACGGCCTGGCCGGACTGGAACAGCTCGGTCATCTTGCCGGGCGACGGCTCATAGGCGAGCACGTTCGGATTGATCTGCTCCTTGAAGATCTTGAAGCCTGAATCGACGTTGGTCTCGCCGCCGCCATTCATCTTCGACAGCATCACCAGGGCTTCGAGGCCGTAGGTGTTGTTGATCGGGGGGATGACGAGTTGCTTCGCGTATTTCGGGTCCTTCAGATCGTTCCACGAGGTCGGCGGCGCCCAACCTTTCTCTTTGAACACCTTGGTGTTGTACATCAGGCCGGTCGCGACGATGCCGATCGCGACCGCACGATCATCCTTGAAGCGGGCGGTGTCGTAGAGATCGGCCGGCAATCCGTCGAGCTTGCCGCAGAAGCCGAGCTGCATCGCCTGGTACATCGGGCCGTCATCGACGATGGCGACGTCGATCTGCTGGTTGCCCTTCTGCGCCTGGAGCTTTGCCAGTGTGTCGGTCGAGTTGCCGGCGACGTACTCGACCTTGACGCCGTTCTCCTTCTCGAAAGCGGGGATCACCTCGTCGCGGATCGTCTTCTCGAACGAGCCGCCATAGCCGGCGACATAGAGCGTCTTTTGCTGGGCCGAGGCGGCCGACGGGGCGGCAATCAGCGCCGCGATGCTGACCGCGGTCAGAAGGCGAAAAGTCTTCATGTGGACCGATCTCCATACCGGAATGAGGTGACGTGCCGACAAGTCTCCGGCCGAAGCACCTTCCGCATTTCCTTCCGCGCAAATTCCTCTCCGACCAGGGCTCCGGCCCCTGCTCGGCGGGTTTTGGCGCGATTTGGAGGTTTGAACGTCTCCAATCTGCCGAAAAAGCGGGCTGGCTCCAGCTCTGATGAAAAAGATCGCAAAACCAAGCTTCCATCGTCCAATGAATAATGGCACCCTCTGCATGCCGAAATGTTATGAGTGGAATTCGAGATGGCGCGGATCAATTCGCGGCAGGTTGAGGCCTTTCGGGCGACCATGCTGACCGGCAGCGTCACCGAGGCGGCAAAGCTGATGGTGGTGACGCAGCCCGCCGTCAGCCGGTTGCTGCGCGACTTCCAGGCGCTGCTGAAGATGGAGTTGTTCGAACGACGCGGCACCGGTCTCGTGCCGACCGCGGCGGCCATGGCGCTCTACACCGAAGTCGAGCGCTCGTTCGTCGGTCTCGAACGCATCACCGCGGCGGCCGAAGAAATCCGCGGCCGGCGCACCGGCTCGCTGCGCATCGCCGCGCTGCCGGCGCTCGCGAACGGCTATCTGCCGCGGCTCGCCGGGCAGTTCTTGAAGGAGCGGCCCAACCTCAACCTCGCCTTCTTCGGCGTGATCTCGCCGATCGTGGTCGACTGGGTGCTGAACAATCAATGCGACATCGGCTTTGCCGAGGTGCCGATCGCCCATTCCGGGCTGCCGAGCCTGCGGCTGCCGGCGTTGGCGCGTGTCGCGGTGCTGCCGACCGGACATCGTTTGGCGGAGAAGGAAGTGCTGGAGCCGGGCGATTTCGAGGGCGAGACGTTCATCTCGCTGTCGGCGGGATCATCGAGCCGGCACCTGGTCGACCAGGTCTTCCATCGCAGCGACGTTCGCCGCGTGCTGCGGGTGGAGACCACGCTGTCGGAGATCATGTGCGGCATGGTGTCGTCGGGGCTTGGCGTGTCGATCTGCGATCCCTTCACCGCACAGGAATTTGCAACGCGCGGCGTCGTCGTGCGCCGCTTCCTGCCGCGCATCGACTTCGAGTTCTCGGCCGTCTTCCCGGCCCAGCGCAGCCCCTCGCCGGTGGCGCTGGATCTGGTCGAGACCATGCGCAAGGCGCTCACTGAGCTCGAGGACAAGTCCGCACATGGTTTTGCGCCTGGTTGATTTGGACGCCGTGCGGGTCCTGTTGTATGCTGCCTGCCTCCGCAGGTAGCATATGGCACGCATCACCATCGTCGAGACCGGGCTCGTTCCTCAAGAGCATCGCGAGCGGCACGGCTCGTTTCCGGACATGTTCGAGCGCATGATCCTCGCCGAGGACCCTATGGCTACAATCGACATCGTCAGCATTCCGAATGGGGATGCGCTGCCCGATCCGCGCGGCTTGGAGGCCATCCTGATCACCGGCGCGGCGGCCGGCGTCTATGACAGGCTCGACTGGATCGCGCCGCTGGAAGATTTCGTGCGCACGGCTTACGCCAACAAGACGCCGATGGTGGGCGTCTGCTTCGGCCATCAACTGATCGCACAAGCGCTCGGCGGCACTGTACGCAAGTCGGAGAAGGGTTGGGGCATCGGCCGGCACGTTTATCAGGTGCTGCCGGAGAATGGCGTCGTCGACGGCGAAGCCATCGCAATCGCCGCCTCGCATCAGGACCAGGTGATCGAGCCGCCGAACGAGGCGCTGACGATCCTGTCGTCGGACTTCACGCCGCATGCCGGCCTGCTCTACGCCAACGGCACCACGCTGACCGTGCAGCCGCATCCGGAGTTCGACGTGGCGTTCGCACAGGTGTGTTGCGACCTGCGCGACGGCAAGGCGCCGGATGATGTCGTCGCAACGGCGCGAGCGTCACTGACGCAGCCGATGGACAACGCGAAGCTCGGTGGGGCGATCACAAGGTTCTTGACGCGCAAATCCATCCCCTCATCCTGAGGAGCGCGCTCTCGCGCGCGTCTCGAAGAATCGAGGCCCCCACCGCAACGGCGAGGCCTGCATGGTTCGAGACGCCGCTTCGCGGCTCCTCACCATGAGGGTTGAGGGCTCAGAACGGACTCTCGCCCAGCCCCGGCACATCTGCCGGCCGCGGCCCCGGCGCGGGCCAGTGAAAGCGGCGGTCCTTCTCGGCGATCGCAATGTCGTTGATCGAGGCCTCGCGCCGCTTCATCAGGCCGTGCTCGTCGAATTCCCACTGCTCGTTGCCGTAGGAGCGATACCACTGACCTTTGCCATCATGCCATTCGTACTGGAAGCGCACCGCGATACGATTGCCGTCGAAAGCCCAGAGGTCCTTGATCAGTCGGTAGTCGTGCTCCCTCTCCCATTTGCGGGTGAGGAATGCAACGATTGCCTCACGGCCCTGAAAGACTTCAGAACGATTGCGCCAGCGGCTGTCCTCGGTATAGGCGAGCGCGACGCGCGCCGGATCGCGCGAATTCCAGGCGTCCTCGGCCATGCGCGCCTTTTGCGCAGCGGTCTCTCTCGTGAAGGGCGGAAGCGGCGGGCGCGACATGATGGCCTCATCGGTTGGTTGGGGCCGCAATCTATCGCTGCAATTGGTGGAGTCGATAGGCCACTGCAAATCGGGCGATCACGAAATCAGATCGGCCTTCATCAAGGTCCGGATCGATTTCGGAATCGGCTGCGCGCGACCGCCGCTGATGAAGGCGACGCGCACTTCCGCTTTCACCAGCACGTCCTCAGCCCGGCGCACCTCCTGCGCCAGCATGATGGAAGCGCCCTTCACCGCGATCGGCCAGGTCACGACATCGAGCACGTCGTCCATCCGCGCGGGCTTCAAAAAGTCCAGATGCATCGAGCGCACCACGAAGGCGAAGCCGGCGCCGTCGGTCTCGGGCTGCTCGAACAGCGCCTGCTGCTCGGCGCCCATCAGCCGCAGATGATTGGTCCGCCCGCGCTCCATATAGCGCAGATAATTGGCATGATAGACGATGCCGGAGAACTCTGGCTTGCCAACATCGCAACACAGCGCCTTGATTTCATTGGGACGTTGGAGGGCTATAGCGTAAACAAGCGTCGATTTTTCTACGCTCCTCCTATGGCGAACCGCAGCGCCTTCGGGATACGTTGCGCTTTTCCGCCTGAGATAAACGCCGCGCGCACGCGGGCCGTGACCAAAAGATCGTCCCCGCGCCTGCATTCCTGCAGCAGGGTAATCGACGCACCCCTTACCTCTTCTGGAACCGTGACAACTTCAAGTAGGTCGTCCAGGATTGCTGGCTTTAGAAAATCGATACTCATCGAACGGACTACGAAAGCAAAGCCTGGCGCATCTTCCTGCGCTTCTTTGAGGAGCTCTTGCTGATTCGTTCCGAGCAGACGCAAGTAATTTGTTCTGCCGCGTTCCATGAAGCGCAAGAAATTCGCGTGATAAACAATCTGGCCGGCGTCCGTATCTTCGAAATAGATACGGACCTGCATATGATGGCGGCCATCGCGAATTTCGCCGTCAAGAGATACTGGCACAGGGGGATTTCTCTTATTGCACTTCTCGCACTTCGGGGCCGATTGTCTTGCATAGAGGCACCTTCCTCAGCAAGCGCCATCGCTTTGGGTTTGAACTTTGCTTGGGATGCACCTAGAACCACAGTCGCCGGCGAACTTCATCAGAAATGAGTCAGAGCCCAACATTGACCCCACGCTCGATGTATTTTCGGCAATTGTTCAACGGCTTCGCCATTGCCCGCCGGGGTCAACCTTCTTCGGCGCCGACAAGGGGTCAATCAGCGCGCCGAATGACAGGCAGAGCTCGTATGCCATACGCATGTGCCTAAGATAAGCGATCCGGCAGGACATTGCGACTGTTCCCCTGGGAACAACTCGGGCTGGCCAATGGCGGGCTAGTAAGTAGGGGCGTCTAATGAGTACCCGCAGTCGAGCAGTCATTCCTGCTGCTGCTATTCGCAAACGTCTTCAGAGCATCGTTTCTGCACTCGTTGAATTAGAGGAAGTCCGAGCCCGAGTTCTCGCGGCTGAGAAGAGCGCAAAACCAACGAGGCTCAAACAGAAAAGCAAGCGTCCACGCCGAGCCAAGCTTACCGGCCGAAGGCGCTAGTGGCCATCGGCATTGCTTGCGGCCCCCGCGGCCGGCTTCAGGAACGATTGAGTTCGCACTCGGTTCGACTGTTTGTCTTGCGTGCCATCGTCTTGCAAGACCTGTTGCGAACCTTAGCTCCAGCGCGTTCTTTCGCATCGGATTCACAACTTTGAATCCCTGGAATAATTTCTGGGTGCTGTCCTAGTCAGACACCCCTCGTTTGGAGCGATTAATCCCCCAGCACCTGCCGAACAACAGGTGCTCCCTAACGTTCGCAGAATCCGCAGAAAGCCGCCCGCCTCCCCCGCAAGCGGCGCCAAGAAAGATACGATCGCGACTATGTCAGCCCACGTCGCGAGTTGACTGAATGATCGAACCGGGTGCCGGTCGACGAGGAGGCGTGCTGAAAAGTCAGCAAATATCATTCGCCGAATAGTACATCGAGCGTCTCCATGATCTCACTGGGGTGCAGGAATGAGGTCGCGATGATGAACAGCAATCGAGGACGAGTTTCAATTGATGCTTGAAACCGCCATCGATCTTGCGATGCAAGGTTTCGATCCGACCAACGTGCTTCGCGCGTTCGCCTAAGTTGCGGAATTTCATGCCCTGTTCGGAGAGCTATCCCATGCGTTGCGCGTTTACGAAAGCGTTATCAGCCGATCGCTGGAGCCGAACACTATTACGTTCGCAGAGTTGCCCGAGAACTACCGTGGCGGCTGAACACTCGGTTCACAGGGATCGGCTGCGTTAAGGTAATGAGAAAACAGTGATCTGCCCTCCCAGCGTCGTAAAATCGCGTAGCCCAGCGTAGCCCCCAACAGCACCCAAACCCGCAGTTGGCTCGGTAAGACCGGCTGCAAGGCCGATACCGGCCCAGCCGCCGACGCCCGATAGAACGGCAATGTACTGCTTGCCTGCATACTCGTACGTCGTCACGTTTCCAATGATTCCTGAGGGCGTCTTGAACTTGTAAAGCTCGTTGCCCGTCTTCGCGTCGACAGCTTTGAGATACCCTTCGAGTGTGCCGTAGAACACAACGTTTCCCGCCGTTGCTAGTGCGCCGGACCACACTGAGAACTGCTCTTTGTTCGACCAAACGATTTTGCCAGTACGTGCGTCCCAAGCAATGAAGTTGCCCATATGATTCTCGCCACGAGGCGGATACATTGACAGTGTAGCGCCGACATAAGGCTGCCCTGCTGTGTAGCTCACCTTGAATGGCTCGTAGTCCATGCAGACGTGGTTCGTCGGGACGTAGAACAGGCCCGTATCAGGCGAGAATGCGGCCGGCTGTTGGTCTTTGGTTCCAAGTGCAGCTGGGCAGATCCCAGTCACATTCACGCCCGTCTGGAGGCTTCTGAACTACTCGCCTGGGCGACCTCCTATCCCGAATCGAGCCGAGTGGAGGCGCTTTCGCCCGGCATATTTCGGCCGCAGCCCCAGCGTGCCGAAACTCAGTTGTAAAAGATCAGTGGCAAGCAGCTGTAGGTCCAGCAGAACAGGGTGGCCAAGCCGCCCAGAACGATGATGTCTTCAGTCATGTCGAGTGCTGCCATTTCCGGGTATCGATCGACAGAATTTGCGAAGGCTAAGATCAGGACCAGAGGACGAGCACAACGGCAACGCGCCGGACACGAAGGCGGCGACACGCTCGGTTGTGCCGAAGCAACCGTTCTACCGAGGCTTAGGCGCGCGCCAGCCTTCATTTCTAATCTGAGGACCTGGTAGATCACAGTCGGTGTGATTGGAGCCGAGCGCTAAGAATCGGAGCAGGGGAAGACGTTGTTTTGGAGGAGCTAGCCCAAATCGGCGCACCACTCAATCTCCAAGCATAGGCCCAGCCCACTGGCTCTGGCCAAACGGCCTAGTCCTGGTGGGGAGCGAGGGTGAACTGGAAGACGGCCCCCCGAGGCTTATTCCTCGTGACCCACAACTGGCCGCCATGAGCTGCGATGATCGACCGACAAATGGCCAGGCCCATCCCTAAGCCGTGCGATTTGGTCGTGTAGAACGCTTCGAAAACGAGTTCTTCACTCGTCGGGTCGAGCCCCGGGCCCGAGTCTCGCACGGAGACGCGTACATCACCCGCAACATCCCTTTCGGTACTGATCTGCAGCTCCCGCCAGCCATCCTCAACGCTGTTCACGGCGTCGATGGCATTGAGGATCAGATTCAGGAGCACCTGCTGCAGCTGAATGCGCTCACCTTCGATCTGCGGCAGGTCCTCCGCCAGTTGCGTCTGTAGCGAAATCTCATGCCTCACCGCCTCGCTTCGGACCATAGCGACGACGTCCAGGACGGCTTCGTTGAGGTCGAGGCGGCTTTTGGGTACCGGCGCTTTCCTGACCATAGAGCGGATACGGTCGACGATCTCGCCAGCTCGTCGGCTATCTGCGACAATGTGCTCGAGGGACTCGCGGGTCTTATTTAGATTGGGCGGGTTAGCGCCGAGCCAGTTC
Source organism: Bradyrhizobium sp. 159 (assembly GCF_023073795.1). Lineage (NCBI taxonomy): Bacteria > Pseudomonadati > Pseudomonadota > Alphaproteobacteria > Hyphomicrobiales > Nitrobacteraceae > Bradyrhizobium > Bradyrhizobium sp. 159. Next base: position 5,783 of record NZ_JADPKE010000031.1, on the reverse strand, counting down.
AAGGCGGCGTCCGCATTGGTGAGCACAGCCGAGATCGGCTGATTGACTTCATGGGCAATCGAAGCCGTCAGCTGCCCAATCGTCGCGACACGACTGACATGAGCGAGTTCGACCTGGGTCTTTTGCCGTTCCATGACAGCCTTCTTGAAAACTTCGACCGCACCCGCCATCGCGCCGATTTCGTCACGCCGATCAATCCCGGGCACGTCGATGCTAGTGTCGCCCTTTGCGAGTGCGGTCATGGCGCCGGTCATTCGGGTGATCGGCGTCGCGATAACGCGCGTCAGTAGGATGCCCATCAATACCGCAATCAGGAGCGAGGCTGCGGCGCCCAGCGCGGTCGCCGTGTATGCAGTGGCGTACGCCTGCTTCTGCACGGCGTCACGCCTGGCCAACAGATCGCGCTCAGCCTTCTCGATTTCATTTGCCTTGGCACGGATTGCATCCATGGCAGCTTTGCCGGTCGCCCCCTCCAACGTGCGCGCCTCCTCGCGAGTCGCGGGATTCGCCATCAGCGCGATCTCGCGCTCGGCGGTCTCGATGCGCCACATAGTCGCCAACTTGTTCAATTCATCAAGCCGGTGTTGCTGGTCCTGGTTATCCGATGTCTGTGCTCTAAGTTTCCGGATCGCCGCGATGAACTTGTCGCCGCCCTCGCGGTATGGATCCAAGAATTTCTCATCGCCGCTGATCAAATAACCGCGCAAACTCGTTTCTTGATCAAGCGCTGCGGCCACCGCCATCTCTAGCGTGTCCAACACGTCAGTGGTATGGACACGCCAGTTTTTGGCCTCTTCGATCACGCCAAGTCTGTCATATACGATTGCGCCACTCACAAATATGACGGCTATCACGGCTGCAAACGCGGCCATCAATTTGTGCAAGATCAGTAAATTCGAGAAAGGGGACACGTGACCCTCAACGCCGAAATCCGCGACCAACCAGCTGGCTAACTCAAGATTGCTCCCAAGCGGTGGCATTCGCAAGAATTTGGCATGGGGCTGTGATAGGGGCAAAGCAGTGCAGCCTTCCCCTGAGTGGAGCATACAGCATCTCGTCGGACAACTGGGAAATTCTAGGCATGCGGTGCCGTCAGACACAACAGGGCCCTCATACCGATGCGACCTTCATGATCTCCAATGTTCCGCGCCAGATCATCTCCACTGCCACATAGAGAATGACGGCCAGTCCGACGTAAGCGAGCCATCGATGAGTTTGCAGAAGGCCGGCAATGAAAGAAGCGGCCAGGCCCATCATCGCGATGGAAAGCCCCAAGCCGAAAATCAAGACTACTGGATGATCGCGTGCCGCCCCTGCGACGGCAAGGACGTTGTCGAGAGACATGGAAGCGTCGGCCACGATAATCTGCCAACTCGCTTGGAAGAGCGTTTTGCGAGGTTTGCTTTCTGCAATGGCCCCTATGGTCCCTTTCCAAACAGTTGACCCTGCGGGAGACGTGCGCAACTCTCGCCACATTTTCCAACATACCCACAGCAACAGGATCCCGCCAGCGAGCAGAAGGCCGACGATCTGCAGGATTTGCGTGGCTATCCCCGCTAAGAGAAGACGCAGTATCGTCGCGGCGACGATCCCGATCAAAATGGCCTTGGATCGTTGCCCTTGAGGAAGTCCCGCTGCAGCAAGGCCGATGACGATGGCGTTATCACCAGCGAGCACAAGGTCAATCAGAACGACCTGCACGAGTGCGCTAAGAACATCCGTATGAAGATGGTCTATCAAGGGTCATGGCCCCAGGTTCGGCTCCGAGCGAGGCGCGTATTTATCTGCCAGCCCGACCCATTCGAGTCACCTCCAGAGCCCCAATACAGATCCAGTTCTAGTCCATCGCGGCTCGATCGCTAAGGTATCTATCTCCGGCAGCGGCGTCCGAATGCGGTCCAGCGGTCTGCCCGAAAAGCAGTGCTACCTGATCTGGCTCGCCAAAAATCGCTGCGGCGCAACCGATCATTGTGAACGCACCTGCGATATCCCACAGAGAAATTTTGCCTACCGTTGCAGTCCCTGACTTTGCCAGGGCCAAGAGCGCGGTGATCATCGCATCCGAGAAAAACAGAAGACTCAGCGCTGGTAAGACGAGTTGCCATTCCAGCAGGAATATTATCAAAAGGGCCGGAGCCGCGACCAGCATGCTCAACAGCACGAAGATGCAGAATGTCTCTCGCCAAGGAGCATTCCAACTTGCATGAGAAGCGATCATTCGATCCTCCTGCATACGAGCATCTCATAGGGCCACTTACTTTGTGGAACCACCCTGGTCCAGTTGGCTGTTCTTTTGGTTCTTGCAGCTAATGTTTTTTGGTCCTACTGCGCCGCCCCTCAATCAGCGTAAGAACGCCAGCGGTCATTACGGCAACAACGACGATGGCTGCCAGCCCCTCGACCGAGGCCAGGGACTCAAACCACTTGATCCAAAGCTCAATCATGTGCTGGCCCCTCTGAAGAGCGCACCCACGATCGTAAAATTGCCTCTTTAAAGACGACCAGTGCAATCAGAAAGACAATGCTACGCATTGTCGCGCGCGTTTTAACCGCGCGGCAAGATGACCGCGAGCCGTTAGCACGCACACCCCCCCTTCTATTGGAACGTGGCGGCGCGAGTGCAGGTGGGTGGTTCGACGCCCTCAAAACCGAGAAGTTCGGTGGCGTTGCGGCCTGATCACCCACAGGACGCGCGCCCGTCAAAACATCGCCGGCGACGGCTGAGCCCGGAAGTGTCGAGGTGCCGCTGCATCGCTGTTCGCTACGCTAATGTCCTTACCTGATGCCGACCACCGATTAGAAGCCGCCGGGCACGTCGGACACCTCCAAGCGCGGCGATCGCGCATGCCGCCGCCGGAACGTCGCTCTAAACAGGCTGTTGAAAAAGGCGCTCGTCGTGGACCAACGATCGTGATTCATTGGCTCCGACGAGATTCGTGGATGGTGTGTGCGCGGCGGCGACAATCGAACGGGTGAGCTGTTTAGCTACGTTGATCTGGAGGCGCGGGTGCGGCGTGATCATCCGCTGCGAGCGATCCGGACGATCGTGAACGAGGCGCTGGCGGTGCTGGAGCGCGAGTTTGCCGCGCTCTATTCGCCGATTGGGCGGCCGTCGATCCCGCCGGAGAAGCTGCTGCGGTCGATCCTGTTGCAGGCGTTTTATTCGATCCGCTCCGAGCGGCTTCTGATGGAGCGGCTAGAATACGACCTCCTGTTCCGCTGGTTCGTCGGAATCGGCGTTGACGACGCGGCCTGGGACCATTCGGTGTTCTCGAAGAACCGCGACCGGCTGCTGGAAGGCGACATCGCGGCGAAGTTCCTGGCAGCGGTGCTGGCGCAGCCCAGGGTGAAGAAGCTTCTATCGAGCGATCACTTCTCGGTCGATGGCACGCTGATCGAGGCCTGGGCCTCGATGAAGAGCGTCAGGCCGAAGGACAGCTCTGGCGAGCCGCCGGCGCAAGGCGGTGGCCGCAATGCCGAGGCGGACTTCCATGGCCAGAAACGCTCGAACGCCACCCATGCTTCGACTACCGATCCCCGATGCCAGGCTCTACCGCAAGGGCAACGGCAAGGAGACAAAGCTGTGCTTCATCGGGCACGGGCTGATGGAGAACCGCCACGGCCTGCTCATCGACGCCTGCCTCACGCTGGCGGACGGGCATGCCGAACGGGTGGCGGCGCTGCACATGATCGAGCCTTATGCCGACCGGCCGACGGCGATCACGCTCGGCGCCGACAAAGCCTACGATGCAGAAGACTTCGTCAATGAGTTGCGCTCGATGAACGTCACGCCGCATGTTGCGCAGAACACCAGCGGCCGCAGCTCGGCGATTGACGGGCGAACGACCCGGCACGGCGGCTATGCCGTCAGCCAGCGCATCCGCAAGCGGATCGAGGAGGCATTCGGCTGGATCAAGACGGTCGCCGGGCAAGAGAAGACCAGCTTCCGTGGCCGTGATCGCGTCGCATGGGCCTTTACCTTCGCTGCCACCGCCTACAATCTGGTGCGACTGCCCAAGCTGATCGCGGAGACCGGCTGATGGCCAAGGTGCCCGGCTTCGCCAAGGCCTTTGCCGGCCGCTGGCGCATCGTCGAGATGGACGTCTGGGACAGCGACTTCCTCGATCTTGTCGAAGAGGCGCATCTCACCTTCGAGGGCAAGTCCGATGGCGAAATCGCCTTTGGGGCTCTCAAGGGCTTCCTCGACGTCCGCTACGGCGCGCGAGACGGTTCGGCCTGTGCGGAGTTCTCATGGGAAGGGCACGACGAGAATGACCCTGCCTGCGGTCGCGGATGGGTCATGATCGGCACTGCGGGCAGGCTCGTCGGCCACTTCTACATCCACAATGGCGACGACTCAGCCTTCGTTTGCGAACGCGGATGAGTTCTTCAACAGCCTGCTAAAGCCGGGTCTACTCGCCCGCCTTGTGCGGTATCGCCTTTTCGCAAATACGGCTGATGAGCGAGGAAACTTTTGCGGGCCGGTGCGTTCGTTGTCGTACAAAGTGCGCGCTGCGATGGGGAGGACTGCTATGCGAACCACAATCGTTGCGATGCTTGTAGCTGTTGGAATTACGTTCGCCTTACCGGGGCTGGCCCAGCAGCCGACGGCACCGAACCCGCAGATGCAGGAGGAGGCGGACAAGGGCATCAAGACCCGCCAGTCCGGCGAGTCCGGCTATGTCGGTGAGCAGGAAAAGCCAGGTGCTTCTGCTCATCCCCCTGGAAAGACTGACACTGCTGCGCCGACAACCGGCTCGACCAGTGGCACCTCCACGGGGGCGCCAGGTAGCGGCGAAAAGCAGCGGTGAGCTGAGCCTCGCCAAGGCAGGCGCGACCGCGCGCCTGCCCTGTAGTCCATTGCTCTTGCGTCTCGCTCGAGAAGACACACGTGCCTGACTTCGAGGCTCTACAGTGGGGCTAGAGACGGACCAATGCGAAGTCCGAAGCAAACGCGACGGTCGCTTTTTTTCGCCACGCTCGGAGCGTTTCTAACGGTGAGGAGGTTCGCTGCGGCGCAGGAAGACCAGCCCGGCAGCAGCGATCGGCCGAGGAAAGGCGACCTTCTTGTGGTCTCAGAGGGTGACCGCGCCGGCGGCATCATCGTGCCCGATGACGTGAGGCTCGGTGAGGCGCCGCTGCATGCCTGGCCAAAGGACGCAAAGACTTCGGTTGTCCGCAACGGCTCGCGGCTGAACGAAATCCTTCTCATAAGGCTTGATCCCGGGGAGATGGACGAGGAGACGCGCTCGCGCTCCACGCAGGGCATTGTAGCCTATTCGGCGATCTGTACTCATGCCGGATGTGCTGTCACCGGCTGGCTGAAATCCGAGGCCGGCGACAACGACGTGCTCAAATGTTTTTGTCACAATTCCGAGTTCGATCCGCGGGAAAGCGCGCAAGTCGTGTTCGGACCCGCGCCCCGGCGTTTGGCAGCGCTGCCGCTTGCAACCGCCGACGGCTCGCTCACCATCGCTGCAGCATTCGTTGGAAAGGTAGGTGCTCAACAAGGAGGGTGACGAGTAGTCGCATCGGATTCCCGTGCCACAGTTGGTCGCATTATTTATGGTCGGCAAGAGAAAGAGCTTAGGGAGATGACGTCCATGACCAAAAGGCAATGGCTATTGTCCGGTTGTGTTGCGTGCACGACCTTTTTCTCGGCCGCCGCATTCGGCGGGCCGATTGAAAATTACAGTCCAGTGACACAAGCCAGGCTGGAAAATCCGGAACCTAGTAACTGGATGCTGTACCGACGCACCTACGACGGGCAGGGCTACAGTCCG
>NZ_JADPKE010000056.1:0-917 GCF_023073795.1 Bradyrhizobium sp. 159 | reverse complement strand
GTGCTCATAGACCAGCCAGGCGAGCATCTCGGCCGAGCCATAGCCGCTGTCACCGAGGAGCCGGCTCGGATAGAGATCAAACCGCTCCAGCGAGCGCTCAATCATGCGCTTGGCGGCCAATACCTCCGCCTGCCGGATTGCCGTCGTTGCCTCAACATCGACGATGATCGCGTTCTCGATGTCGACCAGATAGTTCGTCGAATAGGCGAAAAACGCTTGGCCGCCGTGCGCGCCGGTCCAGCGCGCCGCCGGATCGGAAGGCGATACGAACTTCGGAGTAACCTCGGTCGCGGCTCCGAAAGCGGCATCATCAAGGACAGCCAGATACTCATCGATTGCTCGGCTGGCAGCCTCCGGCGGAAGTCCCTTATCGCCTTCGATCCCCTTCTGCCGATTGGCATCGGCCTTGATTAGGCTCGCATCGACTGCAAATCCCTCACCGCCGACCAGTCGTTCCTCGATGCAGCGGCGCAGCACGCTCTCGAACACGCGACGGAAGAGGTCGCTCTGCCGGAAGCGGCCGTGCCTGTTCTTGGAAAACGTCGAGTGATCCGGCACCGTCCCATCCAGACCGAGCCGGCAGAACCACCGGTAGGCCAGATTGAGGTGAACCTCATCGCACAGGCGCCGCTCCGATCGAATGCCGAAGCAGTAACCGATCAAGAGCATCCGGATCATCAGCTCGGGATCGATCGAAGGCCGACCGATGCTGCTGTAGAAAGGCGCCAGGTCCCGCCGGACCTGTTCAAGATCGACAAACCTGTCAATCAACCGCAGCAAGTGATCAGTCGGGATATGTCTTTCGAGCGAGAACTCATAGAACAACGCGGTCTGTTCGACTTGCCGATGCCCCATCATGATCTTCAGTCCTGCCAATTAGACAGACTGAATCACTGATATCTCTGCGTCGCAACAGC
>NZ_JADPKE010000036.1:0-919 GCF_023073795.1 Bradyrhizobium sp. 159 | reverse complement strand
GCGGTGGCTGCGAGGATGAACTCGTCACGCGCGCCGTTTGGACCTCGTAAACGCAAACGGTCGAGCTTGAGAATGCGCTTGAGGTGCGCGAACAACATCTCGATTTTCTTGCGGAGCCGGCGCGAGGTGCCTCCCTCCCACGATCCCGCGATCTGGCGCGCCATGTCGCGAGCGCCCTCGTAGCTCGAGCGCGGCACTCTCCGTGAAGCCTGCTTGGGGCAACACCGAGCCTTCAATGCGCATCGATCACAATCGCGCTTGCTGGCGAGGTAAAGCATGGTGGCACCATCGTTCACCAACGTTCCGGTCGTGGTAGGAACTTTGCCACCAGGGCAACGATAGATGTCCCCGGCATGGTCATAGGTGAAGTCGTCGCGCGAGAAGATCCCATCTGTGCGGGCCGATTTGTCGAACACTGTAACGTGCGGCTCGATCCCGTGCTCATAGACCAGCCAGGCGAGCATCTCGGCCGAGCCATAGCCGCTGTCACCGAGGAGCCGGCTCGGATAGAGATCAAACCGCTCCAGCGAGCGCTCGATCATGCGCTTGGCGGCCAACACCTCCGGCTGCCGGATTGCGGTCGTTGCCTCAACATCGACGATGATCGCGTTCTCGATGTCGACCAGGTAGTTCGTCGAATAGGCGAAAAACGCTTGGCCGCCGTGCGCCCCCGTCCAGCGCGCCGCCGGGTCGGAGGGCGATACGAACTTCGGGGTAACCTCGGTCGCAGCTCCGAAAGCAGCATCATCGAGGACAGCCAGATACTCGTCGATTGCTCGGCCGGCAGCCTCCGGCGGAAGTCCCTTATCGCCTTCGATCCCCTTCTGCCGATTGGCATCGGCCTTGATTAGGCTCGCATCGACTGCAAATCCTTCACCGCCGACCAGTCGTTCCTCGATGCAGCGCCGCAGCACGCTCT
>NZ_JADPKE010000080.1:0-2925 GCF_023073795.1 Bradyrhizobium sp. 159 | reverse complement strand
CGTGAGCGTCACGATAGGATCACCGGTGCCCGGGCTTGACTTGCGCGGAATGCTCTGGATAGCGCGGTCGGGATGATTGACGCCGCCGGCGCGCGGTGATGGGGTGACCCCCGGTTCGGAGCGGGCAACGGGGATCAGAATGACCAGCGAGTCGCATCTGCGCGAGAAGCTTCGGAAGATCGAGGCGTTGTTCGCAGGTGCCGGAACTGCTGGTGAGCGCTTTGCGGCGGAAGCCGCGCTGCAGCGGGTGCGGGCTCGGGTCGAGGAACTCGCTCGCCACGATCCACCGATCGAACAGCAATTCTCACTTCCCGACCAATGGTCTCGGCACCTTTTTCTGGCGCTTTGCCGCCGATATGGGCTGCGGCCGTTTCGTTATCGCCGGCAGCGACGCAACACGGTGATGGTCCGTGCATCACGAGGCTTCGTCGATCGAGTGCTGTTGCCGGAGTTCACCGAGCTGGAGGGTGCGCTGCAAGTGTATCTGCACGAGGTGACGCTGCGCGTGATCCGCGAAGAGATCTACGACGACGCCAGCGATGCGCAGGAAGTTCCCGACGCCTTGCCGTCGAACTGATCAAGCGGCGAGCTTTGCCTCCGAACCGTCGCGCTCGGCTTTCCAATTCCACGGCAGCAGCGCGTTCAGCTGATTGATCTTGGTGCGTCCGGAGATGATGGGCTCGAGAACATCCGTGAGATAGTGCCGCGGGTCGATGTCGTGAAGCTTTGCCGAGTTGATGAGCGATGCAAGAGTGGCCCAGGTTTCGGCGCCGCCCTCACTGCCTGCGAACAGATAGTTTTTCTTTCCCACCCCGATCGGCTTGATGCTGCGTTCGACCGTATTGCTGTCGATCTCGATGCGCCCATCATCGATGAAGCGCGTCAGGCCTTCCCAATGGTTGAGGGTGTAGCGGATCGCCTTGCCAAGGCCGGATTTCTTCGAGACTTCCAGCAGTCGCGCCTCGAGCCAGGGCTTGAAGTCCTCGATCAGCGGTCTGGTGTTGGATTGCCGCACCGCAGCTCGCTGCGTCGCCGGCAAACCACGAATGCGATCCTCAATGGCGTAGAACATCGCGATCCGCTGCAGCGCTGCCGCGGCAATCGGTGACTTCGTCGCGACGTGAACGTCCCAGAACTTCCGGCGCGCATGCGCGAAGCAGAACGCCAGTTGTACCAGACGGCCGCCGTTCTTGATCAGCCCCTTGTAGGCGGCGTAGCCGTCGACCTGCAGGATGCCGTCGTAATCTCCAAACAGCTGCCTGGCGCGGATCGCCTTGCGATCCTCGGCGAAGACGTAGACCACTGCCGGTGGCGCCGGGCCGCCCCACGGGCGGTCGTCGGTGGCGATCGCCCAGAACTGGAGACTTTGGTTCTGCCACGGCCGGGATCGAGAACTGGCAGCGGCGTCTCGTCGGCAAACAGCCGCGGGTAGGACATCACTGCGCGGCGCAACAGCGCGTGAAGCGGCTTCAGCCACCAGGCGACGCGGCCCATCCACGAGGCCAGCGTTTGCCGGTCGAGCGTGATGCCTTGGGCGTCAAACATCTGTTCCTGGCGATACAGCGGCAGCTGGTAGCCGTATTTCATCACTGCGATGTGGGCCAGCAAGGCTTCCGTCACCATTCCACCGTCGATCGCCTGGGCCGGCGCGGGGGCCTGCAGCACACCCTGGCGGCATCCACGGCAGCCGTACCGTGGACGAACAATGCGCTTGACACGGTACTGCATCGGAATGACGTCGAAGGCTTCCTTGACGGTCTCCCCGATCTTGTGCAGCCGCTCGCCGCAGCAGGGGCAGATGTGGCTCTCGATATCGATCACGACATCGATGCGCGGCAAATGCTCCGGAAGCTTCCCCCGGTTGCGTCGCGCCGGTCGCTTTCCACGGCCCTCCGCTCCGTCAGGCAGCCTGCCTCCGGTCACGTCGTCGTTGGCGGCGGCACGAGCCGCCTGTGCCGTGATGGTGAAGAGAGACAGCTGTCCGAGATCCAGTGTCTCGGAGCGGGGACCGAAGATCGTGCGCTTGTACTGAGACAGGATCATCAGGAGCTTATCGTTCTCCTGGATCGCAGCGTCGCGTTGGGCAATCGCCGCATCACGCTCGGCCGAAAGCGAGCTGCATTCCGCCGACAACGCCGCAAGCCGTGACGATAGCGCTATCACGGTTTGCCGGAGCAACGCTGGATCGGAAGGCAAATCACTCATGCAGAGTGATTCTACAACAACTCCGCATGAGTGACGAACGACCCTTGATAAGGATCAACCAGCTCGTACTGGCTGATCCACAATTCGCATCGGCACACGCTTCCAGTCCGAGCCATCGAGCAGCACCGAGAGCTGAGCATGAGATAGCGGCATGACGCCTTCCTTGATCGGCGGCCAGGTAAACTGCCCCTCGATTCTTTTGTAGTAAAGGACAAGCCCGCTTCCATCCCAAGTCAGGATCTTCACGCGATCTCGGCGCTTGGAGCGGAAGACATAAAGTCCGCCGTCGAACGGATCGGCTCCAAAGGCCTCGCTCACCAGCATCGCCAGCGAATCCATGCCGCGACGGAAATCGACCGGCTGCGTCGCAATCCAGATCGACAACCCAGGTCGAAGCCCGATCATCGACCAACCGTCCCGACTGCGGCCAGCACCTCGCACAGTGCCCGCCGGTCGACTGTCCCCCTGACATGGATGCGAACCGCGCCGACCTCGATCTCGATCGCCGCCTGCTCCTCACTCGGCAATTGGCCCCCGCAGCCGGTGATCGCGACCGGCACAAAGCCAGGTGGCATGCCTCTGTCCCCGCGCTCCGCGACCTGCGCCCGCCTGACCTGGCGACGCCAGAGAAACAACAGACTTGGACTGATGTCGTGTCGCCGCGCCAGCGCGGACACGCTTGCACCCGGCGCAAAACTCTCCGCGACAATCGCCGCCTTC
>NZ_JADPKE010000059.1:0-158436 GCF_023073795.1 Bradyrhizobium sp. 159 | reverse complement strand
GGTCTCCTTCCAAGCCATCGGCAAGCCCTCCTTGCCGAATAGTTGACCTGTTACCCATGTCGCCGGTCTAGTCTGTTACCCATGTAGCCGGTTTGGACCGCGCCACCTTCTCCCACAAGGGGAGAAGGGACACTGCGCCGCCGTTTCGTTTCATTACTCTAGCGCGCCAAGTTACCTGAAAGAAACTGCCTGAATACGATGGCACGCATGTCGGATGCGCTTGCTGTTGTGTCCAGTGGCTGCACCGCGTCCTTGGCGCGGCGCACAACGAGCAAGTGCAGAGCTGGTTTTTTCGACCCATTCCAAATTGCATTTGCCTCCGCGCGTTAACGCGATCATGCTCGCCGTCAAGGTCGACGCCAGCCCGGTGGGCGTCCGCCGCACAAGTTGCCGCCGTAAGCGGCTTCATGCACCGGCAGGGGAAGACGCCTATGCCAACACTCACCATCAACGGGCGGAGTCTGTCCGTGGATGCGGCGAACGACACGCCGCTCCTCTGGGCGATCCGCGAGCAATTGCAGATGACCGGCACCAAGTTCGGCTGCGGCGCCGGGCTGTGCGGTGCCTGCACCGTGCACGTCAACGGCGAAGCCGTGCGTTCGTGCCAGACCATGGTCGGAGACGTCGCCGGCAAGAAGATCACCACCATCGAAGGCCTCTCCGCCAAGGGCGATCATCCCTTGCAGAAGGCGTGGATCGCCGAGCAGGTGCCGCAATGCGGCTATTGCCAGTCCGGGCAGATCATGCAGGCAGCCTCGCTGCTGTCGAAGAATCCCAATCCGACCAAGGAAGAGGTCGTCGCTCACATGGATGGCAATCTCTGCCGCTGCATGACCTATTCGCGGATCCAGAAGGCGATCATGCGGGCCGCGTCCGAGATGCGCACCGCATCCACGGCCACCGAACGGAGGCCCACATGAATAAGCACGTGAACAACGTCGTCCCAGAGGCGACCGATCTCAGCCGCCGCTCCTTCCTCGTCGGCACCGCCGCGACGGGTCTCGTGCTCGGTTATTCTGGCGTGCCCGGCATCAGCGACGCGCTTGCGGCGCCTTCGAACTTCGAGCCGAGCGTCTGGTATGCGATCTCGCCGGACGGTCTCGTCACCGTGACCTGCGGCAAGGCCGATATGGGCCAGCATATCGCCTCCACCATGGCGCAGATCGTCTGCGAGGAACTGGGCGCGAAGTGGAGCGACATGCGCGTGTCGCTTGCCTCCAACGACCCGAAGTTCAATGATCCCGTACTGGGCGCGCAGATCACCGGCGGCAGCTGGTCGACGATGATGAACTTCGACGCCATGAGCCGCGCGGGCGCCGCGGGCCGCATGGCACTAACGGAAGCCGCGGCTGCCGCCATGGGTGTGCCGGCCTCGGAGCTCGTGGTGCGCGATTCCATGATCGTGCATCCGAAGTCGAAGAAGCAAATGTCGTTCGCCGATGTGGTGAAGAGCGGCAAAGCGACCAAAACCTTCACGCCGGATGAGCTGAAGGCGATCAAGCTGAAGACGCCGGATCAATACACCATGATCGGCGTGTCGGTGCCGCAGCTCGACATCCCCTCTAAGACCAATGGCACGGCAAAGTACGGGATCGATGTGATGTTGCCGGGCATGGTCTATGGCGCGGTGGTCACGCCTCCGGTGCGCTTCGGCGCCACGGTGACATCGGTCGACGACAGCGGCGCCAAGAAGGTGCCGGGCTTCATCAAGGCCGTCACGCTCGACGACAAGACCGGAACGACGTCGGGCTGGGTCGTCGCGGTGGCCGGCACCTACGCCAACGCCAAGAAGGCGGCGCAAGCGCTGAAGATCGCCTATGACAATGGTCCGAACGCCAAGCTGTCGAGCCAGTCGCTGCTCGATGAAGCCAAGCGGCTTCAGATGTTAGAGGATTCCGGCCAGTTCTTCGTCAAGGACGGCGATCCCAATGCAACCCTCGGTTCGGCGGCCAAGGTGGTGGAGGCCGAATACACCACCAGCATCAACATCCACGCGCCGCTGGAGCCGATGAACGCCACAGCGGAGTTCAAGGGCGACATCCTGCACATCTATTCCGGCAACCAGTTCGCGACGCGCTCCGGCGCGATCGCTGCAGGTGCAGCCGGGATCGATCCGAAATTCGTGGTCATGCACCAGATGTGGCTGGGCGGCGGCTTCGGCCGGCGTCTCGATGCCGACATGATGATTCCGGCGGTGCAGGCGGCAAAGGCGGTCGGCAAGCCGGTGAAGGTGATCTATTCGCGCGAGAACGACATGACGATGGATTTCTCGCGCCCGCTTACCTATCAAAAGGTCAAGGCCGGCGTGGACGGCGATGGCAAGCTCATTGCGATCAGCCACGACGTGGTCTCGGCCTGGCCGACCGCGCGCTGGGGAATCCCCGACTTCCTGACGCCGTCGGTCGACAAGAAGGGCCCGCTCGATTCCTTCACGGTGAATGGGGCCGACTTCTTCTACACCGTGCCCAACCATTATGTGCGCGCGATCAAGAACGAGCTCGCGCACAACGCCACGCCGTCCGGCCAGCTCCGTTCGGTGGCGCCGGGCTGGACCTTCTGGGCGGTCGAAAGCATGATCGACGAGATCGCGGCGGCCACGGGCAAAGACCCCGCGCAGTTCCGCATCTCGCTGCTCGATGGCGCCGGCAAGAACGACGGCGGCGCGCAGCGGCTGCGCAACACGCTGCTCGCCGCGATGGGACTGTCCGGCTATGGCACCAAGCAGCTGCCGAAAGGCGAGGGCATGGGTGTGGCCTGTGTATCGTCGCAGGAGCGTGCGACTGCGAGCTGGACGGCCTGCGTCGCCCATGTCGCGGTGGCGCCATCGGGTGAGGTGACGGTGAAGAAGCTCACGGTCGCAACCGACGTCGGCACCCAGGTGCATCCCGACAACATCCGCGCCCAGGTCGAGGGTGCGGCGCTGTGGGGCCTGTCGCTGGCGATGTACGAGAAGGCGACACTCAAGGACGGTGGCATCGAGCAGACCAATTTCGACAGCTATACGCCCTTGCGCATGAGCCAGACGCCCGAGGTCGCCGTCGCCGTGATCGCCAACGGCGAGAAGGCAACTGGCGTCGGCGAGCCCGCGGTGACGGTGGTGGCGCCCGCCATCGGCAATGCCATCTTCAACGCCTCCGGCGCCCGCGTCCGGGCGCTGCCGATCACGGCCGAAGCCGTGAAGGCGAGCATGAAGGCGTAAGGCTGGCCAAGACAGCTTGAGACGATCCGCCGGAGGGCAACCTCCGGCGGATTTGTTTTGGCGCCGCCTCCACACTGTCGCTGTCAAGCCGGGCGATGACAGCGGAGGGTGTGGCTATGGCGCCCAAAATTCCCCTTATTCCTCAATGGCCCGCTACTGTGCATGGGGTTGTTTTTCGACTTTTTTGTTTGGAGCCGCCCCACAGCGGAAATTCCTCAAATTGCCTCCAATTGCGCAGGGTTCCATTGAGGACGCCTCTTAAGGGCCAGAGAACCTGATCCGGCTTAGGCTTAAGGCCAATACGCACGTGCTCTCGGTACCCTTTTGGGGAAGTCATGAACGCCTCAGCCAAACCTGCCGCCAAACGCCGGCTTCTGCTCGCTTCCGACCGGAGCGACGAGAGCAGCGAGCTCGTCAGCATCCTGAAAGCGGTCGGCGAGGTCTCGACGGTGACGACCCAGGACATCCCCGACAGGCCGTCGCGGGATCTCTCCGGCCTCGTCGTCGACATCAATCTGCGCTCGCCCGAGAGCGTGCAGCGGGTGCGCAACAAGCTGCGCGGCGACGCCTATCGGTCGATGCCGCGCCTGTTCGTACTCGCCGATGCCCTCCACCACGGCACCATGCAGGCCTGGGCGCTGGGCGCCACCGACACCATCTCGCGCCCGCTGCAGGCGGACGCCATCCTTCAGCGCATCCGCTCAGCGTTCCCGGACACCGCCCTCTATGACGCGACCGACCGCGGCAAGACGCTCAACCGCGGCGTCGAGGCGGCGCATGCCGTCCTGGCAAAGATGTTCGAGAAGCTTCCGCTCGGCGTGCCCCTGACCTTCGACGACGTCATTGCCGCCGAGAGCAAGATTCTGAAAGCGATCAAGCACTCCTCGTTGCGCGAATGGCTCACCACGGTCGGCTGTCACCATGTCGGCAGCTATCGGCATTGCCTGTTCGTCACCGGCTTTGCCGTCGCCTTCGCGCAGCATCTCGGCATGCGCGAGGACGACCAGCGCCGCCTGACTCGCGCCGCGCTGCTGCACGACGTCGGTAAGGCCTTCGTTCCCTCCGCACTGCTCGACAAGCCCGGCAAGCTCACCGACGAGGAGATGACCGAGGTGCGCCAGCATCCCCGCCGTGGCTATGACGCGCTCGCCGCGCAAGGCGGCTTCCCGCCGGAGATGCTCGACGTGGTGCTGCATCATCATGAATTCCTCGATGGCTCCGGCTATCCCAACGGCCTGTCGTCGAACCAGATCAGCGACATCGTGCGGCTGACGACAATCGTCGACATCTACGCCGCTCTCGTGGAGAAGCGCGCCTACCGCATGCCATTCACCCACTCGCGTGCGTTCACGATGATGGAAGGCATGGGCGGCAAGCTCGACCAGCAGCTGTTGCAGGCGTTCCGCCCGGTGGCGCTGGGATCGTTCTAAGCGAGACGCTGCAATTCCAGAGGCGCGCGGCCTGCTTACCCTCCCCTCCAGGGGAGGGTGAAGTCACTCCACCATCTTGCGCAGCTCCGCCTTCGCCACCTTCTCCAGCGTCGAGCGCGGCATGTCGTCCACGAACCTGATCTCGCGTGGCACCTTGAAGTCGGCGAGGCCGGCGCGGCAGGCCGCCATCACGCGATCATGCAGATCGCGTACCGCACCGGCGACGCCGCCCTGCGGAATGATGAAGACGACCGGCACCTCGTCCAGCATCGGATGCGTCTTCGCCACCACCGCCGCCTCGCGCACGCCGGGAACGAGCGCGATCACCTGCTCGATCTCGGAGGCCGCGACGTTCTCGCCGCCGACCTTCAGCATGTCCTTGGCGCGGTCGCCGAACTTGATGTAGCCGTTCGCCAGCCGTTCGACACGGTCGCCGGTAAGGAAGAAGCCGTGCTCGTCAAAACTCTCGCGCGTCGCCTTCTCGTTGTGCAGATATTCGGCGAACAGCGATAGACCGGGGATGCCCTTGATCGAGAGATTGCCGGTGCCGCCGACTTCCGTCGGCCGGCCGTCGTCATCGGTGATGCGGATCTGGTACTCCGGCGCGGCGCGGCCGATCGACATGGGTATGTTGGGCTGGTCGACCTCGCCGACGATGCCGTGGGTGATGGTCTCGGTCATACCCCACCAGCCGATGATCTTGACGCCGAACGCGGCGAACGCCGGCGGCTCGTTGATCGCGCTGCCCCACAGGCGGAATTTGTGATCGTGCGGGATCTCCTGCTCGAGCAGCGCTTTCATGCAGAACGGAATCGTCGAGGTCCAGGTCGCGCCGTGCTCGCGCGCGACGTGCCAGAACCGGCTGGCGGAGAAGCGCGGTTGGATCACGCAAGTGGCGCCGACCCACAGCGTCGCCAGCATGGAATAGGCCAGCGCGTTGGTGTGGAACAGCGGCAGGTAGGTCTGGTGCACGTCGCCGGCATGAAGGTCTTCATGCGCGGCGTTGATCTTGGCGCCCCACAGTGTGTTGGCGTGGGTCCACAGCACCGCCTTGGGGCGCGACGTCGTGCCCGATGTGTACTGCACGCTGCACGGCGCGAGCGGATCGGGGGCGCGCCTGGGACGGTCGGCACTGTCGGCGAACAGGGATTCAAAACTGTCGCCGCGTGCGACCGCTTGCGCAGGCGCTGTGCCCGCATCGTGTGAGGTCACCGCCATCCAGCGGATGTTGCGGCAATTCTGCGCGACGACTTCCGCATAGGACGGCTGAGTGATCGCGGCGGCCGCGCCGCAATGATCGGCGAAGTACGCGATCTCGGCTGGCGCCGAGCGGGTGTTGGTGGTCACCGCGATTGCGCCCAATTCGACGCAGGCGAACCAGGCCAGCATCGCCTCGATGCAATTGTCGAGATGGATGAGCACATATTCGCCGGGCTTGACGCCGCGCTTGGCGAGGCCCGCCGCGAGCGCGCCGACCCGCTCGTGAAACTCGCCATAGCTCCAGCGCCGCGCCGGCGCATCGAACGGCGCCCAGATCAGGAACGGATGTGAGTGGCGCACCTCGGCGCGCAGCTTCAGCAGCCAGGGCACGTCGAGCCCGTCGAAAGGGCCTATGATCCCGGCGGCGGTCTGTGGATTGGTCATGTGTCCTCCCGTGCAGCCCTGCATCTTGATGGCGGCTGTCTTTGGATGATTGCGTCTTCCTGCCATTGGACAGCGCGGGGAGCAACTCGGCGGGGCGGCATGGAACAGCCAGCGCTCGCTCTCTCGACGAGCGCGCCCTATTCCGCGTAAGACGAGATCTCGATCAAGCTGCCGTCGGGATCCCGGCAATAGACCGAGCGCAGCGTGCCGCGGGCACCTTGCCTCGGGCCCGGCCCTTCCTCGATCGCAACGCCGTGCGCCTGCAAATGCGCCATCACCTCTTCGGGCGTGGAGGAGGTGAGGAAGCACAGATCCTCGCTGCCGGCGGTCGGGTGGTCCGCGGTGAACCACTCCACCTTATCGCCATCGCGCGGCCGCACGTTGATCTTCTGGTCACCAAATACGAGCGAAGTCCGCGGCGCTTTGCCGCCGCCGGGGTCGAACACCTTGACTTCCATGCCGAGATTCCTGCGGTACCACTCCGCAGTCACTGCGACATCGGCGACATTGATCACGAGATGATCCAGGGCATGAACCTTGACCGGCATGTCTTATCCTTTCGTCGTGATGCGCCCCGTGCACTTTCCGCCTGCGGCAAGCTTTGTTACAACCGCGCCGACGCCACTTTCAAGATATCCGTCTTTCAAGAACAACACTGGGAGAACCCTTGAGATGATCACTCGCCGTACCGCGCTGGGCCTGCTCGCCGCCAGTCCGCTTGCAGCCGCCCCGCTGTCCAAGGCCCTTGCCGCCGATTATCCGGCCCGTCCGGTGAAATGGGTGGTCGGCTATCCGCCGGGCGGGGCCACCGACATCCTGGCGCGGCTGATCGGCCAGCGGCTGTCGGAAAGGCTAGGCCAGCAATTCGTGATCGAGAACAAGCCGGGCGCCGGCAACAATATCGCCACCGAATCGGTCGTCAACGCCGAGCCCGACGGCTACACGCTGCAGCTGGTCAACCCGGCCAACTACATCAACGCCTCGCTCTATACCAACCTGAAGTTCAACTTCGTGCGCGACATTGCCCCGGTCGCCTCGTTCCAGCGTGTGCCGAATGTGATGACGGTCAACAAGGACGTGCCGGCCAAGACCGTCGCCGAGTTCATCGAATATGTGAAGGCCAATCCCGGCAAGGTGAACATGGCCTCGTCCGGCAACGGCACCTCGGTGCATCTGTCCGGCGAGATGTTCATGGCCATGACCGGCTGCAAGATGCAGCACGTGCCGTATCGCGGCGCGGCGCCCGCGATCACCGACATGCTCGGCGGCCAGGTGCAGGTGATCTTCGACAACATGCCCTCGATCATCCAGCACATCCGTTCCGGCAGCTTGCGTGCAATCGGCGTCACCACCACGGAACGCTCTGCGCAATTGCCCGACGTGCCCGCGATCGCCGAGACCGTCAAGGGTTATGAGGCCAGCGCGTTGTTCGGTATGGGCGCACCCAAGAACACGCCCAAGGAGATCATCGCCAAGCTCAACAATGAGGTCAACGCGCTGATGAAGGAGCCCGACATGACCAAGCGTCTGGTCGAGCTCGGCGGCGAGCCGCGGGTGCAGACGCCCGAGGCGTTCGGTGAGGAGATCAAGGCCGAAACCGAGAAATGGAAGAAGGTCGTCGAGTTCGCCGGCCTGAAGGTCGAGTAGATATCTTGTGATCAACGCGCTTGAAGCCCTGCCGTCCGGCAGGGCTTTTTTCTTACGCGCGCTACACTCGATCTGGAATAAATTGGCGCGACCAAACCTGATGAGGATGGTGGCGTATCTCACGCCAGCAGGAGAGGAGTTGGATCATGCGCAATATCCGATTGGCGCTGCTGACGCTCGGCGTGACGGTCCTTGCCGGTTTCGCCGCCATTCCTCCAGCCGCCGCGCGCGACTATCCCTGGTGTGCCCAGGGCGGCGAGTATGACTATCCCGGTGAATGCGCCTACAGCACCTATGAACAATGTCAGGCCAGCGTCTCCGGCCGGCTGCTGTTCTGCGATCGCAATCCCCGTTTCGGCTACGGCCAGCTGCAGCCGCTGCAACCGCAGCCGCGGGTGCACCGCAGGCGGGCCGTCGCGCCGTACGAGCCGCGCCCCACGTCCCACTGACCGCTGCCTGATCACGCGCTCGTGCAGAACCGCGTGCGGGCTTTCTCGCTTGACGCGTCACCGTTCGCGGCTATACTAAACCTAATGGTTAAGTATCAGGACGAGACGCTGGACCGGACCTTTGCGGCGCTATCCGACCCGACGCGGCGTGCCCTGCTGGCGCGGCTCGGCGAGCAGGACGCCCTGTCGGTGAGCGAGCTGGCCGCACCGTTCCCGATCTCGCTGCCGGCGATCATGAAGCATCTCGACGTGCTCACGGATGCGGGTCTGATCGTGCGGGAGAAGACCGGGCGAACGGTCGCCTGCCGGCTCACCGCGCAGCCGATGGAGCAGGCGATGAACTGGCTCAATCGCTACGCCCAATTCTGGTCCGACAATCTCGATCGCCTCGCCGCCTTTGTGGAGGAAGAGACATGGCCAACGCAGCCGCCGCCGAATGCTCAACCGAACGCCCAAAGGAAAGTCCAAGCCTCACGCTCACGCGCCGGCTCCGCGCGCGGCCGGAAAAGGTCTACGCGGCCTGGACGCAAGCCGAGCAGCTAGCGCAATGGTTCGGGCCGCCGAACATGAAGCCGGCGACGCTTCGGGCCGAGCTCGACGTTCGCACCGGCGGCAGCTTTCGCATCGGCTTCACCCGTGACGACGGCGAATATTTCGAGGCCGGCGGTACCTATCGCGACGTCGTGCCGAACGAGCGGCTGGTCTTCACCTGGGCCTGGCATTCGACGCCGGAACGCGAATCGCTGGTGACGATCACGCTGAAGCCGGACAGCGCCGGCACCTTGATGGTCTTCCATCATGCCCAGTTCTTCGACGAAACCGCCCGCGACAATCATTTGCGCGGCTGGAGCTCGTTCTTCGACAAGCTCGACGCCTTCGTCGGCTCACCCCGATCAGAGGAGGATACCATGCAGCAACATCAGATCGTCTCGCGCGAGCAATGGATCGCCGCCCGCAAGGTTCATCTGGCCCATGAAAAGGAGCTCACTGCCGCCCGCGAGCGTCTGGCCGAGGAGCGCCGTGCATTGCCCTGGGTCAAGGTCGACAAGAACTACGTGTTCGACGGACCGAACGGCAAGCTGACGCTCGGCGATCTCTTCAAGGGCCGGCCGCAGCTCGTGGTGCAGCACGTGATGTTCGCACCCGATTGGGACGCCGCCTGCAAGAGCTGCTCGTTCTGGGCCGACGGTTTCGAGCGCATGGTGCCGCACCTGGCGGCGCGCGACACCAGCATGGTTGCGATCTCGCTCGCGCCTGTTGCCAAGCTCGACGCGTTCAAAAAGCGGATGGGCTGGACCTTCGACTGGGTCTCCTCGGGAAGCAACGACTTCAACTACGATTATGAAGTCTCGTTCACGCGCGAACAGATCGACAAGGGCGTGCCGAAGTACAATTTCGGCACCACGCCGTTCTATGGACCCGAGCTGCCCGGCATCAGCGTGTTCTTTCGCAACGAGGCGGGCGAGATCTTCCACACCTACTCATGCTTCGCCCGCGGCCTCGATATGATGAATGCCGCCTATCAGTACCTCGACCTTACGCCGCTCGGCCGTCACGAGGACGGTTTGCCCTATCCGATGGACTGGGTTCGCCTGCGCGACGAGTACGAACCGCAGGCGGCGAAGGAGGCGTGCTGTCACGGCTGAGAGGCCGCCTCGTTCAGCCATGTCGTCCTGGCATTCGTCGGGACGATGGCGGCGTGTGGGACGCCGCCAGCCGCCGTTCTACCGCTTCGCGTCGGCCTGCTCGGTCGCATTGCACGAGATCAGCATCGTGTAGGCGCGGGCATTGCCGGCGATGTCGGTGGTCTTGAGCTCGCCCTTCGGCTCGGCGGTCTGGTAGGGCACCACGGAATTGTCGAGGAAATCGCGTAGCGCGCCGGTTTTGATGGCGAAGTTGATGTTCTCGGGAATATCGCCGGTCGCAGCGGCGATGCGCAATCCGGGGATCTTGCCGGTGACCACGCCCACGATCTGGCCGGTGGTGTCGAACAGCGGGCCGCCACTATTGCCGGGTTGCACGGGTGCACTGATTTGCAGAAAACGCGTGTCATTGCGCATGCCGCTGAGCGAGCTCACGATACCGGTCGTCACGGTGAAGTCCGAGCTGAGCAGTCCGTGGTAGGGAAAGCCGATCGCGACGACGGAATCGCCGGAGTGAAACGAGCGGTCGCGGATCCGGGCAAAGTCCTTGAATGCCGTCGGCGACGGCGCCTGAAGGAGAGCAAGATCATTGTTGGCGTCGGTCGAAACGACGCGCAGCACCATTGCGGCCTCGCCGGTGAGATTGCCCCTGATGTCGCCGACGCAGCCATTGATCACGTGATTGTTGGTGACAACATGCCCGCTGGCGCTGACCACAAAGCCGGTGCCGCTCCTGGCCCTGGCAACTTTGCTTCCAGCCGGCGGAGACGCCTGCTTCTCCGCCGTGGCCGCCGGCTTGGCCGCACCCTTGGTGAAGTCGCCGGCCTTGTCGAGCCCGTCGGCCTTCACCTTGCTCACGCAATTGGCCAATGCCGCGATGACCGGCCCGGTCGATGTCAAATCGAAATTCAGTACGGCGCGGCCGGCTGTTGCCACCATAAGGCTCGCCTTTTGAAACGTACGCACGACATTGAGCGGCATAATGGCCGTGAGCATGTTGGACTGATACGCCGTAGCGTACAGCCTAGCTTGCTCCTGCCCGTCAAAGGTCACGTCGATCGCGGCGTTCTCGCCCTTGTTGAAGCGGTAACCGGGACTCGCAAAGGCGAGCGACCAGGTGCCGGCGGCGTTTTGGCTGACGACGAGGATGACGCCGTTCGCATAGGGCGTCGTCGCAGCGCAATGGGAGAAGCCGCCCGTTTGGTCATTGCTGAAGGCGCCGCCGATCCAGTTGCCGACATTGACGGAGCCGAACGGTCCCGCCGCACGCGCGGCGTTGATGACACCCACTTGCAACAAAGACGCAACGACAAACGATTTAAGCCACATACCAGCCCCCGGGAATGCTTTGGCTGCATCTTAGCCGTGGCGGGATCGGCAACGCAACCGGCAGTTGCCCGCGCGGACAAGATCTCCTTGCCGCGACATTCGGGCTTGCCTTTACTTTGCAGTGCCATATACTTTGCAATACAAAGCGGCGGGAATGATCCCGGGAAGCATGAGCGGAACGAGATTTTGGCATTGCCAATGCGCGATCTCGACAAGGCACTGGCCGATATCGTGGCGATCCGCAGCCAGATCGCGGCGGGCACCGCGTTCCGCGGCTACGGCCCGGCGACTATGGCGGCGACAGGTGCCGTCGCGCTCATCACTGCGATCCTGCAATTCTGGCTGATCGGCGATCCCACCAGCCAGCCGCTCGCCTTCTTCACCGGCTGGTTCATTGCCGCCGCGCTCTCCGGCCTCCTGATCGGGATCGAGATGCGCGCACGCTCGCGCCGCCATCATTCCGGTCTTGCCGATGCCATGATCTACCAGGCGGTCGAGCAGTTCCTGCCGGCAGGCGCTGCCGGCGTGCTGCTTGCGGTGGTGATGTGGAAGTTCGCGGCCGAAACGCTGTGGCTGTTGCCCGGCTTGTGGCAGATCCTGGTGTCGCTCGGCATCTTCGCCTCCGTCCGCACGCTGCCGCGCACCGTCGCGCTCGTTGGCGCCTGGTATTTCGTGTCCGGCTTTGCGGTGGTGACGCTGGCGAGCCAGACCAAGATGCTGTCGCCATGGACCATGGGTCTGCCCTTCGTGATCGGACAGTCGGTGATGGCTGCCATTCTGTATTTCGCATCCGGAGACCATGATGTCGAAGTCTGACAGCGCGCCCTTCTCCTATGAGGGGCTTGATCGCGTCATCCACGAGAAGGCGAGGCTCGGCCTGCTGACCTCGTTGATGGCGCACCCCAAGGGGCTGGCATTCGCCGACCTCAAGCAGCTCTGCGGCCTCACCGACGGCAATCTCAGCCGGCACATCGCCGTGCTCCAGGAGGCCGGCCTCGTCGAGGTGACCAAGGGTTATGAGGGCAATCGCCCGCACACGACCTGTCGTCTTACCAAGTCCGGCCGCCGCCGTTTCCTCGATTATCTCGCCGTGCTCGAACGCCTCGTGCGCGACGCCGCCAAGGCCGCCGGCCGCGAGGCCCCGCCGCTCGGCCGTCTCGGCTTCGCTTCGGCTTGATCCCCTTTTTTGACCGGAGACTTTGTAATGCAAAGTAAGCCTGTGTTCGACGACAAGCTTCACGTTGGCATCATCATGGACGGCAACGGTCGATGGGCGACGCGGCGCGGCCTGTCGCGCCTGCGCGGCCACGAGGCCGGCGTCGAGACCATCCGCCGCATCGTCGAGGCCGCGCCAAAGCAGGGCATCGGCACGCTGACGCTCTACGCCTTCTCCACCGACAATTGGCGAAGGCCCAAGGCCGAGGTCGCCGCGCTGATGACGTTGCTGCGCTTCTATCTTTCCAATGAAGTGCAGAGCCTGGTCAAGAACGGCGTGCGCCTAACCGTGATCGGCCGTCGCGACCGTCTGCCCGACGGCATCGCCAGCGCGATCGCGCGTGCCGAAGAGGCGACCGCCCATGGCAGCACGCTGCATTTGCGCATCGCCGTCGACTATTCCGCGCGCGATGCCATCCTCAATGCCGCGGCCAAGGCAGCGGCGCTGACCAGCCTCACCCGCGAGGCGTTCTCGCAACTGGTCACCGGCGAGGCCAGCCTGCGCGACGTCGATCTCATCATCCGCACCTCGGGCGAGAAGCGGCTGTCGGACTTCCTGCTCTGGGAAGGCGCCTATGCCGAGCTGCACTTCACAGAGCGGATGTGGCCCGAATTCGACGCGGGCGATCTCGCCGAAGCGCTCGCTGCTTTCCACGGCCGCGAACGCCGTTTCGGCGGCCTCCAGGCGATCATGCCCGAGGAGTGCCCGCGCTCTCGCGAGCATGATGGGACGCGCGTGATCGATCTTGGCCTGAGACGATCGCCGGCGGTGCCATGATCATCGGTGCGAGAGCACGCTGCGGCACGCATGGCGACCGGGTCGCGCAGGACTGGACCAGATCATCGAATTCTGATCTCGTGACGCACCCTCAACCGCTCTTGTCCGCATGACCTCCTTCAAGACCATTCGTGCCCGCGCCGAGAAACGCAAGGGTGGGCCCAAGGCGCTGGAGAAGTTGATGCCGGCAAGACCAGACCTCAAGCGGCTGGCGAAGCTCGGCGACGACCGCATCCTCGCCGAGATGACGAGACGGGTGTTCTGCGCCGGCTTTGCATGGAGCGTGATCGAGTCGAAATGGACCGGTTTCGAAGCCGCCTTCCTGCATTTCCAGCCGGCCAAGCTCAGCTTCCAGCCCGAGGATTATTGGGAAGGCCTGCTGCGCGATACACGCATCGTACGCAATGGCGCCAAGATCATGTCGGTGCGCGACAATGCCGCTTTCGTACAGGAGATCGCGAAGGAGCACGGCAGCTTCGGCAAGTTTCTGGCGAAATGGCCATCGTCCGACGAGATCGGCCTGCTCGATCTCCTCACCAAGCGCGGCAGCCGGTTAGGGGGCAACACCGGCCAGATGCTGCTGCGCTTCGTTGGCTGGGACGGTTTTGTGACCTCCAAGGACGTTGTCGCCTGCCTGCGCGGTGCAGGTCTCGACATTGCCGAAGAGGTGAGATCGAAGGGTGATCTCGCCAAGGTGCAGGCGCAATTCAACGCCTGGGCCGAGGAGACCGGCCTACCCTACACCTATCTATCACGCATCTGCGCGCTGTCGGCCGGCGGAGACCGGAGCGAGTAGCGGGTTAGTGGAAGGCCGTCGGGTCGCTGGATCGTGTGGTTCCTGTGGCGATCTCGTGCCGCGAGCGCGGCAGATGCGGCGCGCGATCACGAAATACATTTCTCAGGAACAATTGTGCGCAGCACTTGTTCGGACGTTTGAGCCAGGCGCATCGAGGCAGGGAACGTCCGCTCTGGCTCAGCTCAACGAAACCCGACGTGACAGAACGGAGCAGCTCATGAAGCTCACATCCGAACAGGTGAAGCAGACCGTCAACCAACTCGGCGCTCAGGTGCTGCCCGACGAGCATCCGGCCATGCCGCAGCTCAACAGCATGTTCGGCGAGCACACCTTCTTCGTCGACGAGATGGGCCTCAAGGTCCTCGAACCCACACCGTCGCTCGGCGCCGACCGCCAGAGTGGCGAGGTCGTCAGCCTCGCCGATTGGGGCGATTCCGACCTGACCCGCCTCATGGCGCACGAGCCCGAGCCGACCGGCGTGATCGTGGTGTTCGAGCACGTGAGGCATTGATCGGCCCGAGCGGATCGACTTTCATGGGTGGCGGGATTTGAAAAAATTCCGTCACCATCAGTCGCGCGCGAGCGCTCTATGCCCAGGCGGCTCCAAGGTGGTCGCAGGAAACTGGAATCTCGATGGCGATCTGAGTTCCCGGACCCGCCTTGCTCTCGAGGCGCAAGCGCCCGTTGAGCGATGAGACAACCAAATTGAACGCGATGTGGAGCCCCAGGCCGGCGTTGCCACGCTGCCGGCTGGTCGTAACGAACGGATCGAAGATGTGAGCCTGCAATGGCTCGGGGATTCCGATGCCTTCATCGGCGCAGACCAGGCGGACTGACGTCGGGTCCGGTTGGCTAACGGTGATGACAAACCTGCCGCCTCTCTTGTCAGGGTACGCGTGCGCGGCACTGTTGAGAGCGAGATTGCTGATCACCTGAGCGAGCGCTCCGGGATAGCTGTTGAGCGTGATTCCGGCCGGGCATTGCACGTCGACCGTCAGGGCGTGGTGCGACAATAGCGGCCCGAGTTTGGACATCAACTCTGACAGCCAATCCTTGAGCTCGAAGGTGCGCCGGTCCTCATCGGCTTGATGCACCGCGACCTGCCTGAAACTATGCACCATTTCGGATGCGCGGTGCAGGTTATCGAAGGTCAGACCGAGCCCCTGCTTGAGCCTGTCAATTCCCTTGGTCAAATCGGATCGCCGGACCGACACTCCACCTAATGCCTCAGCCATTGCTTGGAGATCAGTCTGCATGGCCGTCGAGGTCGTCAAGGCCAGGCCGAGCGGGGTGCTGACTTCGTGAGCGACGCCTGCCACCAATTGTCCGAGCGAGGCGAGCTTTTCTGCCTGCACAAGGTGCTCCTGGGCCGCACGTAGATCGCGCAGCGATTTCTCCGAGCGTTCTTTTTCCCGTTGCAGCGCCTCGGACGTTCGGAATTGCTTTCGCGCCCGGTACTCGCGCGCCGCTACGGCATAGAGCGACAATGCGTAAGCGTTTCCGACGAGAGAATGATTGATGAATCGCAGGCCCGTCGGCATCGCCAGCGCGAACGTCTCGGCCACCAGCAGCGCCACCCAGGAGAGCAAACAGAAAATAGCCAGCGAACCGATCCGCAACGGCAGCATGGTCGAGACGAACAGGATGATCATCATCATGCCCGGAGCGGCAAACGTGAAGCCCGACGGCAGGACGAGATAAATGCTCGGCAGGATACAGCCGGGAATGACACAATAGACCAGGAAGATCGTCTCGGCCCACGGCTTCATCCATCGCCGTGACAGCAGCGCGGTCAGTGGTAGCAGCACGAACAGAGCCGTGCCGCCGCGGATGGCCAGCGTGGTCGGAACGACTTCGGGGTAGAGCACCCAATCCCAGATGGTGTAGCCGGCATAGGTGGCGGCACCGAGCAGCATCGCGATCTGCGTCCACCCGAGATTGCCCCGGACGTATTGGTCGACAAACCGCCGCTCCTCGATGCGGTCTTCGAAGCGCAGTCCAAGGCGTATCAATAGGGCAAGCATTCCAACATCAATCGCGAAAAGTCGTGTTTTGCTGTCTCTACGACAGGTTTGGAGGCGCGTCGCGGACAAAGATGTCGCGTTTGCCGGGATCCCCGCCGGTCTCGTTCAAATGCCCAATGTCAGCTGCGGCTGCGCATCGTCCCCGGCCTGGAGCGAAGACAGCGAGACCCCCAGCAGCCTGACGCGCTTGGGCAGCGGCATCTCGATTTTGAGCAGGCCGCAGGCCAGCCGCTCCAGTTCGTCTCGTCCCGCAACCGCCCCCGGGACGGACCTGCTGCGCGTGATGATCTCGAAGTCGGCAAACTTGATCTTCAGAGTGACGGTGCGGCCGCGGTTGCCGGTGGCCTCGCAATGGTGCCAGACCTTGTTAACGAGAGGTCTGAGCTCGGCGACCAGCGCATCGAATTCGGTGAGATCGCTTGAGAACGTGTTCTCAGCGCCGATGGACTTGCGGATCCGGTCGGCCCGGACTGGACGTTCGTCCACCCCGCGTGAGATCCAATAATAGTACGCGCCCGACTTGCCGAAATTCGCATTCATGAACTCCAGCGTCTGGTTGCGGATGTCGAGACCGGTGAACATGCCGAGCGCGTTCATCTTCGCGCGCGTCGCCGGGCCTATCCCGTGGAACTTGCCGACGGGCAGCGTCTCGACGAACGCGGGTCCCATCTCTGGCGAGATCACGAACTGGCCGTTGGGCTTGCGATGATCGGAGGCGAGCTTCGCCAAAAACTTGTTGTAGGAGATGCCCGCCGACGCGTTGAGGCCCGTCTCGGCCTTGATCTTCTCGCGGATGCGCAGGGCGATGTCGCGCGCGAGCGGAATGCCTTGCAGGTTTTCGGTGACGTCCAGATACGCTTCGTCGAGCGACAACGGCTCGATGATGGGCGTGTGTTCGGCAAAGATGTCGCGGACTTGCCTGCTGATTGCCTTGTAGACCTCGAAGCGCGGCTTGACGAAGATCAGATCGGGGCACTGCCGCTTCGCAGTCACGGATGGCATGGCAGAGCGAACACCGAACTTGCGTGCTTCATAGCTGGCGGCCGCGACGACGCCGCGTTCCGCAGAGCCTCCGACTGCGACCGGCTTTCCGTGCAGGTCCGGATTATCGCGCTGCTCCACGGACGCATAGAAAGCATCCATGTCGATATGGATGATCTTGCGGATGGGCGAGGCTTCGCCGGTCATCGTGTCGGATCCGGTCATGGAAGGATAATACATTTGAGAGACGTCAAGCGCGAGATGATGGACGTTTCAGTTGTCGCTCTTCGTCGCCACCGGGGCCGGCATCGTCTGGCTGAACTCAGCCGCATGGCCCGACGCTGCGCGACGCTCTGGAATGTATCGGATCATCAACCGGCAATCTCACGCTTGTGAGTGGCGAGCGCGGGCCTGCAATCTAATATAAGCCCGCGGAGGACAGCCAATGCAATACAGCTCCGAACTCATTCAGACGATGCGGCAGGCGCTGGAGGCCGTGATGGCGAGCGTACCGGCCGATCAGTCGGTGTTCGGCCTGAAAGCGGCCGTAGCGGAATACATCTTGAAGGCTGCGGCACATGGTCAGACGTCATATGACGGGCTGGTCTCGTCCGCCTCCGACCAGATCCAGACGATCGTCTCGATGCTGACCTAAGCGCCGGCATGAAAACGGCGACAAGGCTGGCGCACCCGACACGATTCGAACGTGTGACCTTTGCCTTCGGAGGGCAACGCTCTATCCAGCTGAGCTACGGGTGCAGTGAGGCTTCATGTAGCCGATTGGCGAGGGGCGGGCAACCGCTTCTCACCGGCTCGCGATTAAGCCGATTTGCGCCGGACCGGGGCCGGAACCGGCTCGTCCTCCCGGGCAAGGTCGGCGAATTCGGCGAGCAGCCGTTCGGCGCAGATGACGCGGTTGCGGCCGAGCCGCTTCGCCGCATAGAGCGCCTGATCGGCCGCGCCGAGCAGCCGGTCCGGCCCGCCATCGGCTTCGCCGGGAATGTGGCTCGCGACGCCGACGCTGAGGGTGACGTGGTCGCCGGCGCCAGTGGCGCCATGGGCGATCCGCAAGCTCATGACAGCGCAGCGGATCTCGTCGGCGACGACGCAGGCGGCGTCGCAAGTCGTGTCGGGCAGGATCAGCGCGAACTCCTCGCCGCCATAGCGGCTGGCAAGATCGAGCGGCCGCACGGCGTGCCGGCTGACGGCAGCGGCGACCGCGCGCAGGCATTCATCGCCGGCCTGATGGCCGTGGCGGTCGTTGAACAGCTTGAAATGGTCGACGTCGACGAACAGCACTGCCAGCGGCTTCTGCGTGCGCTGGGCGCGGGCCCATTCGCTCATCAGCATCTGGTCGAAGGAGCGGCGGTTCGACAGGCCGGTCAGCCCATCCTTGGTGGCGAGCTCCTTCAGCGCCATCTCGGCGCGCTTCTGGTCGGTGAGGTCGCGCAGCGTTTCCACCACGGCGATCAGTTGGCCGGCCTCATCGTGGATCGGGCCGGCGTCGATGGCGAGATAGAGCTGGCTGCCTAGCTTCGGCATCACGCACCAGTTCTCCGCGGAAAAGCCGAGGCCGTTATGACCGCGCGCCGCATATTCCGAATAGAACTCGGGCAGCTGCTCCGGACGGTCGAGAGCGACCAGGTCGGCGAGACAGGGACGCTTGGTCTCGTAGAAGGCCTGCCAGTGCTTATTGGTGCCGATCACCTCCGAGGCGGCGACGCCGGTCAGCCGCTCGCAGGCACGATTCCAGATCACGACGCGGCGCTTCGGGTCGATCACGAAAGTCGGCACCACAAGATGCTGCATCAGCCGCACCGCGTAGGAGTCCGCGACATCGACGGTCTTGGAAGGACTCTTTGACTTCGTCATCACGCCACCGCCGCCACCGGTGCGGCATCGCCTGTGCGAAACAGTTTTCGCACCTCGCTGGCCGGCTTCGGCGCGCTGAAAAGATAGCCCTGCATTTCCGTGCAGCCGAGCTTGCGCAGCATCTCGCGCTGGGCTTCGGTCTCGACGCCTTCGGCGACCGTGGTCATGCTGCTGGCGGCCGCGATGTTCACCACGGCCTGCACGATGACCGGCGCACCGTTCGTCTCCGCGATGTCGGCGACGAAGCAGCGATCGATCTTGATCTTGTCAAACGGGAAGCGCTTCAGATAGCTCAGCGAGGAATAGCCGGTGCCGAAATCGTCGAGCGCGATGCGCACGCCGATGGCGCGGAGCTGGTGCAGGATCGAGAGCGCCGCCTCGTCGTCGCGGATCAGCACGGCCTCGGTGATCTCGAGCTCGAGCCGGCGCGGGTCGAGCCCGGAGGCGGCGAGCGCGCCGGCGATCCGCAACGCCAGCGTGTCGCATTTGAGCTGCACCGGCGAGACGTTGACCGCAACCCGCACATGCGCCGGCCAGGTCGCGGCCTCGTTGCAGGCCATGCGCAGCACCCAGTCGCCGAGCTCGTTGATCAGGCCGGTGTCCTCGGCGATTGGAATGAATTCGGCGGGCGACACCATGCCGCGCTCGGGATGGCGCCAGCGCAGCAACGCTTCGCAGCCGGAGACCTCGCCCGAGCGTAGATCGACCAGCGGCTGGTAGTGAATCTCGAAGCCGCCGTTCACCAGGGCCTGGCCCAGATCCTGCTCCATGGTCAGACGCGCCTTGGCGCAGGCGTCCATCTCCGGCTCGAAGAAGCGGTGGGTGCGACGTCCTTCGGCCTTGGCGCCGTACATCGCGAGGTCGGCATTCTTGATGAGCTGATCGAGATCGGAGCCGTCCTGCGGTGCCAGCGCGATCCCGATGCTCGCGTCGGTGGAGAGCTGATGGCCCAGACAGTGATAGGGCTGCCGGATCGCTTCGTACATCCGCGTCACGAACGACACCACGTCGGCGGAGGACTGGATCCCGGTCTGGATGACCGCGAATTCGTCGCCGCCGAGCCGCGCGATCAGATCGCCCTGCTTGAGGCAGCCGCGGAGACGGCCCGCGATTGCCTTCAACAGCTCGTCGCCGACATGGTGGCCGAGCGAATCGTTGATGCCTTTGAACTCGTCGACGTCGATGTAGAGCAGCGCGAACTGCCCGCCGCCGGCGACCTCCGCCAGCTCGCGTTCGATCTGCTCGCGAAACAGCGTGCGGTTCGGTAGATCAGTCAGCGCATCGTAATGCGCCATGTGCGCGATCTTCTCGTCGGCGCGACGCCGCTCGGTGACATCATCGATGACATGAATGAGATAGCGCGGCTCGCCGGCTTCGTCACGGATGCCGATCCGGGTCGAAGTAATGTAGCGAAGCCCCATGCCTGGCATCTGCCAGGGGTGTTCGTCCTTGAACAATCCCTTGGCCGATTTCAGCGCGCTGCTGTCATCTTCGGTGATACGGGCGGCAGGCGCCTCAGGGAAGATGTCGAAAGCGGTCTTGCCGACGACATCCTGGCGAGACTGGCCGAACAGTTGTTCGGCGACGCCATTGAGCAGCAGATATTGCCGCGTGCGCGCATCCTTCACCGTGATCTGCGAGGGAATGTGGTCGATGATCTCGCGCAGGAAGGTGTGGTTGCGGTCGCGCTCCTGCTCCAGGTTGCGACGCTCGGTAATGTCTTCGATCGTGGCAACCCATCCGCCTTGCGCCAGTGGCGTGTTGATGACCTGGAATGCGCGGCCGTTGGCTAGCTGATGAGTTCGCGTGGAGACCGTGCCTTCCGCCGCGATCCGCATGACCTCGGCGCAAAATTCCTCGACATTGCCATCGAACGCGCCGCGCTCCTTGCGGTGATACATCGCCTCGCGGATGTGGCAGCCGGGTTTGATGACGTCGTGCGAGAGACCGAACATGTCCGCGTAGCGGCGGTTGCAAATGACGATATATCCGGCGGCATCGTACAGGATCAGCCCCTGCGACATGTTGTTGAGGGCAGTGTCAAGCCGCTGCCGCTCCAATTCGATTCGCTCCTGGGCCTCGCGGCTCTGCCGGTTGATCTGCCGGATGATCAGATACAGGATCAGCGCGATCATAGC
Organism: Bradyrhizobium sp. 159; assembly: GCF_023073795.1. Classification (NCBI taxonomy): domain Bacteria; kingdom Pseudomonadati; phylum Pseudomonadota; class Alphaproteobacteria; order Hyphomicrobiales; family Nitrobacteraceae; genus Bradyrhizobium; species Bradyrhizobium sp. 159. The sequence goes on along the minus strand of NZ_JADPKE010000059.1, from coordinate 137,291 downwards.
GGCCGAAAGCGTCGCGGTCGTGACCATGAAGCCGGTCTGCTGCCGCCAGTCGGCAAGCGCAGCCGACATCGTATTGGTCGCGACGATGACCAGCGGAAAATGATTGAGGGACGCGGCCGAGCCGAGCCGCTCCTCGCCGTCGATCGGACTCCTGACGCGAAGCGTGTGCTGACCGCCATTGGTCAGCACCTTCCGCATCAGCGGGGCATCCTTGAAGCTCCGTCCGATCAATTCTTCGACGTGCGGATAGCGCGCCAGCATCTTGCCTTCGCGATCGAACAGCGAGATCGCCGTCCCCTCGGCAAGCGCGACAGATGCAAAATATTGCCGGTAGCTGTCGGGATCAATTCGCCGGACCATCGCGCCGAGGAAGGAGCCGTCGGCGCCGTTCAGCCGCCGCGCGACGACCGTGGTCCATTTACCAATGATGTAGCTGCGGACGGATTCCAGGATGACCGGCTCGGCCTTGGGATCGGATTTGAACGACTGGAAGTAGGCGCGAGAAGAGATGTTGATCTTCGGCAGCGGCTGGGCCCGCGACCAGTTGATCAGCTCGCCGTCGGCGTCGTAGATCGCGATGTCGCCAAGATTGGACACCGAACTGATCTTGCTGCGTAGCATCTGGTTCGTCGCGAGCCCGGACATGTGCTCGCGGAACATCGCGGGCGAGCTGATCTCCGGCAGGTTCATCTGCGCGATTACATCGGTGGCGACGACGTCAGAATCCTCGAATTGCTGATCGAAGTGTCGAGCGATCAGTTGCACGGTGTTTTCCAGCTCGCGTTCGCGGTTGGCCAGGGTTCGCTCGCGAAACTCGCCGACGGCCATGGCGGTCACGGTGAAGATGCCCGCGACCAGCAGCACGCCGCACAGGGTCAGCCACAGCACTGGCCCGCGCCGAATGGCCGCCCTCCGGCCGTTGCTCGCGGCCTGCGACATTCCGGCAGCGATCGTTGCAAATACCTGGCGCATTGCCCCTCCCGCAACAGCAGGAATACACCACACAAATGGCCTAAAGCTTAGGAAAGCCAGTTACCTGAGCATTAATCCCGTCGCGCGATCGCGTCTGTGTGCAGCGAACCGCTGCGCTGCATCACTAACAGCGGCTTAATGCGAGGCGCTGCCGCTCTTGGCGCCGCCGGCATTGCGCAGCCGTCCGACCACGCCGGTCGGGAAGAAGTACACGCTGGCGATGAACAGCAGCCCGAGCCACAGCAGCCAGCGGTCGGGATGCAACAGCCCCGGCAGCAGCGGTAGCCCGGCTTCCGACGCCGCCTTGGACGCGACGCCCATCAGCGACTGCAAATAGTTCTGCGCGAGGATGAAGATGGCAGCCCCGATGATCGCGCCGTAGATCGTGCCCATGCCGCCGATCACGACCATCAGCAGGATGTCCAGCATGATCGAGAAGCTGAGGGAGGTGTCGGGCCCGGCATAGCGCAGCCACAGCGCATTCAGGATGCCGGCGCTCGCAGCGACCGATGCGGCGATGCAGTTGGCGTAGGTCAGGTGGAAGACGGTGCGGAAGCCCAGCGCCTCGGCGCGAAAACGGTTCTCGCGGATGGCCTGGAGCACGCGTCCGAACGGTGAGTTCACCACCCGCAGCAAAGCGAGGATCATCAGGGCGGAGATGGCGAATACCAGGTAGTAGGTGAGGATGCGGCCGTTGATCTCGAAGCCGAACAGGTTCTTGGAGACCAGCACCGTGCCGGGCCGCAGCAGCTCGGGAAGCTGAAAACTGCGTCCATCCTCGCCGCCGGTCAGCCAGGACAGCTGCGAGGCCAGCACCTGGAAGGCGGAGGCGACCGCGAGCGTGATCATGGCAAAGAAGATCGCGGCCACCCGCAGTGAGAACAGCCCGATCGCGAGCGCCAACAGGGCCGCGAGCGGCAGGCCGATGACGATGCCGGTCGCGACCGCGGCCCAGTTCGGGCCCATCCCGTACAGCGCGATCGCGATCGCGTAGCTGCCGATGCCGTAGAACATGGTGTGGGCGAACGACACCGAGCCGGTATAGCCGAGCAACAGGTCGTAGGATGCGACAAGGGCGGCGAAGACGCAGATCTTGGCTGCGACGTTGAGCGCCTTGGCGCCCGGGAACAGGAATGGCGTCGCCGCCAGCGCCAGGATGATGAGGACGAGAACAAGCGTGAGAACACGGCTGCGCGGCGGGTCGCCTGAGAGGATCATCATCGGCTGGTCACCGCATAGAGGCCGCGCGGCCGCCACATCAGAATGGCGACCATCAGCAGGATGTTGGAGACGAGGGCGAGCTTCGGCACCAGGAAACCGCCGTAATTGGCAACCATGGCCACGAGGATGGCGCCGATGAAGCAGCCGCCGATCGACCCGAGCCCGCCGATGATGACGACGATGAAGATCAGCACGGTGAGCTCGTCGCTCATGGAGGCATGGACCTGCTCGCGATAGAGCGCCCACATCACACCGCCGAGGCCCGCGAGCGCCGATCCCGTCATGAACACGCCCAGGAACAGGCGGCGGATACGATAGCCGAGCGCCTCGACCATCTCGCGGTTCTCGACGCCGGCGCGGATCAGGAGGCCAAGCTTGGTGCGGTTGAGCACGAGCTGGATCGCGATGAAGACGGCGAGGCCGATCAGCATCGCCAGCACGCGGTATTTGGCGATCGCGACGTCGCCGAGAATGAAGGAGCCGCGCAGCGAGGTGGGCAGCGGCATCGGGATGATCTGCGGTCCCCACAGCGCATACAGCGTCTGCTCGGCGACGATCAGGCCGCCGGTCGTCATCAGGATCTGCTTCAGATGCTGGCCATAAACAGGAAGGATCAGCACGCGCTCGACGACCAGGCCGAGCGCGCCGGACACGGCCATCGACAGCAGCGCTGCTGGCGCCAGCACCGCGAGGTTCACCCACAGCGAATCGGCCTGGATCGAGGCTGCAAACGGCGCCAGCACCAGGGTCGCGACATAGGCGCCGACCGCGATGAAGGCGCCGTGGCCGAAATTGAGCACGTCCATCAGGCCGAACACCAGGGTTAGACCGGAAGCCATGATGAAGATCATCATGCCCATGGCGAGGCTGGCGGCGGTCAAGGTCAGCCAGGTGCTGGGCGAGCCGATCAGCGGGATCATGACAAGCGCGAGCGCGACCGGCAGCAGGATCGGTGCGATGTCGCGCTTCGGCTTCGGCAGCGGATCATTTGCGGCGAGTTCAGTCACTGATGCGCCTCCAGGCTCAGGCCGAGCAGTCGCTCTTGCAGCGGCATGTCGGCGGCCAGCGCCGCCATCTCGCCGCGATGGACGATGGTACCGTTGTCCATCACCAGCACGTTGTCGCCGAGCTCGCGGGCGGCAAAGAAATTCTGTTCGACCAGCAGGATCGTCGCGCCCTTGCGCTTGATTTCCTTCAGGCACTCGATCAGCGCCATGACGATGGCAGGCGCGAGGCCCTTGGTCGGCTCGTCGATCAAGAGAAGCTTGCGCGGCTCGATGATGGCGCGCGCGATCGACAACATCTGCTTCTGCCCGCCCGAGAGGCTTCCCGCACGCGACAGCCAGAAGCGGCGCAGCGCCGGGAAGAAGCCAAAGATCCAGTCGAGCTGGGCATCGTCCAGCGGACCATCGCGCGCCGCCAGGACCAAATTCTCTTTCACCGTGAGGTCGGAAAACACGGCCATGCTCTCCGGCACGTAACCGACGCCGAGCCGCGCGATGTCGGGCGTGGCGCGGCGCTCGATCCGCTGCCCGGCGAAGCTGATCTCGCCGTGCGAGGCCTGCCACAGGCCCATGATGGTGCGCAGCGTCGTGGTCTTGCCGGCACCATTGCGGCCGAGCAGCATCGTGGTCTGCCCCTGCGGAACCGCGAGATCGATGCCCTGGAGAATGTGATAGCGGCCGATATGGGTGTGCACGCCGGAGAGTCTTAAAAGGTCGGTCATGCTGCACTCCCTGCAGCCGTCTTGGGCGCCACGCCGAGATAGGCCTCCTGCACGATCGGCGAGGCGATCACTTCGGCAGGCCTGCCGTCGGCGACGAGCTGGCCGTTATGCAGCACGATGATGCGGTCGGCGAGCGAGCGCACCACGTCCATCTTGTGCTCGACGAGCAGGATGATCTTGTTTAGGTCCTGTTTGAGCTGCGCGATCAGGTTCAGGACGACGGGCACCTCGTCGATGCTCATGCCGGCGGTCGGCTCGTCGAACATGAACACCTTCGGCTCCAGCGCCATCATCAGCGCCACCTCGAGCTTGCGCTGGTCGCCATGCGACAGGGCGGTCGCGGCGACGCCGCGCCGGCTGCCGAGCGCGACCTGGTCGAGGATGCCGTCTGCGCGGGTGATCAGGTCGCGGCGGACCATCCAGGGCCGCAGCATATCGTAATGGGTGCCGTTCGCAGCCTGCACCGCGAGGCGGACGTTCTCCTCCACGGTGAGGTTCGGGAAAAGATTCGTGAGCTGGAAGGCACGCCCGAGGCCTGCGCGCGTCCGCATCGGCGCGGACTGCCCCGTGATATCAATGCCGTCGAACAGGATGCTGCCGCTGGATGCGCGCAGCTGACCCGAGATCAAATTGAAATAGGTGGTCTTGCCGGCGCCGTTCGGCCCGACGATGGCGGTGAGCTCGCCCGGGCGGAACGTGCAGGTGACGTTGTTGACCGCGACATGGCCGCCGAAGCGGATGGTGAGGTCGCGGGTTTCGAGGGTCAGCGGCATTGGAGTCCGGCGAATGATGGAAACGGAGATATATCCGCGATCACGCTGCGCTCCCTCCCCCGCTTGCGGGGGGAGGGCTGGGGAGAGGGCTGTTTCGACAATCGAGAATCCCCAAGAGGAAAAACCCTCTCCCGGCCTCTCCCGCAAGCGGGAGAGGTGAAGCACCACCGCCCTACCGCTTGTTGCGGACCGGCACGTCCATGTCCTCGATCTTCAGCTCGCGCACCGGCTCGAGCACGGCCCAGGCGACGTTCGGATCGACCTTGACCTTGAAGTGATACATGCTCTGGAGCGCCTGATGGTCCTCTTTGCGGAACACCATCTTGCCCTTCGGCGTATCGAATTCCAGGCCTTCCATTGCCGTGATCAGCTTCTCGGTGTCGGTCGACTTCGCCTTGGTGACGGCGGCGACGACGGACATCGCGGCGGCAAAGCCGCCCGCGGTGAAGAAGTCCGGCGGCGCTTTGAAGCGCTTCTGGTGCTCGGCGACCAGCCAGTCGTTCACCGGGTTCTTCGGGATTTCGTAGAAATAGTAGGTCGCGCCTTCCATGCCGGGCAGGCCCTTATAGGCGGCGAGCGCCGGCAGGATGTTGCCGCCGGTCGACAGCTCGATGCCGTAGCGCTTGGGATCCATGTCCTGGAGCTTGGCCAGCGGATTGCCCGCGCCGGCCCAGATCACCCAGATCACCTTGCGGCCTGGCTTGTCCTTCAGCGCGTCGAACAGGCGCTGGCCGACGGCGGTGAAGTCGGTGGTCGAGGTCGGCGCGTATTCCTCGGCGGCCAGCGTCGCGCCCGTCTTGGCGAGCGCCTCCTTGAAGGCGGCGACGCCGTCACGGCCGAAGGCGTAGTCCTGCGCCAGCGTCGCGACTGTGACGCCCTGCTTGCCGATGGCGACCGCGTTGGAGATCGCGTCCTGCGAGGAGTTGCGCGCCGTCCGGAAGATGTAGCGATTCCACTTCTCGCCGGTAATCTGATCCGCGACCGCAGGCTCGACGATCAGAATCTTCTTGTTCTCCTCGGCGACGGGAAGAATGGCGAGCGCCGCGGCCGACGAGGTCGTGCCGATCGCGATGTCGGCCTTGTCGTCCTGATAGGCTTCCGCGAGGGCGGCCTTGGCGAGATCGGGCTTGCCCTGGTCATCCTTGGTGATGACGACGATCTTGCGGCCGTCGAGCGTCATGGTGCCCTTGGTGGCGTATTCAAAGCCCATTTGCAGGCCGGTCTCGGTCTGCTTGGCATAGGCCTCCAGCGGACCGGTCTTGCCATAGATAAGCGCGATCTTGAGATCGTCGGCCCGTGCGGACGCGCCCGCGGCGAGCGCGAGGACGGCTGTTGCCATGATAAATGATCGACGCACGATATTCCCTCCTGATTTAAAGCTTCTGGCAACAGCGATTTGCACACGCCGAGAAACTTTGCAATTCCACCTTACGGTGGTCTGGCGCGTGAGACCATGTGTGACAGCTGTGACAGCGTCTTGTCTTGATCGCCGGTTGCCGCCTGCCCAGGAAATCGGCAGAGCAGATCTTGCAGGTGCGCCGCAATCATCACAGGATCGGGTTACCAGGCTTTGAATCTACCTGCCTGAAAGGCAACCCTATCGCCGGTACCCGCTCGCCCGCGAATAGCCTTGGCGGTTCTGCTGCGTCGGGCGGCTCACCATGTTGACGCGCGCTTCGCTGGAGATTGGTGTTACGAGCTTCAGCTCCTCCAGGAAGATCGGCCGGGAGAAGTAATAGCCCTGCGCGTAGCGGATCTTGGTCGCGGCCTGGAGATAGGCGAGCTCCTCGTAGGATTCGAGGCCCTCGGCAATCACGGTCATGCCGAGCGCTTCGCTCAAGGATTCGATCGCGCGCAAAATGCCCTGGCTGCGCGGACGCTTATGGATGTCGGTGATGAAGGAGCGGTCGATCTTGATCTCGTCGGCAGTGATGTCGGCGAGCGCCGAGAGCGAGGAATAGCCGATGCCGAAATCGTCGATTGAGATGCCGACGCCGAGCTTGCGGAACGTCGGCAGGATTTCGGCCTGGAAATGATTCTTGGCGACAAAGGCGTCTTCCGTTACTTCGATCATGAAGCGGCTGGGAAAGCCAGTGTCGTCCAGCGCTTGCGCGAAGCTGCGCATGAACTCGGGGTTGCCGGCCTGCTTGGCGGCGACGTTGATGCTGATGGTTGCTTCGGCGCCGAAGGTCTCGTTGATCAGGTCGATCGACTTGACGATCTCGGCCAGCACGAGATGGGTCAGCTCATCGATCAGTCCGAGCTCGCTGGCGAGGTTGATGAACGAGCCGGGCGCCTGGATCACGCCTTCGTCGTCACGCAGGCGCACCAGGGCCTCGATGCCCGTCACGGCCTGCGTCCTGATGTCGACCTTGGATTGGAACGCGCAGCAGAAGCGCTTCTCCAGGATGGCAAGTCGTAGCGACTGCTCAACCTTCATTCGCGCCAGCGCCTCTCGCTCCATGCTGGAATCGAAGAAAGCCGCCGACCCCTTGCCATCGTTCTTGATGCGGTACATCGCGATGTCGGCGTTCTGGCGCAGAGTCTCGAAGCTGCGTCCGTGATCGGGGTAGAGGCTGATGCCGACCGAGGTGGAGGCGAAGACTTCCGAAGTGTCGATGAAGAACGGCGCGGTGAGCCGCTCCAGGGTCGATTGCATGAATTCGGCAACTTCCTCCTGGCTCTGGATCGGCGACAGCAGCAGCAGGAATTCGTCGCCGGAGATGCGCGAGAGCATGTCGGAATCGCGCAAGTCGCGTCCGAGCCGCTTCGACAGCTCGACCAGCAGCGCATCGCCGACTGCGTGGCCGTAATAGTCGTTGATGTGCTTGAAATTGTCGACGTCGAGAAAGGCCAGCGCGAACCGCTCGCCGCCATCGCGCGCGAGCAGGCCGTTGGCGTGATGCTCGATCACGCGCCGCGAGGGCAGCCCGGTCAGCTCGTCGAAATAGGCCGAGCGGAACAGCTGGTCCTCGAAATTCTTCTGCTCGGTGATGTCGGAGGAAGCCGAGATCAGGAGCTCGCGTCCGGCGAGGCGGACGGGACGATGGGTCGTGAGCAGCACCTGGCGCGCGGCGCCGTTGTGAATGGCTTCCTCGGTGACGACCGGCTGGCCGGCGCTCAGCGCCTGCCGACAGGCTTCGCGGCGCGGCGACAGATCGGGCGAGGGACGGCTGCCGTCGATGCCGAGCTGGGCAGCCGCGGCATCGTTAACCAGCAGCAGCTCGCCGTGCGCGTCCTGCACGGTCAGGCCGGCCGGCAGCATTCTAACGATTTCCTTGAGAAATCCGAGCTCGGCTTCGCTCGCGCCAAAATATTTATTGTCGTTCATAGAAGTCATGAATCTTGTTGTTTCAGCGCGCCTTTGCAATGGACGCGATCTTGCGCGGTTCCCTCTTAAGTTTGGTTAAGGGGTCCGAAGAAATACGGGGGTGTTTTGGCCGAAACTTGCGACCATGCGACGCGCGCCGCCGATCGTCATTAACAGAGCGTCAATGCGCCCAGGGAAACTGCGAGTGGAGCGCGCGTTCTCTTTCGCTTGTAACAATCCGGCGGCGCGATGAGCTTTGGCTGAACCGATGCGAGCCCCGGGCTCGATCACCTCTCTCTCCGGGGAGAGGTGACCCGATCGACCGAACTTTGTTGTCCGTCAGCCGCTCTTGGGGATACGGCATTGCATGATGCAATGGAGGCCGGTTTTCAAGAATGAGAGCTCGGTCTTGCCGTCGAAGGCGGTTAGCGCCGACTTCAGCAATTTGGTGCCGAAGCCCGGTGCCGACACCTCGCCGATGCTCGGCCCCTCGGTCTCATCCCAAGTGATGGTCAGGCGATCGCCGGTGACCGTCCAGGACACCTGCAACAATCCGCGCGGTGCAGAGAACGCGCCATATTTGCCTGCATTGGTGGCGAGCTCGTGAAACATCAGTGACAGCGTGACCGCGAGCTTCGGCGGCAGGAACAGCCGGTCGCCGTTGAGGGTGAAGCGCACATGGCCGTAAGGCCCGAGCTCCGCGATCAGGAGGTCGCGGATGTCGCAGCCCGCCTTGTCGATCCGTGAGATCAAATCGTCGGTGCTGGCCAGCGACCGCAGCCTCGGATCGATCCGGGCCCAGACCTGCGGCTGGTCGTGCAGCACCTGGTGCAGCACGGCGTGCACCGTCGACAGCTTGTTCTTGAGCCGGTGCTGGAGCTCGTCGACCAGCAGCTTGCGATAGTCTTCTTCCTCGATCAGGCGTTTGGAAATCCGGCGCTGCTCGATCAGCAGGGTACGATAGTGCTCGACACCCCAGATGGTGAGTGCACAGACCACCCAATAGAGCGTCAGCAGCGCAAACCGGGCGCGGTCGGCAGAGGCATCGCCGAAATTGACGATCACGCCGAGCACGCCGCCGAAAAGTGCGGTCACGATGCCGATCCGGAAGCCTCCGAACGCGGCGGCGAAGAACACGGCCGGGAAATACGGGGTGAAGTAGACGTCTGGCCGCACCTGGGCGAGAGCCCAGCGCGACAGCGTCGCGAGCAGCAGGCAGGCGACCGCGAAGGCGATGCTCAGACCGAGCGATGGCGGTGCCACGCCCTGCCAGCCCTTGCGGAACTCGTCGATCAGCTTCCCCATGCCCAGCCCGGTCGCGATGCCCGTCCGAAAGTCGAGCCATGGGTTCGAATGTTACGCATGTCGGACACGCAAGCAAAGCTTGCCTTGCCACGGGTCGGCGGGAATAGTGACCGTCGCGGCGCCGTCATCTGTCAGTGTCCGCCATCTGAAAATCAAATCATTCGAAAACGGGAACATTACATGGGCAGGCTGGACGGCAAGATTGCGATCATCACCGGCGCGACGAGCGGGATCGGATTGCGCACCGCGGAAGTCTTCGTTGCCGAAGGTGCCAAAATTGTGATCGCGGGCCGGCGCATCGCCGAAGGCGAGGCGCTGGCGAAGCAGCTCGGGCCGACTTGCGTCTTCCGCCAGACGGACGTGACGGTCGAAGCGCAGATGCAGGCGCTGATCGCGCTCGCGGTGGACAAATTCGGCAAGATCGATTGCCTCTTCAATAATGCCGGCGGTCCGGCGCAGACCGGGGGCATCGAAGGCCTCGAGGTCGAGCGGTTCGACGCGGCGATGGCGACGCTGGTGCGCAGCGTCATGCTCGGCATGAAGCACGCAGCGCCCCACATGAAGAAGCAGGGTTTTGGCAGCATCATCAACAATGGCAGCATCGCCGGCCGTCTCGCCGGGTTCTCGTCCTCGATGGTCTATAGCGCGGCCAAGGCGGCGGTGATCCATCTCACCAAATGCGTGGCGATGGAGCTCGGCGAGTCAAACGTGCGCGTCAACTCGATCTCGCCCGGCGCGATCGCAACCGGAATCTTCGGCAAGGCACTCGGGCTGTCGACCGACGCAGCCGAGAAGACGCCGGCGGTGATGCGCGAGGTCTACAAGACCGCGCAGCCGATCCCGCGCGCCGGTCTCCCTGATGACATCGCCCACGCCGCGGTGTTCCTGGCGAGCGACGAGTCCAGCTTCATCAACGGCCACGACCTCGTCGTCGACGGTGCCATGACCGGCGGCCGCAACTGGAGCCAGCAGCAACAGGGTTACGTGGCCTTGCGCAAGGCGTTCGATCAGGGGGCGTAGCGGCGAGCGGGAGGCGGGCTCCAACACCTCTCCCGCTTGCGGGAGAGGGAGTGCGCTTCTTGTGCTGCGAGCTATCAATCCGATCTCGTCATTGCGAGGAGTCCGCGATCAAATTGCGAAGCAATTTTGTCGCGGGCGACGAAGCAATCCAGCCTGTTTCCGCGGAGATAGTCTGGATTGCTTCGCTTCGCTCGCAATGACGGTGTGGCGCTAAATCGCCTTCACCCGCACCTGCAAGCCGTCCCGCGGCTTCGGGATCGGCCACATCTGCCAGTCCGGCTTGTAGCCCGGTTCCAGCGACACCTCGATGTTCTGCAAAAAATGCCGCGCGAAGCATTTCGCCTGCATATAGGCGAAGTGCAGGCCGAGGCACATATGCGCGCCGCCGCCGAACGGCACAAAGGCGAAGCGGTGGCGGTTGCGCTGGTCTTCCTCGGTGAACCGCAGAGGATCGAAGCGGTCCGGCTCCGGCCAGATGTCCTTCATGTGATGTGTGTAGAGCGGATTGACGCCGACGGCGGTGCCGGCGGGGATCGTAAAGCCCTTGAAAGTGAAAGCGCGCATCGCGCGGCGCGGCATCGATGGTACCGGCGGCTTGATCCGCAGCGCCTCCTTAAACGCCATCTCCGACAGCGGCATCTTTTCCAGATCGTCGAAGCTGCTCGGCGCATTCGGAGCGAGCCCCAGCGCGAGGACCTCCTCCCGCAGCCTGTTCTGCCAGTCCGGATTTGCCGCGAGCTCGCCGATGAAGGAGGTCAGGGACGAGGTCAGCGTGTCGTGCGCCGCCATCATCAGGAAGCTCATATGGTCGACGATGTCCTGCTCCGACAGCAGCGCGCCGTCTTCATGGGTGGCGCGGCAGAGCTGCGAGAACAGGTCGTCGCCGCCATGATTGCCGCGTCGCAGCGGAATCTGCTCGCGGAAATAGGCGACGATGCGTTTGCGCCCCTTCACGCCTCGCGCCATCTGGGTGCCCGGCAGGGGGCGGCGGATCGGGGCGACGGCGGCCGCGACCATGTCGATGAAGGCACGGTTGATCTCGTCGACTTCCGGTCCGATGTCGGCGCCGAGAAACGAGGCCGCAGCGAGATCGAGCGTGAGCTGCTTCATCGCCGGGTAGAGCTGCATCTCGCCGGGCTTGGCCTTCCACTGCGCGACGCGCGCGGAAATGCCGCGATCGAGATCGCGCAGATACGACTTCATCGGACCGGACTTGAACGCGACCGACAGCGCCTTGCGATGCAGGCGGTGCTCATCGAAATCGAGCAGCATCAGCCCGCGCGGAAACAACAGACCGAGCACCCTGTTCCAGCCGTGTGTCGACGAGAACAGCTTCTGCTGGTCGAACATCACGAGCTCGTTCGCTTCCGGACCGAGCAGCACGACATTGGTCTCGCCGAAAATGTGCGTGCGGTAGACCGGGCCGTATTTGGCGCCGTTCGCCTCGACGTGGCCCTTGGGGTCGGCGAGCACCTGAAAGGTCTTGCCGATGATCGGCCAGCCCTCGTCGCCGGGAATGTGCGTCAGCTCGTTGCGCCTGGGCGCAGTGAACTGAAGCGCAGGGGCGGCCACATTCTGCATCGACATGACGATCGCTCCGGTTGGCGGACACGGTCAGCATAGCACAGCCGATTGCGATGACACGGCGGTCGTTTGCGCACAAAATCGTCACACGCGCGTCGTTGTCGTCCCGGCGAAGCCGGGACAATCGCATTTGAGAGCAGTCCTTGCGGCCGATCCTTCGAGACGCCCGCCTTTGGTGGGCCCTCAGGATGAGGACGGAGCGCGCGGCAGCAGATTCGGCGGACGCCGATGCCGCTTAGCCTGATCCTGAGGAGACCGCCACCGGGTCCGCGCAAAGCGCGGCCCGATGACAGGCTCCGCGGTCGTCTCGAAGCACGAGGCGCTCGCTCAGGCGCCGCCAAGTATATGCGACAGCCCTGCGGGAGCGCAGATCGGCGCCTACCGCTTCGCCGCTTCCTTCTGCAAATCCGGTGCGTTCACGGCGGGAATCGCGACACGGCCGGGGCCAGTCACCTTCAGCGCCTCGGCGGCCTTCTCGTTCTCCATGATCTTGGCCATCACGGCCTGGCCCGCGCGCTCGAAGATCGCGCGATTCTCGATCACGAATTTTTGCGACTTGCGAAGACCGTCGATATAGCCGTTGATCTCCGGCACGACGTAGCGCGCGACCATGTCCCAGCTGCGGCGCGTATTCTCCGGATTGGCCCAGTCATGCACGAAGCCGATGATGGCGCCGACGCCGCCGGACACTTGCATCACATTCTTGATGGTTTTGACGAGATCGTCGGGCGTGCCGATGGTGGATGCCGCGCCTTCGACGAAGGCGGTCTTGTCCACGGCCTCATCAGGTGAGGAAAAAGCCGTGAGGCCCGGACGTTGCAACGTGCCGACATTATATTCGTTGTGCCAGCGCATCAGCCCTGCACCGGCCTCGCGGCGCGCCTGCTCGCGTGTCTCGGCGATATGCCAGGTCAGGAGCACGCGCCAGTCGGCGCGGCTCACATTGGTGCCGTGTTTTTTCGCCGCGTCCTCGGCGAACTGCCATTGCTGCTGCAGCGACATCAGTCCCTGCGTCGTCATCGAGCCCAGCGAGATGATGCCGATGCCGTATTTTCCGGCGAGCGTCATGCCGGAGGGAGAGATCTGCGAGGCCACCACGAACGGCATCTCCTCCTGCAAGGGTAGGATCTGGAGCGCGGCGTCGTTCATGGTGAACCAGTCGCTCTTCGCGGTGACGCGCTCGCCGTTGAAGAGGCGGCGGATCACGCCGATCGCCTCGTCCTGGCGGTCGCGCTGCGTCATCGGGTCGATGCCCAGCGTGTGCGCGTCGGACGCCAGCGCGCCCGGGCCGGAGCCGAAGATGGCGCGGCCGCCGGTCATATGGTCGAGCTGCACCATGCGCTGGGCGACGTTGAAGGGATGGTGATAGGGCAGCGACACCACCCCGGTGCCAAGCTTGATCCGCTTGGTGCGCTCGCCGGCCGCGGCCAGGAACATCTCGGGCGATGCGATCATCTCCCAGCCGGAGGAGTGATGCTCGCCGCACCAGAACTCGTCATAACCGAGGCTATCCAGCTGCTCGACCAGGTCGAGGTCGCGCCGGAACTGGAGCATCGGATGCTCCCCGATCGGATGATGCGGGGCAAGAAAGGCTCCAAACTTCAGGCGCGCCATGGCGTTCTCTCCGGCTTTGATTTTCTGTTTGTTGAAGCGGCGAGGCTACGTGCTCGCGGAAGCGAACGCAATCGTACGATGTCCCGCATGGCGGAATGCGCGCATGCGTCTGTCTTTTTCCTCCCCCATTCTTGCGTGCAGGCGCTTACGGCCGGGCTTGTCCCGGCCACCCGCGACCTTTGTCAGGGCACGAAGAACGTAGATGCCGTGCTCTGGCGCCGGAAGGCGATCGCGTTTGATCATTCACAGGAGATCGTCATGCTCGGACGGTAGCTGGCGCAGGGCGCGACCGCCGCCTTGATGGTGCGAGCAGGTGCCGGCGATCCTGCATCTGTTGGTCACCGACGATTGGGGCAGCCGCGCCTTCAGCGCGCGCAGGATTTCTCATCTCGCTTGGGCTGTCTGTCACATTGATCATGATCTGCGCCGCATTTCTGGCGTGAATGCGCCCCGCATCGGCACGAAGTCAGGGCATTGCGGTTAATGAGCGCAGATTCCACGGGAAATCCCGTCGATTTTGCAGGATTGACAGCACACGGCCTTTTTATTTCGCAATGCAGCAACTATCTGGTTTGGCTGGAGTTGAACCTCGCCCACCAGGAAGTTGCCGTGTCGTTAGCCAGAAATGTCGATCTCTTGAGACGTCTGCCAAAGCTGGACGGTCTGCGCTTTGCCGAACTCGGCCGCAGCGCAGGTTCATCCAGCCCACTGCAAGAGGTCACGGGCTTCGGTGTCAATCCCGGGACCTTGCGCATGTTCGCGTTCGTGCCGGCGCAGCTTCAGCAGCCGCGCGCGCTCGTCGTCGTGCTGCACGGCTGCGGCCAGACCGCTTCCGGCTACGATCTCGGCGCCGGCTGGTCGACGCTGGCGAAGCATTACGGCTTCGCGCTGCTGATGCCCGAGCAGCAGCGCATCAACAACGGCAACACCTGCTTCAACTGGTTCAATCCGGAAGACACCGCACGGGACAGCGGCGAGGCGCGTTCGATTCGCGAGATGATCGCGCACATGGTGGAAGCGCATCGCATCGACCCCAAGCGCATCTTCATCACCGGCCTGTCCGCCGGCGGCGGCATGACGTCGGTGATGCTCGCGACCTATCCGGAAGTCTTCGCGGCCGGCGCGATGATCGCCGGCTTGCCCTATGGCATTGCCTCGAACCTGCGCGAGGCGCTGGACGGCATGTTCCATTCCCCGGCGCGTCCGGCGCGCGAGCTCGGCGATCTCGTGCGCCGCGCCTCTGATCATCGTGGTCCCTGGCCGAAGGTGTCGGTGTGGCACGGCAGCGCCGACCGCACCGTCAACCCCGGCAATGCCAACGAGATCGTCAAGCAATGGCTCGATTTGCACGATCTGCCCGAGGTGCCGATGGCGGAGACCATTGTGGACGGCTATCCGCGTCAGGCCTGGTGGAACAAGGACGGCGAGACGCTGGTCGAGTCCTACGCCATCACCGACATGGCGCACGGCACGCCGCTCGGTCTCGCCGACAACGATCAGCGCTACGGCATGGAAGGCGCATTCCTGATCGAGGCCGGCATCTCCTCGTCCTATCACATCGCAAAGTTCTTCGGTCTCACCGGCTGGATTCCGGAGGCGGCAAAGAAGGCGCAAGCCAAGTCATCGAAGCCGGCGCTGACGCCCGCGCCGCATCTCGCCCGCTCGATCCTGACCGCTGTCGCCGAAAAGCCGGCCGAGCCGAAGCGCGAGAGAACACGCAGCTTCGATCTCGGCCGGATCATCACGCGCGCGCTGACGGCGGCGGGGTTGATGAAGTAGTTTGTCGCGCAGGCAGATGATACTCACTACGCCGTTGCGCCAATCATCTCGATCGGCGTCACCGTGACCTCGCCGCCGGCCACCTTGCGCGTCATCTCCTGATAGGCCCGAAAGAAGTCGCGCGATTGCAGGGTCTTTTGCGCGGTATCGTCCATGACGCTGGCGAGGTGGATATAGCTGCCGTCGTCGCGGTGCTTCAGGACACGATAGCCGATCCGCCCTTTCAGCTCCGGATCGCCGTCGATCGCCCTGATGAAACGGCCGACCTCCTGGTGCCAGGCCTCCGTCGTGCCGCTCCTGAATTCATACTTGATCATGAAGTGCTTCATGTGACGCTCCCTGTTCGTCATGTGCGTCAATCATCTGCGCCTTGCACGCGATCCTGCAAGTATGGACAAAATTGATAGTATGGATTTTTTCGGCGCCGCCCCTATTCTCGTGCAAGCTGGATGCGCATGGAGGAGACGACATGGCCAAGGCACTGGTGAAGGCAACAGCGAACCCGGCGCGCACCTGTCCGGTCGCGGCGTTTCAGAAGATGATCAGCGGCAAGTACAAGCTGCGCATCGTCTGGGATTTGAAGGATGGTCCGCGCCGCTACGGCGAGATCAGGAGCGGTCTGCTGCGCGGCACGGAAGGCAACGCGGAGATCACCCCGCGCGTGCTCAGCCGCGAATTGAAGGCGCTGACGGCGAGCGGCCTGATCGACCGCAAGGATTTTGGCGAGGTGCCGCCGAAGGTCGAGTATCGCCTGACTCGCAAGGGCAGGAGTTTTGTGCCGGTCGTCGCCGCGATCCGGGAATGGGGCGACCGTAACCTGAGCGAACCCGCGGCGCTGGCGGACGCCGCCGAGTAGAACCTTACATCTCGCCGGTGATGAACGGATTGGTCATCCGCTCCTGGCCGATGCTCGAGCCGGCGCCGTGTCCGCAGATGAAGCCGACGTCATCGCCGAGCGGCAAGAGCTTGGTCTTTATCGAATTGATCAGCGTGGCGTGACTGCCGCCGGGCAGGTCGGTGCGTCCGACCGAGCCGGCGAACAGGACGTCGCCGACATGCGCAAAACGCAAGTCCTTGTTGAAGAACACCACACTGCCGGGCGAGTGGCCGGGGCAGTGCAGGATGTCGAACTGCAAGCCGCCGATCGAGACGCTGTCGCCTTCGTCGAGCCAGCGGTCCGGCGCAAAGTTGCGCACCCCCGTCATGCCGAAGCGCGCGCCGCTCTCGACCACATTGTCGAGCAGGAACTTGTCCGTTTCATGCGGGCCCTCGATCGGCACCTTCAGCGCGTCGCGCAGATCGGCCGCGCCGCCGACATGGTCGATATGGCCGTGGGTCAGCCAGATCTTCTCCACGGTGACGCCGGTCTGCTTGATCGCATCCAGAATCTTCGGCACGTCGCCGCCGGGATCGATCACCACGGCCTTTTTGGAGGGCTCGTCCCAGATGATGGTGCAGTTCTGCTCGAACAGCGTCACGGGCACGATGATCGCGCCGGCTTTGGCTTTGGTGTCATTTTGCTCGGTCATGGCCTCACAATGCCGATTTTTGCCAGGCCGCCAAGCAAAAGATTCGGGCCAAACAGCCGGAACGAGACCGGGAACAATGGTCACACCGCCGTCCCAATTGATCTGCCAATTTGAACCGGGGCGTCGCTGTCGCGTTCTCCCGCGCGAGGGCGCAGATTTGGGTGGTCTTTCGGCATGGCTCAAGGCAATGCGAATTGGTGGCGCGACGGGATCTTCTATCAGATCTACCCGCGCTCGTTTCAGGATTCGAATGGCGACGGCGTCGGCGATCTCGCCGGCATCCTCAGGCGGCTGCCTTACGTCAAATCGCTCGGCGTCGACGCGATCTGGCTGTCGCCGATCTTTCCCTCGCCGATGGCGGATTTCGGCTACGACATTTCCGACTATACCGGCATCGAGCCGCTGTTCGGCACGATGGAAGATTTCGATGCGCTGCTCGCCGCCGCCCATGACAACGGCCTGAAGCTGATCCTCGACCTCGTTCCCAACCACACCTCGGACCAGCATCCCTGGTTCATCGAGAGCCGGTCCTCACGCGACAATCCCAAGCGCGACTGGTACATCTGGCGCCATCCGGCGCCGGATGGCGGCGTGCCGAACAACTGGTTGTCCGAGTTCGGCGGCAGCGCGTGGCAATTCGACGAGACCACGGGCCAATATTATTACCATGCTTTCCTGGCCCAGCAGCCGGATCTCAACTGGCGCAATCCGGAGGTTCGCACGGCGATCTACGACGTGATGCGGTTCTGGCTGGAGAAGGGCGTCGACGGCTTTCGCGTCGACGTGATTTGGCACCTGATCAAGGACGCCGAATTCCGCGACAATCCACCGAACCCGCACTACGTCGAGGGCCGGGCGCCGAACGAGAAGATCCTGACGCAATACTCGACCGATCAGCCGGAGGTGCATGACGTGATCGCGCAGATGCGGCGTGTCACCGATGCCTTTGGCGCGCGCGTCTTGATCGGCGAGATCTATCTGCCGCTGCATCGATTGGTGGCCTATTACGGCAACGATCTGACCGGCGCGCAGATGCCGTTCAACTTCGCGCTGCTCTCGACCTTCTGGAGCGCGCGCTCGATCGAGAAGATCATCGAGGATTACGAGAAGGCGCTGCCGCGCGGCGCCTGGCCGAACTGGGTGCTCGGCAATCATGACCGTCCGCGCGTTGCCAGCCGCGTCGGTCCCGAGCAGGCGCGTGTCGCCGCCATGCTGCTGCTGACGCTGCGCGGCACGCCGACGCTCTATTACGGCGACGAGATCGGCATGCATCAGCTCGCGATCGCGCCGGAGGACGTACGCGACCCCTTCGAGAAGAACGTGCCCGGCATCGGTGTCGGCCGCGACGGCTGCCGCACGCCGATGCAATGGGATTCCTCCAACTTCGCCGGCTTCTCGGAGGTCCGGCCATGGCTGCCTCTGCCGGAGGATCACATCCGCGAAAACGTCGTCAATCTCGAAGCCGATCCACGCTCGATCCTCACGCTATACAGGCGCCTGATCGCGTTGCGGAAAGCTTCCCCGCCGCTGGTCGCAGGTGATTATCACCCGATCTCGGCGCAAGGCGATCTGCTGATTTATCGCCGCGAGGCCGGCGGCAAGGCGGTGATCGTGGCGCTCAATCTCGGCGCCGATCCGATCGCTGTCACCACCAGCGCCATCCCCTTCGGCAGCGAGATCCTGCTGTCGACGTTTCTCGATCGCGAGGGGGAGAAGTTGGAGGGCGTGCTGGACTTGCGCGGCAACGAGGGCATGGTGCTGGCGCCGCCGACGTAGCCACGCTTTCGCCAGGAGAACGTCGGAAGAGTGACCACTGCTATCTCCCTGTCATTGCGAGCGCATCGAAGCAATCCAGACTGTCACCGCGGCGCGATTCTGGATTGCTTCGCTACCCTCGCAATGACGATCGTTGAAGCAGTGGAGCAGATTGCGGCTCTCGACGTCACCCCGGATGCTTCTTCGCCCGCACCGTGCTCCCGTCGATGTCGCTCCGCTTCAACAGATAATCCAGCCCGCCGACGCGGTACCAGCGATAGCCGTAGGGCTCCAGCACGACGCGGTGCTGGCCGCGCTTGTCGGCGTGGCTGTGGTCTTCCGCGAGCAGATTGACGAGGTGCGCGCCGGCCCCATCAGGCAATCCGGCCGAGAACGCGATCTCGCGCGGCTTCTCGTCGAGATTGTGCACGAACAGCACCGAATTGTTGCGCCAGTCATAGCGCATGATGAACACGGCGGGATCGCGCACAGGAATTATCGCGAAATCGCCCCAGCCGACTTCCGGCACCTCCTTGCGCATGCGCACGATGCGTTCGGTCCAGTTCAGCATCGAGTTGGGATCGCGCCGCTGCTTGGCAACGTTGACGTGGTCGTAGCCGTAAGGGCCCTTGTCGATGACGGGGCATGCCGGCTTGTTGCTCTTGGTGAAGCCGCCATGCGGCTCGGTCGACCATTGCATCGGCGTGCGCGCGCAGTTGCGTTCAGGCAGCGAGAGATCGTCGCCCATCGCGATCTCGTCGCCATAACGGATGACGGGCGTCCCCGGCAGCGTGCACATCAGGCTATAGGCGAGCTCGAGCCGCCGGCGGTCGCCGCCCAACATCGGTGCGAGGCGCCGCCTGATGCCGCGGTCGTAGAGCTGCATGTCCTTGTCGGGACCGAAGCATTTGAACACGATCTCGCGCTGTGCCTTGGTCAGGCGGCCGAGATCGAGCTCGTCGTGATTGCGCAGGAACAGCCCCCATTGCGCGGTGGCCGGCCGCGGCTTGGTCGCCTTCAGCGCCTTCGCCAACGGCCGCGAGTCGGCCGAGGCCAACGCGTAGAACAGGTTCTGGTTGACGTGGAAGTTGAACATCATGTGCATGCGATCGCCGTCGCGCCCGAAATATTCCATGTCCGTCTTCGGCAGCACGTTGGCTTCGGCAAGGATGATGGCGTCGCCCTGGCGCCATTGCAGGAATTCGCGGAAGGCGCGCAGCATGTCGTACTGCTCGACCGGCTTCCTCACTTTCGCGCCCTTGGTCGCGATCACGAAGGGCACGGCATCCATGCGGAAGCCGGAGACGCCGAGCTGGATCCAGAACCCCATGATCTTGAGGATCTCGGCCTGCACGCGCGGGTTTGAGGTGTTGAGATCGGGCTGGAAATCGTAGAAGCGATGAAAGTACCAGGCACCGGCTTCCTTGTCGCGCGTCCATGTCGATTTCTGCACGCCTGGAAACACCATGCCCTCGTTGGCGTTGGCCGGCTTCTTGTCGGACCAGACATACCAGTCGCGATAGGGCGAGTTCTTGTCGCGCCGCGCCTCCTTGAACCAGGGATGCTGGTCCGAGGTGTGGTTGACCACGAGATCGATGATGATTCGGATGCCGCGCTGCTTGCAGCCATGGGCGAACTCGACGAAATCGCCGAGCGTGCCGTAGCGGGAATCGACGCTGTAATAGTCTGCGATGTCATAGCCGTCGTCGCGGCCCGGTGAGGTCTGGAACGGCATCAGCCAGATCGTGGTGATGCCAAGCCCGTGCAGATAGTCGAGCCGGCGGAGCAAGCCCTTGAAGTCGCCGATGCCGTCGCCGTTGGCGTCCATGTAGGAGCCGACGGACAGGCAGTAGATTATGCCGTTCTTGTACCAGAGATCGTCGATCATGCGCCGCAGCCTCGATGGATCCGCCCGGGCGCGGCGGCTGCGTGATAAGTGTGAAGGAGAAGGGAGGTTCCGCCCTCTCGCCTCACACTCGCTGTCGTCCCGGGGCGCGTAGCGAGCCCGAGACCCTTAACCCCCAGGGAGAAGTTTGGCGAAGATTCGAAGTGACCGTCTTCGTTAAGCAACCACTTCCTGTGGTTATGGATTCCGGGCTCGCCCCAAGCGGGCGCGCGCCGGAATGACGGGTGGGGAGACAGTGTCCGTCCCTCACGGAATCGGCTATCCTCCTCCCATGGACAACACCGCCCGCAACATCGCTCTCGTACCGCCGCCGGACCGTCGCCAGTCGGAGACGGCGCTTGCGGTTGCGCGCGGGACGGCGCGGCTGTTGCGATCGCTCGGCTTCTCATGCATCAGCGAATTGCCGCTGCCGTCGGGCCGCCGCGCCGATCTCGTCGCGTTGAACGAGCGCGGCGAGGTCTGGATCGTCGAGATTAAGTCGTCGGTGGAGGATCTGCGCGCCGATCAGAAATGGCACGAATACCGCGCTCATTGCGACCGGCTGTTCTTCGCCTTCACGCAGGATCTGCCGTGCGAGATCTTTCCTGAAGATACCGGCCTCATCATTGCCGACGCCTATGGCGCGCACATGCATTGCGAGGCGCCCGAGCACAAGCTTGCTGCCGCCACGCGCAAGCAGATGACGGTGCGCTTCGCGATGGCGGCAGCGCTGCGGATCAACCGCCTGGTCGATCCGCAGGGACACGCGGATTTCTGGGAGTAGGGCGCACTCGTGTCCCGGACGCGCTGCAGCTGAACGCTGCGGCGCAGAGCCGGGACCCAGAAGGCGACAATGTATGCTGAGGCATGGGCCCCAGCTCAGCAGCGCACCACTTCGTGCTGCGCTGCGTCCGGGGCGCAAGTGCGGCGAAAACTACCTCGGCGCGCGCTTGGCCAAAATCCGCTGCAACGTGCGGCGGTGCATGTTCAGCCGGCGCGCCGTCTCCGAGACGTTGCGGTTGCACATTTCGTAGATGCGCTGGATGTGTTCCCAGCGCACGCGGTCGGCGGACATCGGATTGGTCGGCAGTTCGGATTTCTCCGCGCTGGTCGAGAGCAGCGCCGCGACGACGTCGTCGGCGTCCGCGGGTTTCGAGAGATAATCGACCGCGCCCATCTTTACCGCGGTCACGGCGGTGGCGATGTTGCCATAGCCGGTCAGCACGATCGCGCGCGCGTCCGGGCGCTTCTTCTTCAGCGCCGAGACCACGTCAAGGCCGTTGCCGTCGCCGAGCCGCAAATCCACCACGGCGAAGGCCGGTGCCGATTTGCCGATCTGCGCAAGACCGTCCGAGACGGTGTCGCAGGATGTCACGGCAAAGCCCCGCGTCTCCATCGCGCGCGACAGCCGCTCCAGAAACGGCTTGTCGTCCTCCACGATGAGAAGCGAGCGGTCGGTCTGTTCGTTCAGTTCGGCGATGGCGTTCAAGGTGTTGTCCTCTCTCCAGCGCATTGACATATGGCGTCGCAATCGTTCGGTGCCAAGGCGGCCAATAGTCGATCGGCCCCGTTGTGCGACGCAAGGTCGCGGCCTATCCTATTGTTTCTTCAAGCGTCTCGATAGCCTCAAAACGCTCTCGCGGCCAATTGATCTGGACCACCGCGCCGTGATCCGGAAAGGTCCGGTTGGTAAAGGAGACCTTGGCGCCGGTGCGTTCGAGCAGTGTGCGCGCGATGAACACGCCGAGACCGAGGCCGCGCCGCTCCCCGCCGCCTTCATCCTGGGTGCGCCGCCGCGACAGATAGGGCTCACCGATCCGGTTGAGGATGTCGGGCGGGATGCCGGGACCGTCGTCGGAGATCACGAGTTCGATATGGTCCTTGTTCCACCAGGCGTTCACCTCAACGGTGGTGCGAGCGAAATCGACTGCGTTCTCGACGATGTTGCCGATGCCATAGAGGATCGCGGGGTTGCGTGAGCCGACCGGCTCGGCCGCGACGGCCACCGCGATCCGCACCTTGATCTCGACACCGAAGTCGCGATGTGGCGCAACCACCTCCTCGATCAGCTCCGACAGCTTCATGCGGTCGAACGGCGCGCCGGTGGAGGACAGCTGCGTGATCTTGCTCAATATGTCGCGGCAGCGCTGGGTCTGCTCGCGCAGGGTTTTCAGGTCGGCGGCGATGGTCGGATCGTTCACCGTCTTTTCCAATTCGCGCGAGATCAGGAAGATGGTCGCGAGCGGCGTGCCGAGCTCATGCGCGGCTGCGGCAGCTAATCCGTCGAGCTGGGTCAGATGCTGCTCGCGCGTCAGCACGAGCTCGGTTGCAGCCAGCGCGTCCGCGAGCTTGCGCGCCTCCTCGGTCACCTGGAAGGAGTAGAGGCTGGTGACGCCGATCGCGAGCGCGATCGAGAGCCAGACGCCGATGAGATAGATCGGCGGCAGCACCAGGGGATCATCGGAATCCCAGGGCAGCGGCAGATGAAAGAAGAACAGGATCGAGGCGCAGGCAACGGCAAGCAGGCCGAGGCCAAAGGTGAAGCGGGCGGGCAGCGCCGTGGCCGAGATCAGCACGGGTGCGAGGAACAGGAACGAGAACGGGTTCTGGAGGCCGCCGGTGAAGAACAAAAGCCCAGCCAATTCCACGATGTTGAGTGCCAGCAGTCCGGCCGCCTGCATCGGCTCCAACCGCTGCATTGGATTGGCCACCGTCTGGAGCGCCAGGTTGAGTGCTGCCGACAGGAAGATGATGCTGACGCAGGGGACGATCTCGACGTTGAATTCCAGCCCCTGCGCCACGATGAAGATCGCGGCCAGCTGCCCCAGCACCGCGAGCCAGCGCAGCCGCAGGATCGTATCCAGGCGGATATGCCGCTGCGCGTGGCGAAAGCCGGAATCGGCAATTTCGGTCATGTCGGCCAATGTGGCGGTGCCTTCTCGATCACAAACGCTGGGCTCACGGAACCACCCAGGAATTACAAGCCTTGCGCTATCGGCTGCAATAGCAGAAGAACGGCCAGCATGACTGAGAATGACAAGTCTTCAAGTCGGCCGACTGTCGCGGATCGCAGCGCACCTGCGGCGATTGCGGTCGATCATCTCGTCAAGGTCTACAAGCAGACCCGCGCCGTCGACGATATCTCCTTTTCGTTGCCGCGCGGCAGCATCACCGGGCTGCTTGGCGGCAACGGCGCCGGCAAGACCACGACCATTGCGATGATCATGGGCCTGGTGCTGCCGACCTCCGGCCGTGTGCAGGTGCTCGGACGAAGGATGCCTGAGGAGAGCGCGTCCGTGCTGGGGCGGATGAATTTCGAGAGCCCCTATGTCGACATGCCGATGCGGCTCACGGTGCGACAGAACCTCACCATCTTCGGCAAGCTCTACGCGGTGAAGAATCTGTCCGAGCGCATCGCCGAGCTCGCCGATGATCTCGACCTCAGCGATTTCATCGATCGCGCCAACGGCAAGCTCTCCGCCGGGCAGAAGACCCGCGTCGCGCTCGCGAAAGCGCTGATCAACCAACCCGAGCTGCTCTTGCTGGACGAGCCGACCGCCTCGCTCGATCCTGACACCGCCGATTGGGTGCGGGCGCATCTGGAGCGCTATCGCAGGCAGCACCACGCCACCATCCTGTTGGCCTCGCACAACATGCTCGAGGTCGAGCGGCTCTGCGATCGCGTCATCATCATGAAGCGCGGCCGCATCGAGGACGACGACACGCCTGAGGCGATCATGGCCCGCTACAACCGCACCACGCTGGAGGAGGTGTTTTTGGACGTCGCACGCGGGCGGGTGAACGGTGCGCGAGAGGAGGCGGCGAAGTGAGAAGGCAACGGGTGCTCCTTTCGTCATTGCGAGCGAAGCGAAGCAATCCAGAATCTTTCCGCGGAAGGACTCTGGATTGCTTCGTCGCGTCAGCGCAAAATTGCTACACAATTTTGTCGCGAGCTCCTCGCAATGACGTCTTGGATAGACCGTGCGCGGCATTTCCATCGCTATCCGGGAGGGCGCCGTGAGCGAGCTCTCCCTCCGCCGCGGCATCTCCGCCCATCGCATCGGCGCGATGATCCTGCGCTATTGGTATCTGTTGATGTCGTCCTGGCCGCGGCTGCTCGAGCTCTTGTATTGGCCGGCGCTGCAAGTCATCACCTGGGGCTTCCTCCAGCTCTATATCGCCGAGAATGCCAATTTCTTCGCGCGCGCCGGCGGCACGCTGATCGGCGCCGTTATCCTCTGGGACATTCTGTTCCGTGGGCAACTCGGCTTCTCCATCTCGTTCCTCGAAGAGATGTGGGCACGCAACATCGGCAACCTTATGATGAGCCCCTTGAGGCCGATCGAATTTCTGCTGTCGCTGATGGTGATGAGCCTGATCCGGCTCGCGATCGGGATCATTCCGATGACGCTGCTCGCGCTGTTCCTGTTTCACTTCAATGTTTATGCCCTCGGCCTGCCACTGATCGCCTTCTTCTGCAATCTGATCTTCACGAGCTGGTCGGTCGGCATCTTCGTCTCGGGCCTGGTGCTGCGAAACGGCCTCGGCGCCGAGAGCATCGTCTGGACCTTGATGTTCGCAATCCTGCCGCTCGCCTGCGTCTACTATCCCGTCAGTGTGCTGCCTGCCTGGCTGCAATACGTCGCCTGGGCGTTGCCCCCGACCTATGCCTTCGAGGGAATGCGCGCGCTCCTGATCGAGCAAACCTTTAGGACCGATCTGATGCTGGAGGCGTTGGCCATCAACGCAGTGCTGCTGGTCGCAGCTTTTGGGGCATTCCTTGCCCTATTGCGAAGCGCCAGGAAGCACGGTTCGCTGCTCTCGGCTGGCGAATAACGTCACTTTCCCGTGGATTCATGCTGGTTTTGGCGCTTCCGCTACGTAGATGTACGGAACCATGCATTGACGCAATATTGCGCATTCGGCAGTATGCTGCGATGCGAAGAGGGATATAAGCGATGCCTATTGGTGAGTTTGGCGGCGCGCCGCCCCTGGCGGCTGAAGGCAGTCCGGTCCTGACGACGCCGATGTACTGGATGTACGAGATGGCGCAAGCCTCTCTCAATCCGGCGCGCGCGGTCACCGATGCGACCAAGCTCCTGTTTCAGAATCCTCTCAATCCCTGGGCGCGTACCGAGGTCGGCAAGTCGGTCGCCGCGGCCTGCGAATTGTTCGAGCGCACCACGCGCCGCTACGGCAAGCCGGAATGGGGCCTCAACGACACCGAGGTCAATGGCATCCGCGTCCCCGTCGAGATCCGTTCGGTCTGGGAAAAGCCGTTCTGCAAGCTGCTCTATTTCGATCGCAAGTTCGCTCGCCCCTTGCGCAGTCCGCAGCCGCGCGTGCTGATCGTGGCACCGATGTCCGGCCATTATGCGACGCTGCTGCGCGGTACGGTCGAGGCCTTTCTGCCCGCGCATGAGGTCTACATCACCGATTGGGCCGATGCCCGCATGGTGCCGCTCAGCGAGGGCCGCTTCGATCTCGACGACTACATCGACTATGTCATCGAGATGCTGCACGTTCTCGGCGGCAACACCCACGTTATGGCGGTGTGCCAGCCCTCCGTCCCCGTCGTCGCCGCCGTCTCGATCATGGAAGCACGGCGTGATCCCTTTGTGCCGACCTCGATGACGCTGATGGGCGGGCCGATCGATACCCGCCGCAATCCGACCGCGGTGAACAACCTCGCCCAGGAGCGCGGCATCGACTGGTTCCGCAACCACGTCATCACCAAGGTGCCGTTCCCGCATCCGGGCATGATGCGCGATGTCTATCCGGGTTTCTTGCAGCTCAACGGCTTCATCAGCATGAATCTCGACCGGCATATGGATGCCCACAAGCAGCTCTTCGCCAATCTGGTGAAAGGCGACGGCGATCTCGTCGACAAGCATCGCGAATTCTACGACGAATATCTCGCAGTCATGGACCTCTCCGCGGAGTATTATCTGCAAACCGTCGACACCGTGTTCGTGAAGCACGCACTGCCGAAGGGCGAGATGACCCATCGCGGAACACGCGTCGATCCTTCCAGGATCACGCGCGTGGCCTTGATGACGGTCGAAGGCGAGAAGGACGATATCTCCGGCCTCGGTCAGACCGAAGCAACGCACACTTTGTGCAGCGGGATTCCCGATCATCGCCGCGTTCATTACGTCCAGAAGGGCGTCGGGCATTACGGCGTGTTCAACGGCTCGCGCTTCAAGTCGGAAATCGTGCCGCGGATCCATGATTTCATGGTGTCGGCGGCGAATCCGACCTCGCTGCAGGCGCTCGCGGCCGAATAGTCGCGTATTTCGGCTTTCCCGTCGAAAATTCCTGCCCTGCCGGAGCCTTTTGGAGCGGACGGTTCCGTCCAGATTCGCGGTATTAAGGTAGCCTCATAGGAGTGAGTCGCTACTCACCCCTTGGGGGTGCCGCATGCGTCCAGCGGGGAGGAAAATTGATGGTTCCAACCCCAGTCTGTAGGGTCTCCCGGACGCCTGACCGCTGTATATTGGGCAAATGATTTGTTTTTGCGCCGAGCGCTTCCCATGGCGGCGGTTATGGCAGAATCCGGGCGCCCTCCTGCCCCCCGGACTGACAGACATGGCCACTCGCGCGCTCCTTTATCGGCGGCCCCACGAACCAAAGACCCTCGTCATCACCCACGGCTCGCAATTTTTTGCGATCCGGCTGCGCCGCCACAGACGCGCGCGACGCTATACGCTCAGAATCCATCCGAGCGATCGCGAAGCCATCCTCACCATGCCGCCGCGCGGCACGCTCGCCGAAGCAAAAGAGTTCGCGCAGCGTCACGGCGCTTGGATCGCCGCACGCCTCGGCCGGTTGCCGAAGGCGGCTCCGTTCCAGCCAAGCACGGTGATACCGTTGCGCGGCACGCCCCATCGCATCGTTCATCGCGCCGGCCAGCGCGGCACGGTGTGGACCGAGATGCGCGAGTCCGGCGAACGCATTCTCTGCGTCGCCGGTGGTCTCGAGCATGTCGACCGCCGCGTCAGCGACTTCCTCAAGCGTGAGGCGCGCCGCGATCTCCAGCGCTCAGCCGAGGCCTACGCGGCCGAGCTTGGCGTCAGGGTCAAGCGGCTCTCGATCCGCGACCAGTCCAGCCGCTGGGGCTCCTGCACCTCGGCGGGCTCGCTGTCGTTCTCCTGGCGGCTGATCCTCGCACCGCCCTTCGTGCTCGACTACCTCGCCGCCCACGAGGTCGCCCATCTCGTCGAGATGAACCACTCGGCGCGGTTCTGGCGCGTCTGCGGTAAGATCTGCCCGTCGATGGAACGCGCCAAGAAGTGGCTCGACACGTGCGGGAATGATCTGCACCGGTATGGGGTCGAGGATTAGGCCCTGCTTTTGCTGGAAGGTGTCATCGCCGGCCTTGTCGGCGCTTGCGCACCGGAGCGGGCGATCCGGTATTCCAGAGGCAGTGATTGTTTGGTCGAGAGGCTGCGGCGCGCTGGATTCACCGCCCAGCCATCATCGGCCTCCGTCGAACGCTGCTGTTTTGCCCCGACGTGTCAAATGGTCTTGCCGCCAGCGTCAGCTGTTTTGCGATCCGCGTAAGCCGTTGATTCCTCTATCACCGGCTACTGTGCATGGGGTTGTTTTCGCAGTTTTGTTTTGATGCGCTCAGGACCTCAACCCGAATCTACCTGGTCCCGCCGAACAGCCGGTCCATCAACCAGCCGTCGAGCCCTGCCGCCGCCTCGGGGCGTACATTGGCGCGCGTGGGAGGCGGCGGGCGATAGCCGCCATTGTTCGTCGGTGCAGGTCCGGCCGCTGTCGGCGGGGAGACTTGCGAGGCGGCCTGCGCAAGGTTCGAAAGGCCCCAGCCGCCTGGTGAGCTCGGCAAGGCGGCCACCGGCACACCCTCATGTGCCGTGCGCATGAAGCGCGTCCAGACTTCCACCGGCAGCCCGCCGCCGGTGGCCTTCTTGGTCGGCGAGTTGTCGTCATTGCCGAGCCAGACGCCGGTGACGAGGTTGGCGGTGTAGCCGATGAACCAGGCGTCGCGGTAATCCTGGCTGGTGCCAGTCTTGCCGGCCGCCGGCCAGCCCGGGATCTCGGCCTTCTTGGCGGTGCCGTTGATCAAGGTCTCCCGCATCATCGTGTTCATCATGCCGACATAGCGCGGGTCGATCACCTGGTTGCGCTCGTCCGGCTGGCGCATGTAGAGCAGCTTGCCGCCGAGCGTCTTGATCCGCGTCACGACATGCGGCGCCACCGCGAGGCCGCCATTGGCGAACGGCGCATAGGCGCCGACCAACTCGACGACAGAGACTTCCGATGTTCCGAGCGCGATCGAGGCGTTCGGCTCGAGCTTCGAGGAGATGCCGAGCCGGTG
This sequence comes from Bradyrhizobium sp. 159, assembly GCF_023073795.1. Classification (NCBI taxonomy): domain Bacteria; kingdom Pseudomonadati; phylum Pseudomonadota; class Alphaproteobacteria; order Hyphomicrobiales; family Nitrobacteraceae; genus Bradyrhizobium; species Bradyrhizobium sp. 159. The sequence goes on along the minus strand of NZ_JADPKE010000059.1, from coordinate 108,474 downwards.
CGCCGTGCGCACCACGTTCTTCGGTCCGACCTCGAGGCCAAGGCGGATCGCGACCGTGTTGAGCGACATCGCCAGCGCCTGCGTCAGCGTCACCGCGCCGAAATATTCGTGGGTGTAGTTCTCAGGCCTCCAGCCCTTGACCTCGATCGGGGCGTCCTGGCGAACGGTATCCGGCGTCAGCCCCTGCTCGAGCGCCGTCAGGTACACGAACGGCTTGAACGAGGAGCCCGGCTGGCGCTTTGCGGTGACCGCGCGGTTGTACTGGCTCTCGGAATAGTTCCGTCCGCCGACCATGGCGCGTACCGCGCCGTCAGGCGTCATCGCCACCAGCGCACCCTGGCTGACGTTGAACTTCACGCTCTTGGCCGCGAGCTCGTCGATGATGGCGGCTTCCGCCACGCTCTGCAGCTTCGGATCGATCGTGGTTTCAACCTTGATGCTCTCGTCGATCTGGCCGACGAGATCGTCCAGCACCTCGCCGATCCAGTCGGCGACGTAATTGACCGTTCCGGCGCCGACCGGCTTCACGTTATAGGAGGGATGGCCGATCGAGGCCTTGGCTTGCGCGTCGGTGATGAATTTCGCATCCGCCATCGCCGCGAGAACGATTTGTGCGCGCGCTTCCGCGCCCTCGGGATTGCGATTCGGCGCAAGACGCGAGGGCGATTTGACGAGGCCCGCCAGCATCGCGGCTTCGGCGATCGTCACGTTCTTGGCCGACTTGCCGAAATAGCGCTGCGCCGCGGCCTCGACCCCATAAGCGCCGGAGCCGAAATAGACGCGGTTGAGGTAGAGCTCCAAAATCTCGTTCTTGGAATGCTTGCGCTCCAGCCAGATCGCGAGCTCCGCCTCCTGCAGCTTGCGCTGCATGGTTCGCTCCTGGGTCAGGAACAGGTTTTTGGCGAGCTGCTGCGTCAGCGTCGAGCCGCCCTGCGAGACGCCGCGATGGAGCACGTTGGTGACGAGGGCGCGCAGGATGCCGACCGGGTCGATGCCGAAATGGGAATAGAAGCGGCGGTCCTCGATGGCGATGAACGCCTTGGGCAGATAGGGCGGCAGGTCTTTCAGCGCGACGTTGGCGCCGGCCATCTCGCCGCGCTGCGCCAGCATGCTGCCGTCGATGCCGACGATCTGGATCGTCGGCGGGCGCTTAGGGATTTCCAGCGACTGGATCGGCGGCAGATGGGCGCCAACATAGATCACGACGCCGATCACGGCGATCACGCCCCACAAGCTCAGCACCGCGCTCCAATAGACCAGACGGCCGAGGCTGAAGCCTCCGCGCGACTTTGCCCGTCGCTTGGCGCTGCCGGGGCCGGCCGATACCTTGCGCTCGCGCGGCGGCTCGTCGCCGGCATCGTCGCTCTTGCGCTTGGCGGATGATTTCGCTGATTTCTTCGGCTTGTCGTCGCCACCGGGAATGCGGTCCGCCGCGGTCAGGCGCAGGTCGGCGAGCGCCGCAGGCAAGCCGAATAGCGGCTCCTTCCGCCCACCCTTCTTCTTTCCCCACGCCATACGCCAAACGCCCGGTCAGCCCACCCCGCCGCACGCTAGCGGTCGCTGTTTAAGGCCCGGTTACCCAGAACTTAACGCGCAATTAGGAGGTGCGGCATTCGCCGGCCGCAGTTCCGCTTCTGGAGCGCCAGAGCTAGGATCGCTCGCATCAAGAAAAAGGAAACTCGCATGGGCCATATCGATCCGACCAAGGAGATCTTCGCGCATTTCCGGGAGAACGACCGCCCGGGCCCGATCCACATGCTCAATCTGGTGCGGCTACGCAAAGAGGCAGCCTATCCGGACGGCCGCAAGGCGAGCGGCGCCGAAGCCTATGCGGCCTATGGCCGCGAGAGCGGCCCGGTGTTCGAACGCCTCGGCGGCCGCATCGTCTGGCAAGGCAAATTCGAGCTGATGCTGATCGGTCCCCAGGAGGAGCGCTGGGACCATTGCTTCATCGCCGAATATCCGAGCGTCTCAGCCTTCGTCGAGATGATCCGCGATCCCGTCTATCGCGAGGCCGTGAAGCATAGGCAGGCAGCGGTGGAGGATTCGCGCCTGATCCGACACGCGGTGTTGCCGGTGGGGAAGAATTTTGGGGAGATACCGGAGTAGGCCCCGTCATTCCGGGGCGATGCGAATGCATCGAATGATGGTGCGCACTTGCGCACCTGAGAATCTCGACATTCCGGGTCTGGCGCTTGCGCGCCATCCCGGAATGACCGTTTAGCCTAGCCCGACGGCCCCGTGTCCTCGATGACCGGCCCGAACAGCTCCCAGCGTTCGCCGTTGAATTTCATCATCTGCATCTGCTTGTTGACGCGGTAGTCGTTGGGACCGGTGGTGATCTTGATGCCGGGCAGCGCCAGGCTCGGCGTATAGCCCTTGATGTTGGCGACCTGCTTCATGACGTTCTCACGCGTCAGGTCGTCGCCGCATTGCTTCAGCACCTGGACCAGGAGCTCCGCCACCGAATAGGCATAGGTGTTCACGGTGTTGAGCTTGTCGCCTTCCGGGAAATACTTGTCCATGAAAGCGAAGAAGGCCTTCACACCCGGATCGTCCTTCCACTGGGGATCGCCGGGGTCCTTGCCGTAATTGGTCGAGATGATGCCCTTGGAAATATCGAGGCCGGCCGGCTTCAGCGTCGCCGACACCGGGCTCGCATTGATGTCGAGGATATGCACCGGAGACCAGCCGAGGTCGGCGAGCTTCTTGATCGCCTGCGCCGCGAATTTCGGCGTCGAGGCGTCATAGAACAGGTCGACGCCCATCGACTTCAGCTTGACCACCTGGGAGTCAACGGTCGGATCGGTGACCTCGTAGGAGACCTCGCCGACGATCATGCTGGCGGCCTTGTCACCCAGGCCGCTCTTGAGGCCCGCGAGATAGTCGCGGCCCATGTCGTCGTTCTGGTAGAGCACGCCGATCTTGGCGTTGGGGTGGTTGGCGAGAATGTACTTGGCGTAGATCCTTCCTTCGGACACGTAGTTCGGATTGTAGGCAATGGTCCAGGGAAAGTTCTGCGGATCGTTGAAGCGCGCGGCGCCGGTGGACGCCAGCAGTTGCGGCACCTTCTTGCCGTTGAGATATTTTTGCACGGCGGCATTGGCTGCGGTGCCGATCAGCTGGAAGGTGAACAGCACCTCGTCGCCTTCGACCAGCTTGCGCACCTGCTCGACCGTCTTCGGCGGCGAATAGGCATCGTCATACTGGATCAGATTGATCTTGCGGCCGTTGATGCCGCCCTGATCGTTGATCATCTTGAAATAGGCGGCCTGGGTCTTGCCGATATTGGCGTAGACCGAGTAGGCACCGGAGAACGGAACGGTCTGGCCGATCTTGATCTCGGTGTCGCTCGCGCCGGTGTCGTATTTCTTCTGGGCGAGGGCTTGGCTTGCGGAGAATGCGAAGGCGAGCGCCGCCGTGGCAGCTAGGAAGGCTCTGCGATTGTCCATGTTGGTTCGTTCCTCCTGACGGAATTTTCGATCGATGGTCTTTGTCCGTTGATGCAACGGTCGCCATCGCTGCCGAAGATTGTGGAGGAACGTTCGCCGCCGCGCAAGGATCACGGCGCTGCGCCGTAGCGTCTCACGCTAAAAACTAGGCCAGGAACAATGCCACTAGCGCAACCGCCGCCGGCCGCGATCACGCACGGCTTGGTCTGGAACGCTAAGGCGGGATTGCCGTGGACGAGAGCGCAGAGGTTGGCAATCAAAATCAGGTTGAGCCCCCCCAAGCGTCAGCTTTCGGGTGGACGTTAGTACGGCCGGCGTGGCAAGTCCGGCGGCGTGTTTCGATGCAATGGTGCCGCAATGCCCGCTGGACCAACCAAAACGCCTGAACGCTTTGGTCTCGATCGCCTGGTGACGCCGATCGGGATCGCCCTGCTCGTCACCGATGCCGATGGCGCCTTGCGCGCGCTCGACTGGGCGGATTACGAGCACCGCATGCGCGAGCTGTTGCGCCTGCATTATGGGGTGGTGGATCTGAGCAATCAGCCTGCGCCGACGCAGATGCGGGCTGCGCTGTCGGGCTATTTTGAAGGCGATCTTGGCCAGCTCTCGTGCATCGCATGGCGCACCGCCGGCACGTCGTTCCAGCAGAAGGTCTGGACCGCACTTGCGCGGATTCCCGCCGGGACCGCGATGAGCTACGGCGCACTCGCGGCAAAGATAGGCATGCCCAAAGCCATTCGCGCCGTTGGCCATGCCAACGGCTCCAATCCGATCAGTGTGGTGCTGCCGTGTCATCGCCTGATCGGCGCCGATGGGTCGCTGGTGAAATACGGCGGTGGGCTGGAGCGCAAGCGCTGGCTGCTGCGGCACGAGGGGGTGGAGCTTTAGGTCTCTTCTTTTCGTCATTCCGCGGCACCCCGGAACGACAGACGAGATCACGCCGCCGGCTGCACCGCCTTGTCGCCGGCCATCACATGGGTCAGCGCGCTCTTGATCGCGGCCTGGCGGGTCGGCGCGTTGATCTGTGCGCCCAGAAGGTCGGTGACGTAGAACACATCGCGCGCGCGCTCGCCGAACGTCGCGACATGGGCCGAGGCGATGTTGAGGTTGAGCTTCGAGATCGCGGTGGTCAGCTCGTAGAGCAGGCCGGGCCGGTCGAGGCCGGAGACCTCGATCACGGTGTAGCGGTCGGACCATTGGTTGTTGATGGTCACTTCCGGCTCGATCACGAACGGCTTCGCCTTGCTGCGCACGGTGCGCCGCGCCACCACTTCCGGCAGGCGCAGCTTGCCTTCCAGCACGTCCTCGATCATCTCGCCGATCCGGGTGGCGCGCCGTCCCTCGTCCTCGTCGCGGTCATACTCCCGCGAGATCGAGATCGTGTCGAGCGCACGGCCGTCGGTGGTGGTGTAGATCTGGGCGTCGACGATGTTGGCGCCGGCCGAGGCGCAGGCTCCGGCGATGATCGAGAGCAGCCAGGGATGGTCGGCGGCGAAAATCGTGAGTTCGGTGACGCCACGCATCTCGTCGAAGCCGACATTGATCGCGAGTTTGTGGCCGGCCTGCTCGCTGGAGCGGACGAAGCGGGCATGGCGGATTTTTCGCGGCAGCTCGACCTTGAGCCAATAGGCCGGATAGTGCCGGCCGATATAGGCATCGAGCTCGTCAGCCGGCCATTCGGCGAAGGCCATGCGGAATTCGGCGTGCGCAACGGCGAGGCGCTTTCCGCGGTCGACTTCCGAGAAGCCGCCGGTGAGCACCGGCTCGGTCTCGTAATAGAGCGAGCGCAGCAGCTGCGCCTTCCAGCCGTTCCACACGCCCGGGCCGACGCCGCGGATATCGGCGGTTGTCAGGATGGTCAACAGCTTCATCTGCTCAACCGACTGCACCACGGCGGCGAAATTCTCGATCGTCTTGCGGTCCGAGAGGTCGCGCGACTGCGCGACCGTGGACATCGTCAGATGCTCCTCGATCAGCCAGGCCACGAGCTCGGTATCGGCCGGGCTGAAGCCGAGCCGGGGGCACAGCCGCCGCGCCACCTTGGCGCCGGCAATGGAGTGATCCTCGAGGCGGCCCTTGGCGACGTCGTGCAGCAGCGTCGCGATGTAGATGACAGGCCGGTGCTCGGGCCTGATCTTGCGGAACAGGTCGCTGGCCAGCACGAACTCCTCGATGCCGCCGCGCTCGATGTCCTGAAGGAAGCCGATGCAGCGGATCAGGTGCTCGTCGACGGTGTAGTGATGATACATGTTGAACTGCATCATCGAGACGATCTTGCCGAAGGCGCGAATGAAGTGGCCGAGCACGCCGGTCTCGTTCATCCGCCGCAGCACGATCTCGGCATTGTCGGAGATGAGGATCTCCATGAACAGCCGGTTGGCCTCGGGATTCTCGCGCAGTTGCGCGTTGATCAGGCCCAGCGAGCGCGTCACACCGCGCATCGCATCCGGATGGAAGGCGAGGTTGTTCTTCTGCGCCAGGCGGAAAATGCGGATCAGATTGACCGGATCGTGCTTGAAGACGTCGGGCGCGGCGATGTTGATGCGATTGTTGTCGACGATGAAATCGTCGCTGTCAGGCACGCGCCGCTTCACGGTGCTGGGCCGCAGCCGCGCCATCATCCGGCTCAGCACCGGCGCGGGCTTGGCCTGCTGGTCCTCGAGCTTGGCGCAGAGAATGGCGGTGAGGTTGCCGACTTCCTTGGCGACCAGGAAGTAGTGTTTCATGAAGCGCTCGACGTCCTGCATGCCGGGATGCGAGGTGTAGCCGAGCCTGACCGCGATCTCGCGCTGGAGGTCGAAGGAGAGGCGCTCTTCGGCGCGATTGCAGTAGAAATGCAGATTGCAGCGCACCGACCAGAGGAAATCGGCGCAGCGGCGGAAGCTGCGATATTCCTGCGCGTCGAACACGCCGCGCTCGACCAGCTCGTCGGTGTCGCGGACGCGATAGACGTATTTTGCGATCCAGAACAGCGTGTGCAGGTCGCGCAGGGCGCCCTTACCGTCCTTGACATTCGGTTCGACAAGATAGCGCGACTGGCCGCCGCGGCGATGCCGCTCCTCGCGCTCGGCGAGTTTTGCGGTGACGAATTCGGACGCGGTGCCCTGCACCACCTCCTTGTCGAAGCGCTCGACCAATTCGTCATAGAGCGGCTTGTCGCCGGTCAGGAAGCGCGTCTCCAGGATCGCGGTGCGGATCGTCATGTCGCCGCGCGCCTGCCGGATCGACTCGTCGACCGAGCGCGTGGCGTGGCCGACCTTCAGTCCCATGTCCCAGAGGCAGTAGAGGATGGCTTCAGCGACCTGCTCGCCCCAGGCGGTCTGCTTGTAGGGCAGGATGAACAGCAGATCGATGTCGGATTCCGGCGCCATCAGCCCGCGGCCATAGCCGCCGGTCGCCACCACCGCCATGCGCTCGGCGCCGCTCGGGATTGGTGAGCGGTAGAGATGCCGGGTCGCGGCCGAATACAGGATGCGGATGATCTCGTCCTGGACGTGGCACAGTCGCTCGGCGCAGCGCCTTCCGTGGCGGTCCCTGAGCAGGATCGCCTGTGCGGCGGCGCGCGCCGCGATCAACTCGGCCTTGAGCAATTGCGCCATGGCGGTGCGGAACGCGTCCTCGCGGCCCTCGTGCTTTTCGGCGAGCGCATCGACCGCGGCGGTGATCCGCGCGCTGTCGAAGCGGTCATCCGTTTCGGGCTTCTGCTCAGTCGCGACGCTGTCCATGTCTCACCGGATATAAGAGGCGGCAGGCGCTGTCACCCGCGATTCTCTGGCAATAGTCGTTCCATGCTGGAAAGCTGCGGCTTTGGGTAAATCTGTTCTCGGGCTGCGCGCCTGCAAGGGACGGATTTTCTCGTTGACCTCTAGAAATAACTCCTTGAAAAACAATGAAATTTTGGAGGAGCTGGGCATGGCCAGGATTACACGACGCATTCTGTTGGCAGGAGCCGTAGCGCTCGCATTGACCCCTGCGGCACGAGCGGCGGATCCGCTCAAGGAGATCCGCATCGACTGGGCGACCTACAATCCGGTGTCGATGGTCCTGAAGCAGAAGGGACTGCTGGAGAAAGAGTTCGCCAAGGACGGGGTCACGATCACCTGGGTGCAGTCGGCCGGCTCGAACAAGGCGCTCGAATTCCTTAACGCCGGCTCGATCGATTTCGGCTCGACCGCGGGCTCCGCCGCGCTGGTCGCCCGCATCAACGGCAATCCGATCAAGTCGATCTATGTCTATTCGCGTCCCGAATGGACGGCGCTGGTGACATCAAAGGATTCCAAGATCGCTGGCGTTGCCGATCTCAAGGGCAAGCGCGTTGCGGTGACGCGCGGCACTGATCCGCACATCTTCCTGGTTCGCGCACTGCTTGGCGCGGGTCTCACGGAAAAGGACATCACGCCGGTGCTGCTCCAGCACGCCGACGGCAAGACCGCGCTGGTCCGCGGCGACGTCGATGCTTGGGCTGGCCTCGATCCGATGATGGCGCAGGCCGAGGTCGAAGAGGGCGCAAAGCTGTTTTACCGCAAGGCCGATGCCAATACCTGGGGCATCCTCAATGTGCGGGAGCAGTTCCTGAAGGATTATCCGGACACTGCTCGCCGCGTCCTCGCGGTTTACGAGGAAGCGCGGAAATACTCGCTGGCGAATTACGACGAGCTGAAGAAGACTTTCATCGCGGTCACAAAACTGCCCGAGGCGGTCGTGGACAAGCAGCTCAAGGAGCGCACCGAGCTCACCCACAGCCGCATCGGCGCGCCCCAGCGCGAATCGATCCTCGCCGCGGGTCTCGCGCTCCAGCAGGCAGGCGTCGTCGACGCCAAGGTCGACGTCAAGGCGACGCTGGATGCCCTGATCGACGACCAGGTTCCGCTGCCGACGAATTGAGGCTCCTTGCATTCCCCGACCAGACGCGCTTGCTATGGCCATGATCTCCGACGCGCCAGTCCTGCAACAATCCTCGGAGCCAGCCGAAACCGCGGCTGCGCCTTCGCGCATCGTCCGCTACGCGCGGCCGGTGCTGGGTGTGCTGCTGCCGCTGACGTTGGCGCTTGGCTGGGAGCTCGTGGTCTGGGTCGGCTGGTCCAACGGACGGCTGGTGCCCCCGCCCTCGCGCGTGTTTGCCAACATCACCGAGCTCGCCCGCTCCGGCGAGCTGGTGCGCCACATCACAGCGACGCTGTGGCGGGTCGCTCTCGGCTTCGCCTTCGGCGTGGTCGCGGGCACACTGTTAGGCGCCATCTCCGGCTATTGGTCGCTGGCGCGGCGGCTGCTCGATCCGACCGTGCAGGCGCTGCGCGCGATCCCTTCACTGGCCTGGGTGCCGCTGTTCATTCTCTGGCTCGGCATCTTCGAGACCTCGAAGATCGCGCTGATCGCGGTCGGCGTGTTCTTTCCGGTCTATCTCGGCGTGATGGGCGCGATCCTCGCGGTCGACCGCAAGATCGTCGAGGTCGGCCGCACCTTCCGCCTCTCAGGGCCCGCCATGATCCGGCGCATCCTGTTGCCCGCGGTGCTGCCGGCCTATGTCGTGTCATTGCGCGTTGGCCTCGGTCTGGGCTGGATGTTCGTGGTGGCGGCCGAGCTGATCGGCGCCTCCGAAGGCCTAGGCTACCTCCTGCTCGACGGCCAGCAGCTTGGCAAGCCCGCACAGATCCTCGCGGCCATCGTGATCTTCGCCATTCTCGGCAAGCTCACGGACTGGCTGATCGAAGTCGCGGCCGCGCCCTTCCTGCGCTGGCAGGATGCCTTCGGACGCGCGAAGGGAGCGTGACGCGATGCTGGCGCTCCACCGGGTCAGCAAGACCTATCCCAACGGCGTAGAGGCGCTGGCGCGCTTCTCCGCCGAGATCCACCAAGGCGAGATCGTCGCCATCATCGGCGGCTCCGGCTGCGGCAAATCAACATTGCTGCGCGCCATCGCCGGCCTCGATCGCGCCAGCTCCGGGACGGTGACGCTCGACGATGAGGCGATCGCCTCGCCGCATGCCAAGATCGGCATCATCTTCCAGGAGCCGCGGCTTTTGCCCTGGCTCAGCGTCGCTGACAATATCGGCTTCGGACTTGCCGATCTGCCCGCAGCCGAGCGGCGCGAGAAGGTGGCGCGCGCGCTCGAACGCGTCCGGCTCACCGAGAAGGCGCAGGCCTGGCCGCGCGAGCTCTCCGGCGGGCAGGCGCAGCGCGTCGCGATCGCACGCGCACTGGTGCCGCAGCCGGAGGTGCTGCTGCTCGATGAGCCGTTCTCGGCGCTTGACGCCTTCACCCGTCGCGACCTTCAGGATCATCTGCTCGACCTCTGGGCCGATACGCGGCCGACCTTGATGCTCGTCACACATGACGTCGACGAAGCTGTCGTGCTGGCCGATCGCGTGCTGGTGATGCGGCCGCGGCCCGGCCGATTGTTCGATCGGATCGAGATCAATCTGGGTCGGCCGCGCGACCGCAATTCGCCGCTGTTCGAGAACTTCAAGCGAAGTGTGCTGACGTCACTCGACCGTTCACTCGACCGCAGCGTGCCCGACCGTGACGCAACCCAGGGTCCCGGTCAGGCCATGTGGTGGTGACAATTCGTCTCCAAGCCGGTACATCGAGGGGCAATCTTCCGGGAGAGAACGAACATGGACGCTGCCCAATTGCGCCGGATGCAGGCCCCGATCAAGGAGCGCTACAAGACTGATCCGAAGGCCGCGCTGATCACGCTGAAGGCGAAGGGTTCGACCGACAGCGAAGGCATCGCCTGCAAGGTCGAGACCGGACGCGCCATTGCGATGGCCGGCCTGCATCCGGCCACCGGCGGCTCCGGCCTCGAGCTGTGCTCCGGCGACATGTTGCTGGAAGCGCTGGTCGCCTGCGCCGGCGTCACGCTGAAATCGGTTGCGACCGCGATCGAGGTGCCCTTGAAGACCGGCAACGTCTATGCCGAGGGTGATCTCGATTTCCGCGGCACGCTCGGCGTCGATAAGGAGACCCCGGTCGGCTTCGCCGAGATCCGGCTGCGCTTCGAGGTCGACACCGACGCGCCGCAGGATAAGCTCGATCTGTTGCTGAAGCTCACCGAGCGCTATTGCGTGGTCTATCAGACCATCAAGAACGGCCCGAAGGTGTCGGTGTCGATGCAGCGGATGTAGCTGCCCATTTCCATTGGGAGAGGTTGCGCCGACGGCGCGGGTGAGGGGCGTTCTCTCGTGGGGACCTGAAGCCGTCACCCGATGTGCTGTGCAAATCGACCTCTCCCTCCGGGAGAGGTGAACGAACCCGCGGATAATTCGCCTCAACAAAAATCATCCCGCGCTAGATGTCCCCCGATCTCCACCTCATCCTTTTCCTTCTCCTGCGCATGGCGATCGCGGCGGCGTTCGTCGTGACGGCGTCGATCATCACCGAACGTTCCGGCCCAGTGATCGGTGCGCTGGTGGCGACGCTACCGATCTCAGCGGGTCCTTCCTATGTCTTTCTCGCGCTCGACCATGACGCCGCCTTCATCGCGCAAGGGGCGCTGTCGAGCCTTCCCGTCAACGCGGCGACGATCGTGCTTGGCCTCTGCTATGTCGTGCTGGCGCAGCGGCACAATCTGCTGGTGAGTGCCGGCAGCGCGATCGCCGTGTGGATCGTGCTGGCCTCCATCATCCGCCTGTTCGACTGGACCTTGACGGCCGGACTCGCCGTGAACCTGATTGCCTTCGGAATCTGCATTCCGCTGCTCGCTAAGTACCGCCATGTGAAGATGCCGTTAGTGACGCGTCGCTGGTACGACATTCCGTTCCGCGCCGCTTTGGTGGCGACGCTCGTCGCCATCGTGGTTTCCACCTCGGGCTGGGCGGCCCGCGCGTCTCCGGCGTCATCGCGCTCTACCCGATCGTCTTCACCAGCATGATGGTGATCCTGCATCCGCGCATCGGTGGCCCGCCGACCGCCGCGGTGCTTGCCAATTCTGCCTGGGGCTTGCTCGGCTTCGGTATGGCGATTGCCGTGATGCATGTCGGCGCCGCAAACTTCGGCTCCGCGATAGGCCTCAGCATGGGGCTCGCCACCTGCATCGTGTGGAACCTGACGCTGTGGTGGAATGGACGAAGGAAGCGGCTGGCGCACTAACCTTCGTCGTTGCAAGGATCGAGGCGACGAAGCATCCAGACGATCGCGGGGAGAGAGAATGGATTGCTTCGCTCCGCTCGCAATGACGATTGCGGTCGCGGCGTGCTTATTGCTTCGGCAGCTTGGCCTTCAACGCATACAGCGCATCCAGCGCCTCGCGCGGCGACATCTCGTCGGGATGTAACGCCTTCACCGCTTCCATGAGAAGCTCCGCTTCGCTCGGCGGCGCGGCCTCCGCCGCGGCGCGCGAGGGCACGGCGAACAGCGGCAGATCGTCGGCGAGGGCGCGGGCGGTCTGGCCGCGGTCCTGGGCCTCCAGCTTGGCCAGCACCGATTTGGCTCGCGTGATCACGGCCGGTGGCAGGCCGGCGAGCTTGGCCACCTGAATGCCGTAGGAGCGATCGGCCGAGCCCGGCAGCACCTCGTGCAGGAACACGACATTGCCCTGCCATTCCTTCACGCGCACGGTGGCGTTGAACATGCGCGGCAGTTTTGCCGAGAGCGCCGTCAGCTCGTGATAATGCGTGGCGAACAGCGTGCGGCAGCGATTGCTCTCGTGCAGATGCTCGATCGCGGCCCAGGCGATCGAGAGGCCGTCGAAGGTCGCGGTGCCGCGGCCAATCTCGTCGAGGATCACGAGTGCGCGCTCGCCGGCCTGATTCAGGATCGCCGCGGTCTCGACCATCTCCACCATGAAGGTGGAGCGGCCGCGGGCGAGATCGTCGGCCGCGCCGACCCGCGAGAACAGGCGATCGACGATGCCGATCCTCGCCCGCGCGGCCGGCACAAAACTGCCGATCTGCGCCATCAGGGCGATCAGTGCGTTCTGGCGCAGGAATGTGGATTTACCTGCCATATTCGGACCGGTGAGCAGCCAGAGCTGGCCTGACTTCTGTCCGGGTGCCGGCGAGAGGTCGCAGGCATTGGCGATGAACGGCTCGCCATTGCGCTTGAGCGCCTGCTCCACCACGGGATGGCGGCCGGCTTCGATCGCAAAGCCGAGCGAGGTGTCGACCTCGGGCCGCACGTAATTCTCGTCGACCGCCAGCTTGGCCAGCGACGTCGCGACATCGAGCAAAGCAAAGCCGTGCGCGGCGGCGCGCAAGTCTTCGCTGATCTCGAGCGCCTTGGCGCAGAGCCGCTCGAAGATCTCGAGCTCGAGCCCGAGCGCGCGGTCGCCGGCATTGGCGATCTTGGCCTCGATCTCGCCCAGCTCCGAGGTCGTGAAGCGCACCTGGCCCGCCAGCGTCTGGCGATGAATGAAGGTCGCATTCAGCGGCGGCGACATCAGCTTGTCGCCGTGCTGCGCGGTCACCTCGACGAAATAGCCGAGCACATTGTTGTGCCGGATCTTCAGGGCCTTCACGCCGGTTTGGTCGGCGTAGCGGGCTTGCATCGAGGCCACCACCAGGCGCGAAGCATCGCGCAGGTTGCGGGCTTCGTCGAGCGCAGGCTCGTAAGCCTGGCGCACGAAGCCGCCGTCGCGCTTGATCAATGGCAGTTGCTCATCGAGCGCGCCGGCAAACTCGGTCGCCAGCGCGCGAGATGGCTTTTGCAGCGCCGCCATCACCGCCACGATCTCCTGCGGCGGCTGGTCGAGCTCGGACAGCCGCGTCAGCACCTGGTCGGCGGCGATGATGCCGTCGCGGATGCCGGCGAGGTCGCGCGGTCCGCCGCGGCCGACCGAGAGACGGGCCAGCGCCCGTGACATGTCGGGCGCGCCGCGCAAAATGCTGCGGATGTCTTCGCGCGCGGCGGAATCGGTAACGAAGGTTCCGACAGCATCGAGCCGCCGCGCGATCGCCAGCGCATCGGTCAGTGGCGCCGCCAGTCGCTGCGCCAGCAGCCGCGAACCGGCCGAGGTCACCGTGCAGTCGATCGCGTCGAGCAGCGAGCCGCGGCGTTCGCCGGCGAGCGTGCGCGTCAATTCGAGATTGGCGCGGGTGGCCGGATCGATCGCCATGGTTGCGCCCGAGGCTTCGCGCGCCGGCGGCGGCAGCGGCGGATGCTTGCCGACCTGGGTGCGGTCGACGTAGGTGACGGCGGCGGCCGCAGCGGTGGCTTCCAGACGCGTGAGCTGCGCCAGCCCATCCATTGTGGCGACAGCGAAATAGTCGCACAGCCGCTTCTCGGCGGTGGCGCCGTCGAACACGTCGCGGGTCAGCGGCGTTACCGCCGGCAGCTCGCGCAACATCTGTCCGAGCTCGCTGTCGTTATAGAGCGCGTCGGTGACGATCGCCTCGTTCGGATTGATGCGCGCCAGCGTGGCGGCGAGCTCGCCGCCGCCGCACTCCGTCACCATGAATTCGGCGGTCGAGATGTCGATCCAGGCAAGGCCGAAGCGGTCGCCACCGGCGGAGGAGCGGGCGCGCGCGATCGCCAGCAGGTAGTTGTTCGCACGCGCGTCCAACAGCGTGTCCTCGGTCAGCGTGCCCGGCGTGACCAGCCGCACCACGCCGCGGCGCACCACGCTCTTGTTCCCGCGCGCCTTGGCCGCAGCGGGATCCTCGGTCTGCTCGCAGACAGCGACCCGGTGGCCGGCTGATATCAGGCGGTGCAGATAATCCTCGGAGCGTTCGACCGGCACGCCGCACATCGGGATATCCGCGCCCTGATGCTTGCCGCGCTTGGTCAAGACGATGCCGAGCGTCTTCGAGGCAATTTCGGCGTCCTCGAAGAACAATTCGTAGAAATCGCCCATCCGGTAGAACAGCAGCAAGCCCTGATGCGCCGCCTTGATCTCGAGGTACTGTTCCATCATGGGCGTGACACGCGCGGCAGCTTCCGCCTGCGGCGCGGGCGTGTCGTCGGGAGGCGGTACAGGTATTGGCTGTTGCATTGTCATGGGCGGTGCAACCTACAAAATTTCGCTCCCCGGTCCTATCGCTTTGGCCGGGCAGGTGAGGTTTTCCACGTTGTCCGAACCGCGGCATGCGTTGCGGGCGGCTGGCCCCCTGCGAGTCGCACGCGAAACCGTCAATTGACCTGCCGCGGGCGCCCTCCTAAAACTCCGCCCTCATTGAAGAAATTGGGCCGAACCGCGGCATTCAGGGAGAACAGCGATGCGTGACGTCTTTATTTGCGATGCCGTGCGGACCCCGATTGGCCGTTTCGGCGGCTCGCTCGCCAAGGTGCGCGCCGACGACCTGGCGGCCGCGCCGATCAAGGCGCTGATGGCCAAGCGTCCCAATCTCGACTGGGGCCAGGTCGACGAAGTCTTCTTCGGCTGCGCCAATCAGGCCGGCGAGGACAATCGCAACGTCGCACGCATGGCGCTGTTGCTGGCGGGCCTGCCGGATTCGGTTCCGGGCCAGACCCTGAACCGGCTCTGCGCGTCCGGGCTGGATGCGGTCGGCGCCGCGGGGCGCGCCATCCGCTCCGGCGAGATCGAGCTTGCGATTGCCGGCGGTGTCGAATCCATGACCCGTGCCCCCTTCGTCATGGGCAAGGCGCAGGAGGCGTTCTCGCGTTCGGCCGAGATCTTCGACACCACGATCGGCTGGCGCTTCATCAATCCGCTGCTCAAGGCGCAGTATGGCGTCGACGCGATGCCGGAGACCGGCGAAAATGTCGCCGAGGAATTCCAGGTCTCGCGCGCCGACCAGGACGCCTTCGCGATCCGCTCGCAGCAGCGTGCCGGCGCGGCGATTGCATCCGGCTATTTTGCGGAAGAGATCACCCCGATCACCATTGCCGGCGGCAAGGCCGGCCCTATCACGGTGGACAAGGACGAGCATCCGCGCCCCGAGACCACGCTGGAGGGGCTCGCCAAGCTGAAGCCGATCGTGCGCAATCCCGGCACGGTCACTGCCGGCAACGCCTCCGGCGTCAATGACGGCGCCGCCGCGATGATCCTCGCATCCGAAGCTGCGGTGAAGAAGCACGGGCTGACACCCCGCGCGCGCATTCTCGGCCTCGCCTCGGCCGGCGTGCCGCCGCGCATCATGGGCATTGGACCCGTGCCGGCGACGCGCAAGCTGATGGAGCGACTCGGCAAGAAGATCAGCGATTTCGACTTGATCGAGCTGAATGAAGCCTTCGCCTCGCAGGGCATCGCCTGCATGCGTCAGCTTGGCGTGGCTGATGACGCCGACTTCGTCAATCCGCATGGCGGCGCCATCGCGCTCGGCCATCCCCTCGGCATGAGTGGCGCCCGTCTCGCGCTCACCGCCGTGCATGGCATGGAAAAGCGCGGCGGCAAGCTCGCGCTTGCCACCATGTGCGTCGGCGTCGGCCAGGGCGTCGCGGTCGCGATCGAGAAATTGAACTGACGGGGCGCGGCGCATCTCGTCATCCCCGGGCGTGGTGCGCTTGCACCGAACCCGGGATCTCGAGATTTCGGGTTCAGCCCTCTCGGGCTGCCCCGGAACAACAAGTAATAGGGGCTGCGAAACCCGCTTCCCCAAATTAGTTATGTCCTATAATGATTGTCGAGCGTTGACCGGCCCCTGAACGGCCGGGGAGGAGTTCGCCAATGACGTTCATCTATCCCGTCGACAGCAACAAGGCGCATCCGCTGCCGCTGTCTCCCGAGTACAAGAGCTCGATCAAGCGCGCGCCGCACCAGCCCTTGATTCCGATGCGCCACACCCTGTCGGAGCTGACTGGCCCGGTCTATGGCCACGAGACCGTGCGCGAGGGCGACAATGATCTGACCCGCCAGCACAGTGGCGAGCCGCTCGGCGAGCGCATCATCGTGCATGGCCACGTCCGCGACGAGGACGGCCGCGGCGTGCCGAACTCGCTGGTCGAAATCTGGCAGGCCAATTCCTGCGGCCGCTATGTCCATGTCCGTGACCAGCACCCGGCACCGCTCGATCCAAATTTCACGGGCGCCGGCCGTACCGTGAGCGATGCCTCAGGTTACTACCGCTTCGTCACCATCAAGCCGGGCGCTTATCCCTGGGGCAATCATCACAATGCGTGGCGGCCCGCGCACATCCACCTCTCGGTCTTCGGCCATTCCTTTGTCACGCGCCTCGTGACGCAGATGTATTTCCCGAACGATCCGCTGTTCCCGTTCGACCCGATCTTCAATTCGGTGCCGGACGAAAAGGCGCGGGCGCGGATGGTCTCTTCCTTCGATCTCGAGAACACACAGCCCGAATGGGCGCTGTGCTATCGCTTTGACATCGTGCTGCGCGGCCAGAACGCCACGCCTATGGAGAACCATTAAGTGCAGGATTCTGTGAAGCCCAACGGGATCACCCCATCGCAAACCGTCGGTCCGTTCTTCAAATACGGCCTGACGCCGAACGGCGAATACGCCTGGAACGACGCGTTCACCAACTCGACGCTCACGCCCGACGTTTCTGGCGACCGTATCCGCATCGAGGGCCGGGTATTCGACGGTGATGGCGTCGCCGTGCCGGATTGCATGCTGGAGATCTGGCAAGCGGACGCGCAAGGTCGCTTTGCCGACCCGCAGGACAAGCGTGCGCTGCCGAATGCGAGCTTCCGCGGCTTTGCCCGCTGCGGCACCGACAAGGATGGCAATTACGCCTTCGAGACCATCAAGCCCGGCGCCGTGCCGGATCCCGACGGCAAGCCGCAGGCGCCGCACATCCTTCTTGCGGTCTTCGGGCGCGGCATGCTCAGGCATCTCTATACCCGCATCTATTTCAGCGACGAGGCCGGCAATTCCGCCGATCCCGTGCTGGCGCTGGTGCCCACTGAGCGCCGCGCCACGCTGGTTGCGACGCGCGAGGCCGGCAAGGCGGTTTACCGGCTTGACCTGCGGCTCCAGGGCGACGACGAGACGGTGTTCTTCGACGTTTAACGCCCGCGTCGTCACGGACCTGCGGGCGCGCCTGAGACGCGCTTGTCCGGGACGGGGGCCGGGGGCGTCTTCCGTATCGGAGCCGCCCCTGATGCTTCCCGTAGTTTCCCCGTAGTTTCCCCGGAGTTCGCGGAGCGCAATTTCCGCGCGTAGCAATCCCGTGTTTACCGTAGTCGTTTAGTATCCATTTGGATTTCGACCGCGCGACCGGATTGTTCCATGAAAATTCGTTTTTCGCTTTCCTCGGCAATCATTGCATTCGGTGTCGTCCTGGCCCTCGGCTTTACGGCCGTGGTCTCCACCAGCCTCTACGCCCTAAGAGAGCTCAAGGTCGGCGGCCCGCTCTATTCCGATATCAAGCTCGGCAACGACCTCATCGCCGATATCCTGCCGCCGCCGGAATATGTCATCGAAGCCTATCTCGAGGCCACGCTTGCCATGCGCGAGCCGGACCAGCTTGCCACTCATGGCGAGCGCCTAGTTCAGCTCCGCAAGGATTACGACGAGCGCAAGGCATTCTGGGTCGCCTCCAGCCTCTCGGCAGACCTGAAGACCGCGCTGGTGTCGAAGTCCGATGCCGAGGTGCAGAAATTCTGGAAGGCGTCCGACCAGCTCCTGCCAGCCCTCAAGGCCAAGGACGCGGCCGCTTCCGAGCGCGCCTATGCGCAGCTGAAGGGCGCATACACCGCGCATCGCGCCGTCATCGACAGCATCGTCGAGAGTGCCAACAAGCAGAATGCCGCCATGGAGAAGCTGGCCGCGGACCGCGACAGTTCGATGCTCTTTATCCTCCTCGGCGTCTCCGCCGCCGTCCTCGCCTTCATTGCCGCAGGCCTGCTCGGCGTTGCGCTCGGCGTGGTGCGCCCGATCGTACGAATGACGGACACGATGCAGAAGCTCGCGACCGGCGATCTCGCAGCCGACATTCCTTTCGCGCACCGCCAGGACGAGGTTGGCTCGATGGCGGGTGCGCTGCTGGTGTTCAAGCAGGCGGCGGTCGAGAATTCCCGCCTGCGCGAGGAGCAGTTGCGGCAGGAACAGGAGGCCGCGCGCGCCAAGCGCAGCGCCCTGCAGCAGATGGCCGAGACCGTCGAACGCGAGACCGGCCGGTCTGTCGACAGCGCGAGCGCGGCGACGCAGGGCGTGGAGCGGGTCGCCACCAGCCTGTCCGAGATCGCAAGTTCGCTCTCCGCGCAGTCGCAGGCGGTCGCCGCGGCCTCCACCCAGGCCCTCGGCAGCTCGCAAACCGTCTCGGCTGCGGCCGAAGAGCTGAGCGCCTCGATCCGCGAGATCGCGAGTCAGGTCGCGAGGACCAGCACGGTCACCAAATCTGCGGTCGCCGGCCGTGAGCAGGCGCGCTCGACCATTCAGGCGCTGGCTGGTTCGGTGAGGAAGATCGCCGAGGTCTCCGATCTTATCGGCGGCATCGCCGGCCAGACCAACCTCCTGGCGCTCAATGCCACGATCGAGGCGGCGCGCGCCGGCGAGGCCGGCCGCGGCTTCGCGGTGGTCGCCACCGAGGTGAAATCGCTGTCCGATCAGACCGCCAAGTCCACCGAGGAGATCGGGCGGCTGATTGCCGAGATCCAGACCGCGACTCAGGCTGCCGTCGACGCCGTCGAGACCATGGGGGGCCACATCGCCGAGATCGACGGTGTCGCGATCTCGGTTGCTGCCGCGATGGAAGAACAGGACGCCGCGACGCGTGAGATCACGCGATCGATCTCCGAATCGGCGTCGGCGGCGAAGGAGGTCTCGGCCAAGATCGGTCATGTCAGCCGCGACGCCGCCTCCGTGAACGAGCGCGCCGCGGAGGTCAGGCAGGCGATCGCCGGCATGGCCGCCAATCTCGAGCAACTGCGGTCGGTCGTGGTGCGGACCGTGCGGGACTCGACTGCCGCGGCGTGACGCCCGGCGCGATGCCTGCCGCTGGTGCCGGCGGTTGTGATCGTGCAGTATGGCGCGGCACAGGGGCATCGTGGTCTTCATGACGAATGCGCAACTGCCGGCGGTTGCCGAGCCCGGTTACCTCACGGCCGCGCTGCGCCGGGCCGGCGCGCTGGACGCCGGTGCGGTGCGCGAGGTGAAGGTGCTGCATCAGCGCGACACCATCGTGTCACATATCGTGCGTCTCGGTTTGCGCTATGTTGGGGAGTCCGCTGGCGCCCCGCAGTCGCTGATCCTGAAGACCGCGCATGCAGGCTTCGCCAAGTCGCTCGCAAATAGCGGCCGGAACGAAGTCGCGTTCTACACGCAGCTTGAGCCAGAAACGCCGCGGGGTCTCGTGCCGCGCTGCTTCGACGGACATTTTGACGAGGACGGCCTCACCTGGCATCTCCTGCTCGAGGACCTCACCGACAGCCATGAGATTGCAACTCAATGGCCGCTGCCGCCCTCGCGAGAGCAGGCAACGGCGATCGTGACGACACTCGCGCGCTGGCACGCGGCGTGGTGGGACCACGATAGCTTCGGCGATACTATCGGCACCTGGATGAGCACCGACGACAGTGCGAAGCTGATGGCGACCTTCGCTGGTCACTACGATCGTTTCGCCGATCTGCTCGGCAACCGCCTCAGCGAGGAGCGGCGCATCCTCTTCCGCCGCTTCATCGAGCAATCGGAACGGTTGCTCGAGCGTTATCATTCGCGCCGGCATGTCACCATCGCTCATGGCGACGCCCATACCTGGAATTTTCTGTTGCCGCGCACAGGCGTTGCCAACACCGTTCGCATCTTCGATTTCGACCAGTGGCGCATAAACGTGCCGACCGGTGACCTCGCCTACATGATGGCGACGCAATGGTATCCGGACCGCCGGCAGGCACTCGAACGGCCCCTGCTCAACCTCTATCACGAGACGCTGATACAGCACGGTGTCACGGGTTACACGCGCGGCGCGCTCGATCAGGACTATCGCCGGTCGGTGCTCTGGCAGATCACCAAGCCGGTCTGGCAATGGAGCATCAACATCCCGCCGCTGATCTGGTGGAATAACCTGGAGCGGGTGATGATGGCGGTCGAGGATCTCGGGTGCGAGGAGTTGTTGTAGCGCGCTCGTGTCCCGGGCGCGGTGCAGCGTGTAACGCTGCGCCGCAGAACCGGGACAATCGTGCCGCGGGCATGGGCCCCGGCTCAGCAGCGCATCAGTTGCGTGCTGCGCTGCGTCCGGGGCACGGGACCGATCACTACTCCATCACCGCATGCTCCGGCCCGGCGGCCTGCTTGCGTAGTGTGGCCTTGGTCGAGCCGATCAGCAAAGCGAGCGGGATGGTGCAGAGGATGAAGACCATCACCAGCTGGTAATCGTGCGCGAAAGCGATGATCTGCGCCTGCACGCTGACCATTCTGTCGGTCATGGCGCGGCCGGCGTCTGTGGAAAGATTGATCATGCCGCTGACGCTGGGCATCTGGAGCGCATGGTTGAACGGGTTGATGTGCTCGGAGAGAATCGCATAAGTCCGCCGCGTTCCCTGCGTCAGCTGGGCGATGACGACGGAGATGCCGACTGAGCTTGCGACGTTGCGCATCAGGGTCAGCATCGCGGTGCCGTCGGTACGCAGCTCGTTCGACAGCGTCAGGAACGCCACGGTCGAGAGCGGCACGAAGACAAGGCCGAAGCCGAAGCCCTGGATGACGCTGACCGTGACGATCTCCGGTACCTGGGTCAGGTCGGTCCAGCCGGTCATCTGGAACAACGAGCCCGCGGTCAGCGTGAGGCCTGCGATGATCAGCGTGCGGGCCTCGACATAGCGCATCATGCGGCCGACCAGCATCATGGCGAAGAAGGTGCCGATGCCGCGGCTCGCCAGCAGCAGGCCGGCGGTGATGATGGGATAGCCGATCACGTTCTGCATGTAGGGCGAAGCCAGCGCCATGGTCGAGAACAGCACGAGCCCCATCACTACCATGAACACGCAGCCGGTGACGAAGTTGCGATCCCGAAACAGCGCGAAGCGGATGAACGGCGTCGATGTCGTGAAGGAGTGCGCGAGGAAGAAGTAAAAGGCGACAGCGGAGACGATGAATTCCGCCAGGATCTCGCTCGACTCAAGCCAGCCGAGCTGCTCGCCGCGGTCGAGCGCAAGCTGAAGTGCGCCGATCGCGATCGCCAGCGCGGCGAAACCGAACCAGTCGAACTTCAGGCTGAAATCCTTCCGGGTCTCGTCCATGAAGACGATCAGCCCGAGCACGGTGATGGCGCCGAAGGGCAGGTTGACGAAGAACACCCAGTGCCAGGAATAGGTCTCGGTGAGCCAGGCGCCCAGCGAGGGGCCCATGATCGGGCCCATCATCACGCCCATGCCCCAGATCGACATCGCCTTGGCGCGCTCCTGGAGCGTGTAGTAGTCGAGCATGACCGACTGAGACAGCGGCACCAGGGCGGCGCCGAACACGCCTTGCAGCAGGCGGAACAGCACCATCTGGTTGATGTCCTGGGCGAGGCCGCACAACACCGACGCCATGGTGAAGCCCGCCGAGCAGATGATGAAGATGCGCTTGCGGCCGAAGCGGTTGGCGATCCAGCCCACCGGCGCCGTCATAATCGCGGCGGCGACGATGTAGGAGGTCAGCACCCAGTTGATCTGATCCTGCGAGGCGGACAGCGTGCCTTGCATGTAGGGCAATGCGACATTGGCGATGGTGGTGTCCAGCGCCTGCATGATGGTCGCGGTCATGGCGCAGATCGTCACCATGTTCCGGCGCAGGCCTGGGACCATCAGACTGGCATTGGGGCCGGACATCGATCAGTCCTTCTCAGGTTTATTCTTTGTCCTGGCCTTGGCCCGCGGTCGCTGACAGGCCAAGCAGGCCGGCGAGCGAGCGCCGATGGCCGGTGTCGATGGTGGCGTAGACGCTCATGCCGGCCTTCAGTTTCCGCACGTATTTGTCGGTCTCGTCGAAATAGATCCGGATCGGCACGCGCTGCACCACCTTGACGAAATTGCCGGTGGCGTTCTGCGGCGGCAGGATCGCGAATTGCGCGCCGGTGCCGGGCGAGAGCGATCCGATCTTGCCCTTGAAAAGGTGGTTCGGAAATGCGTCGACTTCGAGCGTGACGGGCTGTCCTTCGGTGACGTAGGTGAGATCGCTCTCCTTCGGATTGGCATCGACCCAGGGATGGGCGACGTCGATGATGGAGAACACCGGCGTGCCGGCGGCGACGTAGCGGCCGAGCTGGATCTGTTCCACTTGCGTGGCCACGCCGTCCATCGCCGCGCGCAGGACGGTGTGGTCGAGGTTGCGCTGGGCGTCGTCCAGCTTGGCTTTCGCCTGCGCGTAAGGCGGGAACTGCTCCAGCGGCAACGAGGGATCGCCCAGCAATTGCGTCTTGGCGTTGGAGAGCTGCTGCTTGATGTATTGTGCCTGTGCGCCTGCGGTCACCAGCGCGTTGGCAGCGTTGTCGAGATCGAGCTGCGAGCCGTAATTGTTCTTGACCAGCGCCTGCTTGCGCTCGACATCGCGTTGCTTCAGGTCGACGCCCTGCTGGGCAAGGTTGAGCATGTCGCCGTAGATCTTGATATTGGCGACGAGGTTCTCATAGGTCGTGCGGGCCTGCGCGAGCTGCGCCTTGGCTTCATCCACTGCGTGGCGGAACGGAACGGGGTCGATCTCGAACAATTCGTCGCCCTGCTTGACGGACTGTCCTTCTCTCACGATCACCTTCTGAATCTTGCCCGAGATGTCGGGCGTCACCAGCACCTTCTGCGCACCGACATAGGCGTCGTCGGTGCCGACATAGCGGCCGCCATGGAGATAGAAGGTGATGCCGCCGATGGCGACGGTGACCGGCAGGACGACCAGGAGGAGGAAGCGGCGGTAGCGGCGCAGGCCCGCCGCCACGCGGCGGCGCGGATCCGTGCCAGCCTTCTTTGTGGGCTTGCCGCCGTCGATCTTCTGCTCGGGCTGGAACTTGAGGACCTGATCAGCCATAGCGCTGCTCCTTGCGTGCTTGTTCCGCTCCGGATGTCTGGATCGCGGTCCGCACGTTTTCCTTGATCGTTTCGAGCTGGGTGAGGAGGCGGTGGGCGTCGGCCGCGTTGATGCCGTCGAGCGCATTGGCGGTGATTTCGGACTTCAGCCCGCTCATCCGGCCGAGCAATGTCCGGCCCGCCTTCTTCAGATACAGGCGCTTGACGCGGCGGTCCGAGGCGTCGCTGCGGCGCTCGATCCAGTCATTGTCGCAGAGCTTGTCGATCAGGCGCGTCAGCGTGATCGGCTGCATCTCGAGGAGCTCGGCGAGCTCCGACTGCTTCATGCCCTCGCTGCGCTCGACTTTGGACAGCACGGCCCATTGCGCGCGGGTGATGCCGAAACGGGACGCCTCCTTGTCGGCATAGACACGCAACAAGCGGTAGAGCTCACCCAGCGTGAACAGGAAATTCTGGTCGACCGACCCTCGGGTCATGAGCTTCGTCTCCAATAAGCCTGGAATATAATAAGCAAGCTTATGATTATTTCATGGCGGATTAGCGGGACGCCGTCCCGCTCCAAGAGCATGGCTGGCAGCCGCGTTGCCGGTCGCGCTTTGGGTTCCATCAGCAAAATGCTAGAACGCGTCCCGCATGACCCTCGCAAACACGGCATTTCCCGCGCCCGATCACGATCACGACCGCTGCACTGCGGATGCGCTGGCGCATGCCGAACAGGTCTGCGAGCAGCGCGCGCAGAAATTCACGCCGATCCGCCGTCAGGTGCTCGGGGCGCTCCTCTCCAGCCACCGCCCGCTTGGCGCCTATGAGGTGATCGACGAACTCGCCAAGTCGATGGCGCGACCAGCGCCGATCACGGTCTATCGTGCTCTCGATTTTCTGATGGCCAACGGCCTCGTGCATCGCATCGAGAGCCGTAACGCCTATTTGGCCTGCGCCGCCCATGACCACGACGCGACCTCGGCGGTGGCGTTCCTGATTTGCGAGCGCTGCGGCCTGGTCGGCGAGATCCCGTCGGCCTCCTTCGCCAAGGAACTCAATGCCGCTGCGCGCAGCTCAGGCTTCGCTCCTAAATTGTCCGTGGTGGAGATCACGGGCATCTGCACCCATTGTCAGAAAGCTGCCTGAAGAATGCGATCAACTCGACCCAAGGCCGCGGTGTCCACCTCTCCCCGCTGGGGAGAGGTAAAGAGCCCCACCGTCCGATCGCTCAAGTAACAACGGCACAACGCCGGTAGTCGGGAAGAGATGTCCTCACCACAAGCCATATCCTCCGCCGGTCGCCCGCTGAGCGTCGGCGCCATCGCCCTGATGCTGATGCTGTGCTTGACCTGGGGCTTCAACCAGATTGCGGTGAAGCTGGTGCTGCCGGATATCCCGCCGATGCTCCAGGCCACGATCCGCTCGATGGGCGCGCTGCCGGTGCTATTCATCATCGGCACCCTTCGTGGCGTCAATTTCTTCGAACGTGACCGCACCTGGAAGCCCGGCCTGATCGCCGGATTGATGTTCGGAATCGAGTTCGTTCTGATCTTCCAGGGCCTGCGCTTCACACCGGCCTCTCGGGCGGTCGTCTTCCTCTACACCGCGCCGTTCTTCGTCGCGCTCGGCTCCTATCAGGTGCTCGGCGAACGGCTTGGCGGCACGCAATGGCTGGGACTGGCGGTGAGCTTTGCCGGCGTCGCGCTCGCCATCGGCGTGCCGCAGCCGGATGTCGATGCCAAGGTGTTGCTCGGTGACCTCATGATCGTCGGCGGCGCGGCGCTGTGGGCGGCAACCACGCTGGTCGCCAAGGGCACGCGGCTGCGCTTCGCCGCGCCCGAGAAGGCGCTGGGCTATCAGGTCGCGACCTCGATCCCGATCCTCGGCCTGGCAGCCTGGCTGTTCGGCGAATCCGTCACGCATACGCCTGCGCCCCTGTCCCTCGCTCTCATGGCCTTCCAGGCGATCTGGGTGGTTGGAACCACGTTCACGCTTTGGTTCGCGCTGGTGAAGACGTATTCGGCCAGCAAATTGTCGGCTTTTACCTTCATCACCCCTTTGTTTGGCGTGGTCGGTAGCTATTTCATCATGCACGACACCCTAAGCCTGACATTCGGGGCCGCCGCGGTCCTTGTAATTGCTGGGCTTTTTCTGGTTAACCGTCCCAGCTCATCGGCTGCGGCGGCGCGCGATGCATTGCTGAACGTCACCAAAACCTGATATTTGGACCCCATGAACAAGCTCGAAAACCCTCTCGATTCCGACATCGCGGGCCCCGCGCCCCGGCACCGAACCACCCAGGTCAAGGTCGGCGACGTCTCGGTGGGCGGCGGTGCGCCGATCGTCGTGCAGTCGATGACCAACACCGACACCGCCGACATCGACGGCACCATTGCCCAGGTCGCAGCGCTCGCGCGCGCCGGCTCAGAAATGGTCCGCATCACCGTGGACCGGGAGGAGGCTGCCGCCGCCGTTCCGCACATCCGCGACGGCCTGCTCAAGCGCGGCATTACCACGCCCTTGATCGGCGACTTCCACTATATCGGTCACAAGCTGCTCGCGGCCTATCCGGCCTGCGCCGAAGCGCTCGCCAAATACCGCATCAATCCCGGCAATGTCGGCTTCAAGGACAAGCGCGACACCCAGTTCGCCGACATCATCGAGATCGCCAACAAGAACAACAAGCCAGTGCGCATCGGCGCCAATTGGGGCTCGCTGGACCAGGAACTGCTGACCAAGCTGATGGACGAGAACGCTGCTTCGGCCAATCCACGCGACGTGCGCGCGGTGACGCGCGAGGCCATGGTGCAGTCCGCGTTGTTGTCGGCCGCGCGCGCCGAAGAACTCGGCATGCCGAAGAACCGCATCATCCTGTCCGCCAAGGTCTCGGCGGTGCAGGATCTCATTGCGGTCTACCAGGATCTCGCCAGACGTTCCGACTATGCCATCCATCTCGGGCTGACCGAGGCCGGCATGGGCTCGAAGGGCATCGTGGCGTCCTCAGCCGCGCTCGGCATTCTCTTGCAGCAGGGCATCGGCGACACCATCCGCATCTCGCTGACGCCGGAGCCCGGCGGCGACCGCACCCGTGAAGTGCAGGTCGGCCAGGAACTGCTCCAGACCATGGGCTTCCGCACCTTTGTGCCGCTGGTTGCGGCCTGCCCCGGCTGCGGCCGCACAACCTCGACCACGTTCCAGGAGCTGGCCCGCTCGATCCAGGATTTCATCCGTGACGAAATGCCGAACTGGAAGACGAAATATCCCGGCGTGGAAGAGCTCAACGTCGCGGTGATGGGCTGCATCGTCAACGGCCCCGGCGAGTCCAAGCACGCCAATATCGGCATCTCGCTGCCCGGCACCGGCGAAGCCCCGGCCGCCCCGGTCTTCGTCGACGGCAAGAAGTTCCGCACGTTGCGCGGCCCGACGATCTCCGCCGACTTCAAGGCGCTGGTGATCGACTACATCGAGCAGCGCTACGGCCAGGGCGCCAAGGTGCCGGTGACGGCGGCGGAGTGATCGAGGTCAGCACCGCTTCGGTTGCTCATATACTTCGCCCCAATCCGGGTCCGCTGGTTCGGTAAGATCGACACCAGAGGGAACGAATGTAACGTCCTTCAACGCTCCGAACAGCGGATGGCGTCCGCTCGGCTTCGGAGGCTGAGAAGGGAGTGTCGAAGGATCATCCTCGGCCATTTGTTTCTCCCCGATTGTTCGCCCAACCTATCGGAAAAAGCATCAGCGCGCATCGCCGGGCCCATCAAGCGCCTGTAGCCCGGATGGAGCGAAAGCGAAATCCGGGGCCTTGCCCATCGTGGAACGACCGTTCTCAGATTGCGCATCGCTCCAGCCGGGCTACATTGCTCTCAATCAACAATGATCGGGAGCCAACCGCCATGAGCTCACTCGCCGGCAAGCAGGGTCCGCGCTATCGCCACACCGCCGAAGACGGTGCTCCCTACGAGACCATCGCGGTTGAAAAGCTCACCCCGATCATCGGCGCGGAAATCTCCGGCGTCGACATCGGCAGGCTCGTCGAGGGCGACACCCGCTCCAACCGGCAGATGGACGAGATCCACCGCGCGCTTGCCGAAAACCTCGTGATCTTCTTTCGCGATCAGCACATCACGCCAAAACAGCATCTCGCCTTCGGCCGCAAGTTTGGCGAGCTGCATTTTCATCCCGCTGCGCCGCATGAGGATGAAGACCCGGCGCTGATGAAAATCTATGCCGACAAGAACTCGCCGCGTGCCAATGGCGAGGGTTGGCATTCGGATGTGTCCTGCGATCTCGAGCCGCCGATGGGCTCGATCCTCTACATTAAGCAATGTCCGCCGCGCGGTGGCGACACGCTGTTCGCCAACATGTATGCAGCCTATGAGGCGCTGTCCGATCGCATGAAGGTCTATCTCGACGGGCTCACTGCGCTGCATGACGGCGAGCCGATTTATCGTGGACTCTACGCCAATTACGGCGTCGCGGACCGCCCCTCTTATCCGCACGCCGAGCATCCCGTGGTGCGAACGCATCCGGTCACCGGCAGGAAGGCGCTCTATGTCAACCGCGGCTTCACCCGCCACATCAACGGCATCCCGCGCGACGAGAGCGACGCGATGCTCGCCTATCTCTATCAGCACGCCGAAAATCCGCTGTTCCAATGCCGCTTCCGCTGGACCGAGAACGCCATCGCGTTCTGGGACAACCGCTGCACCCAGCACCGCGCGATGTGGGATTACTGGCCGCATACGCGCTCGGGCACGCGCGTGACGGTGAAGGGTGAGCGGCCGGTGTAAGCTCGTGCCCGGACGCAGCGCAGCGCGGTAGAGCGGGGCCCTAGGTGGCAGCGATGGCCCGGCTCTGCGTCGCGGCATTTCATGGCGCGCCACGTCCGGGACAGGGGCGCTATCTTGCGTTGACGCCCTTGCGCTCTCGCGCCAATCTTCCCGAAAACAAATCGGGAGGATCACATGCTCCGCGCCGAGGACAACAAGTTCCTGACCGAGTCCGGCCCCGAAACGGGCATGGGCGAGCTGCTGCGCCGCTTCTGGATTCCCGTCCTGCTCTCTGAAGAGCTCCCCGAGCCTGACGGCGAGCCGAAGAAGATCATCGTGCTCGGCGAGGAGCTGCTCGCCTTTCGCGACTCAAACGGCGTCGTCGGTGTCATCGACCAATATTGCCCGCATCGCGGCGCCAATCTCTGGCTCGGGCGCAATGAGGAATGCGGCATCCGCTGCGTCTATCATGGCTGGAAGTTCGACACCGACGGACGTTGCGTCGACATGCCGACCTCCTATCCCGATCTCAACGCCAAGGATCTGATCCGCATCAAATCCTATCCGGTCCGCGAATGGGGCGAGATGATCTGGGCCTATATGGGCCCGGCCGAAGCGATGCCCGAGCTGCCCGATCTCGAGCTGGCGCTGCTGCCGGCTTCGCATCGCTACGTCAGCAAGAAGTGGCAGGATTGCAACTGGGTGCAGGCGCTCGAAGGCTCGATCGACACCGCGCATTTCACCTTCGCCCATCTCTCCTTCGACAAGGAAGAGAACGAGATTCTGGACATCAAGAGGCATTTTGTGAATCCGCTCACCCGCGTGAACACGGACCATATGCGCTGGATCGCCGAGGACCCGCGCCCGATCATCAAAGTCAGCTCCCACGAGGCGGGGCTGACCATCGCCGGTGGCCGGCTGACCGGCGGCGACAACATCTACTGGCGCATCGCGCAATTCCTGATGCCGTTCCACGCCTATGCGCCGAGCGCGATGCCGGGCGAGAATATCTTTGGCCAGACCTTCGTGCCTGTGACCGACACCAATTGCTGGATCTACACCTATGCCTGGAATCCGGAGCGTCCGTTGACGCAAGCCGAGCGCGACGCTTTTGATCGCGGTAATGGCGTGATCGCGGAGGTCGACGACAATTACGTGCCGCTCCGCCACAAGGGCAACGACTATTTGATCGACCGCAAGCTCCAGAAGACCAGGAGCTACACCGGCATCAAGGGCGTCTCCGAGCAGGACGCTGCCGTGCAGGACAGCCAGGGGCCGATCGCCGACCGCACCCGCGAGCATCTCGGCCCGACCGATCTCGGCATCATGCATTTCCGCAAAACCGTCATGGATCTGGCGCGGGCGCTCCAGCACGGCGAGCCGCCGCCGCAGGCGGCGCACCAGGATCGCTACGCGGTGCGCTCCGGCGCCTGCGTCACCAGCAAGACCAAGGACCTGCCCGCGGTGATGCTGGAACGTTTCGGTGATGTCGCGGGCTTCGTCGGCCGCCCGCGGATCGCGGCAGCGGAGTAGAGCTTGGGGCAGTCGCGCAGCATCATCGCCGGGCTCATCGCCTCGATCCTGCTGTCGCCGCTCGCGCTTGTCGACGTCGGCGAGGCTGCTGCTACGCGAAAGATCGCGAGACCCAGGCCGAAGCCGTCGCCGGCCAAATGCGAGATGGCGAAATTCCGCATCGTCGTGGATGTCGGGCACACCCCAGACGCCTACGGCGCATTGAGCGCGCGCAATGATCCGGAGTTCGGCTTCAACTTGCGTCTCGCAAGTCTCATCACCGCAAGACTCAAATCCGAAGGTTTTGCCGCAACCCGCCTGCTCGTGACGAACGGCAAGGCGAGAGCGAGCCTGTTCAAGCGTGTTAGTGCCGCGAATGACGGCCGCGCCGATCTGTTCCTGTCGGTCCATCACGATTCGGTGCCGGACAAGCTGCTCGAGACCTGGGAATTCGATGGCGCAAACAGCTATTTCAGCGACCGCTTTTCGGGCCACTCGCTGTTCGTGTCGCACCAGAATCCGCACTTCGCCACCAGCCTGTTGCTGGCACGGATGATCGGCAGGCAGCTGAAAGAGCAGGGCCTGCACTATGCGAGGCAATACACCCTTCCAGTGATGGGCCACTACCGGCGCCAGCTGCTCGACAAGGACGTCGGCGTCTATCGCTACGACGGGCTCGTCGTGCTCTCGCGGACGAGAAGCGCCGCGGTGCTGCTCGAGGCCGGCTCGATCATCAACCGCGACGAGGAGATGGAGATGAATTCGTCGGAGCGGCAGGACGCGGTCGCGGGGGCCGTTGCGGCTGCGATGAGGGAGTTCTGCGAGAGGCGATAGACTGCCTGTTCGTTCAAACAACTGTCATTGCGAGCGCAACGAGGCAGTCCAGGCGGCCGCGGTGGAAAGAGTCTGGATTGCTTCGCTGCGCTCGCAATGACGGCGGGAAGCTACAGCGGCGCGCCCCGATACTCCCGATTCGCCAAACTCGCCTCCTCAAGGTCCAGGTCGCGCTCGATCCTTCGCCTTGTCTCGTCGGTGATTTGGCCGTCGCGCAGCAGGTCGTGGATGAATTTGCGCTCGGCGACGATCAGCTCCCGGGTCAACGCGATGCCGGCGGCGGAGACGTCGTGGTGCGTAGGATCGAGCAAATCCGGAAGCTGGCTGATGCGGATCTCGTGGCGAGCACGGAGGAGCCGCATCACCTCGTCGGACACCTCCTTCTCCGCTGTCAGCGCGTCGAGCGATTTGAGTGCTGCCTCGAGAGCCTGACGACGCGCGGCGATCTCGGCCTCATGCTCGCCGACATGCTCGTTGCGGCCGGCCTCGGCGACGCCGAGCCAGCGCACCACCGGCGGCAGCGTCAGGCCGACACCGATCAGGGTGATGAAGATGACGCCGAAAGCGACGAACAGGATCAGGTCGCGATATGGGAACGCCTCGCCGCTCGGCAGGGTGAACGGCAGCGCCAGCGCAGCCGCCAGCGACACCGCGCCGCGCACGCCGGTGAAGGCGAGCGTGAACACCCATTGCCAGGGCGGCGACGGATCGCGCTCGCGCAGCGATTTGCTGAACATCCGCGGTAGATAGGTCGCGGGATAGAGCCAGGCGAAGCGCGCAATGACGACGATCACCAGGACCACGGCGGTCGCGATCACGATGTCGTCGAGCGGAAAGGCCTTCGACTTCTCGTACAGCGCGCGCATCTGAAAGCCGGTGAGCAGGAACAAGAGGCCTTCGATCAAATAGATCACGAGGTCCCAGAAGAAGATGCCCTGCAGGCGCGTCGCGGAAGAAATCAGCAGCGGGCCGTTCCAGCTCACATAAAGGCCGCAGGCGACCGTCGCGATCACGCCGGAGCCGCCAACATGTTCGGGCAGCCAATAGGAGACGTAAGGCGTGATCAGCGACAGCGTGAGCTCGACCTGCGGATCCCCCGACCATTTGCGGAGACGCAGGGAAAGCCACCCCACGCCGATGCCGAAGGCGATCTCGCCGGCGATGATGAGGAGGAATTCGCCGGCCGCCAGTGGCAGCGAGAAATGGCCGACCATGATTGCAGCGAGCGCAAAGCGGTACAGGATCAGCGCGGTGGCGTCGTTGGCGAGCCCTTCGCCCTCGAGCACGACCAGGATTCGCCGCGGCATGTGCAGCCGGCGTGCGATGGCGAGCGGCGCCACCACGTCGGGCGGCGCGACGATGGCCCCCAACAGGAAGGCAACGGTCCAGGGCAGGCCGATCATGTAATGCGTGGCGGCCGCCACCATTGCCGCAGTGAAGATCACCGCGCCGACCGCGAGCAGCACGATCGGGCGCAAATTCTTCCTGAACTCGCGCCAGCTCATAGCGACGCTTGCCGAGTAGATCAGCGGTGGCAGCACCATCAGCAGCACCAGTTCCGGCGGCAGTTCAACCGACGGCATGCCCGGCACGAAGGCGAGGCCGACCCCGGCCAACATCAGCAGGATGGCAGGGGCGACGTTGAAGCGGCGTGCGGCCAGCGCCACGCCTGCCAGCACGGCCAGCAGGATGAGAAAGGTCTGAAACTTCGCTTCCATGATGGCCTGTCTTGACCCGGAAGCGGCGGCAACGTCAATGCGCGCGGCTCACGCCAGCCGCTCGGCCACCATCCGGCCGATCCGCGCGAAAGCCGCCGCGATCTGTGCGGCAGTCGGCGTGCCGCCTTGGACGTAGGCCGTAAGCAGGATCGGCGTGTCGGGCTTCGGCCAAGCCACCGCGATGTCGCCCGCTGCGTCCTTGCCATTGTAGCCGGTCTTGTCGCCGATCTTCCAGCCTGCGGGCAGGCCACCGCGCAGCCGGTTCGCACCGGTCTTGCAGTTCACCATCCATTCGGTGAGCTGCGCGCGCGAGGCCGGCAACAATGCTCCGCCCAGCATCATGCGGCGCAGGTTCCCGGCCATCGCCGCCGGCGTCGTCGTGTCCCGGGGATCGCCCGGCTGGGAGCGGTTGAGCTCGGGCTCGTTGTGGTCGAGCCGCGAGGTGGTATCGCCGATTGATCGCCAGAACGCGGTGAGCGCGGTCGGCCCGCCGATCCGCGCCAGCAGCAGATTGGCGCAAGTGTTGTCGCTGAGCTCGACGATCGCCTTGCACATCTCGGTGACCGACATTGCGCCGGCCGCCAGATTTTGCTTCGCGACCGGCGCGTATTCCAAGAGGTCGTCCTGGCCGTAGGGAATCATGGCGGCAAGCTGTTCCTCGCCGCGGTCGACCCGCGCCAGCACACAGGCCGCGAGCGAGGCCTTGAATGTCGAGCACATGACAAACCGCTCGTCGGCGCGCCAAGCGAGTTTGGCGCCGGTCGCGAGATTTTCCGCATAGACGCCAATCCGCCCGACGCTCTCGCGTTCGTATGTTTCGAGTTCAGGCGGCGCATCCGCGGCCAGCGCAGGAGATGCGGCCATCCAGCACAGCGAGGCAAGCAGGGAGCGGCGGTCGAGCAGCATGGGGGACTTTCGCGCGAATGAAGATGGGGGATGCGGCGCACTCTATCCGCATTGTCGTTGCGAGCGGAGCGAAGCGGAGGGATTCTGGATTGCCTCGCTTCACTCGCAATGATGGAGAATGGGAGACGAGCGCGCCCGATTTCGGGCAGCGGAAGGTTGAGCCCCTCACTCTCTCAGGTCGTATCGATAAGATTTCGAGACAATCTGCCAACCGTCGGCGAGCTTCATCGCCACCAGGTAGTCGGTGAAATAGCGCGGCGGCAGCTGGCATCTGACCTTGACGAAGGCGGTCTTGTCGTCAGAACGGTCGATGGTGACGATGAAATCCTCTCGCGGCTTGCCTTCAGCCTTGCCGGAAGGACGCTTGCGCACGCGGTCGAGCCAGTCCGGCACGGTCAGCACCTGCAATTCGCCCTTCTCGACCCAGCGCAGGTCGGCGGAGGGATGGAAAATGGCGCCGAGCTTTTCGGCGTCGCCCTCATAGAGGCCGTCAAAATAGGATTGCACGACGGCTTCGAGACTTGAACGATTTGGGCTCATGGGTCATCCCTTTGAATGATGGCTTGAGGCGAGCTTAGTCGTACACATCAAAATGCGCTATGGAATGTCCAGACCGTTTGCGCAAGGACATCATGATGACTGGATCAGAGATTTCGAACGCTCGTATCCTGATCGGCGAATGCTATTGCCGTGCAGTGCGCTTCGAGGTGGCCGACGAATTCTCTTATGCGATGAACTGCCATTGCTCGAACTGCCGCCGCACCACCGGCTCCGCCTTCAAGCCGTTCGCCGGTATCGCGCGAGACAAGCTCCGCATCGTCAGGGGCGGCGACCAGCGGACTATTTTCGGCGACGATATCACCCACGATGTGCATTGCGCCCATTGTGGCTCCTTGCTCTATTCCCAGGTTGCGTGAGGGAAAATGGGCCCATGTCGCTATGGGAGCTCTGATCGACACCCCCTCGATCCGGCCCAGCGCCCATATTTTCGTGGGCTCGAAAGCGCCCTGGCACGAGATCACGGATGACCTGCCGCAATATCGGGAGCATATCGGGGTTGACTGAGGGAACCCGGCCCGATCTGCTTCCCGGCGAACCACGGCCGCGCTGGCGCGACCAACAAAGGGGTATTTCGTCCGGTTGCGGGCGCCGCCTTCGTGACCTCCATCACAAGCGCCGGTGGCGGATCCTGCTAAAGCGGTCCCAAAGGGCCCAGCGGCCCGAATTTCGGAAGTCGTGTCATGCGCAATTTGCTCAGACTTTGTCCGCTTCTCCTTGCCTTCGCGCTGCTGTTTGGCACTGATCCGGCTTTCGCCGGCAAGCGCGTTGC
The DNA here is from genome assembly GCF_023073795.1 of Bradyrhizobium sp. 159. Lineage (NCBI taxonomy): Bacteria > Pseudomonadati > Pseudomonadota > Alphaproteobacteria > Hyphomicrobiales > Nitrobacteraceae > Bradyrhizobium > Bradyrhizobium sp. 159. Next base: position 74,174 of record NZ_JADPKE010000059.1, on the reverse strand, counting down.
GCTGGTGCTCGCCAATTCGGCCTATCAGCATGCGCCGTTGCTGGCCAACCCGGTCAACGACGGTTCGGTGATGGCCAAGACGCTGAAGGAGGCCGGCTTCGACATCGTCGATTCCCGGCACGATTTGTCGGCGCTGGACACGCGGAGGGTGCTCCGCGACTTCGCGGACGCGACCCGCGATGCCGATATCGCCGTGGTCTATTATGCCGGTCATGGCATCGAGGTCGAGGGGTCGAACTATCTGATCCCGGTCGACGCCAGGCTCGAGCGCGACACCGACGTCTACGACGAGGCGCTCTCGCTCGACCGCGTCCTGGTTGCAGTCGAGCCCGCCAAGCAGCTCCGCCTGGTGATCCTGGATGCCTGCCGCGACAATCCGTTCGGCAAGAGGATGAAGCGCACAATCGCTTCGCGCGGCATCGGCCGCGGCCTCGCCCAGGTCGAGCCGACCAGTCCCAACACGTTGATCGCCTATTCGGCCAAAGCCGGCTTCACGGCGCAGGACGGCGACGGCGCTAACAGCCCGTTCACGGTCGCGCTGTCCAAGCATCTGGCGACACCGGGCCTCGACGTCCGCCGCGCCTTCGGATTCGTCCGCGACGACGTGCTCAAGTCGACTGGCAACAAGCAGGAGCCGTTCGTCTATGGCTCGCTTGGCGGCGAGGATGTTCCGCTGGTGCCGGTGAAGATGACGGCGGCGGCTCCGGCGGCACCTGTGGCGAACCCGCAGGCCGATATCCGCCGCGATTACGAGCTCGCGCTCCAGCTCGGCAACAGGGCGGCGTGGGATGCCTTCCTCGCCCAGCATCCCGACGGTTTCTATGCGAGCTTGGCCAAGCTCCAGCTCGAGAAGATCGGTGCCGAGCAGGCCCATGCGGCGGCGATCGCGAAGGCGAAACAGGCCGAGGCCGAGCGCGACCGCCTCGCCGCCCTTGGTGCGCAGAAGGATGCGCAGGCCAAAGCCGCAGCCGATGCGAAAGCCGCTGAGCAGGCGCAGCTTGCCGCCCAGAAAGCGAAGGAGCAGGCGCAGCAGCAGGCAGCCGTGGCAGAGCAGCAGCGCGTCAACCTCGCCGCTGCGGCACCCGGCGGTGCGCCGGCCAGCACGGCCGGTCCGGCCGGCACCAACGTTGCCTCGCTGACCCCCGCGACCGCACCGGCTGATCTCACTCGCACGGTGCAGTCCGAGCTCGGCCGCGTCGGCTGCTTCTCCGGGCAGGCCGACGGCAATTGGAATACGTCTTCGCAGCGCTCCCTGTCGCAGTTCAACCGTTATGCCGGCACCAAGCTCGACGTGAAGGTGGCGAGCACCGATGCGCTCGATGCGGTCAAGTCGAAACCGTCGCGCGTCTGCCCGCTGGTCTGTGAGCACGGCTTCAAGGTCGACGGTGATAAATGCACCAAGATCGTCTGTCGTGACGGCTATGCGGTCAACGACGACAATGAGTGCGAGAAGAAGCGTGCCGCCAAGCCGGCCAAGCCTGCGCTTGCGAAGCGCGACGACGGTGATGAACGTCCTGCACGGCAGCGTCGCCAGTCCGCCGGCGCTGGCGCAGCGGACGGTTACGGTGCTGCCGCCGGCATTGCTGCCGCCGCTGGCGCCAGTCGCGCTAAGGGTGGCGGGCAGGTGTTCTGCAATAGCGGGGGCTGCCGTCCGGTCCACCGCGGCTGCCATCTCGAATATCGCGGCGGAGGCGGCCCCGGCAACGACGCCAATGCCGAGGTCTGTTACTAGGATCGGGGTGTCCCTAAGGAATCGTCCTGGCGAATGCCAGCACGATTCCTTGGAGTGAGTTCAGGTCGCAATCGCGCTTGCCGCGATGTTCACCGTCAGCGCCAGCAACGCCGTGTTGTAGATGAACGACACGATGCCGTGCGCCGTTGCCGTGCGGCGGATGGTCTTGTCGGTGATGCCGACGTCGGAGACCTGCGCGGTCATGCCGATCACGAACGAGAAATAGACGAAATCCCAATAATCGGCGTGATCTTCCTTGTCGCCGCTCGGAAACTGAAGGCCTCCTGCCGTACCGTGCCGATAATAATCATGCGCGTAATGCAGCGCGAAGGTCGTGTGCACGGCAGCCCATGACAGGGCGATTGTGGTGATCGCGATGGTCAGCTCCATGACGCCGCGATGCGACGTGCCGAGCTCGGAGACGATCGCCGCGATGCTGGCGAAGGCGCCGGTCGCCGTCACCAGCAGGATGACGAAGCGGCCGTCGTCCTGCATCGCAGCGGCGCGACGAATGTGCTGGTGGTCGTTGCACAGCATCATCGCATAGACCAGCACGAGGTAGACCGCGATCAGCGCGTCCCAGCCGAACAAGAGCCGCGTCACCAGCCGGTGCGTGCCCGGCAGCAGCAGGCAGACAAGGATGCCGACAGCGACCGCAACAAACGTTCGCGGCCGTGCATAAAGCAGCTGCATCGGCCGCGACATCTGGCGGAAGCGGGCGAGGACGGGATCCTCTTTGCCGCCGGCGGCCATCGATGCGCGTCAGTTCTTCCGTTCGGCGACGAATCGCGCCGCGGCTTGCAGCACGGCAGCGCGGTCGTCGAAGATCGACACGGCGCTGTCGGCTCGCGCGAGCAGGTCGCGCACGCGCTGCTTGGCGCCTTCAATGCCGAGCTGGGTGACGAAGGTGGTCTTGCCAAGCGCGGCGTCCTGGCCCGACGGCTTGCCGAGCGCTGCCGCATCGCCCTCGACGTCGAGCAGATCGTCGGCGATCTGGAAGGCTTCGCCGAGCGCACGGCCGTAATCGTCGAGCGCCTGATATTCCGCACTCGAGGCCTGGCCGAGGATCGCGCCGGCGATGCAGCCATAGCGCAGAAGCGCGCCCGTCTTCATCTGCTGCAGGCGCGCGACATCGACGGGCTCGCGGTCGCCGAAGCGGCCTTCGCCGGCGAGGTCGAGGATCTGGCCACCGACCATGCCGCCAATGCCGGCGCAGCGCGCCAGCGCCCGTGTCAGCAGCAGCCGCACATTGGCGTCGCGATGGATCTCGTCGCGGGTGATGATGTCGAAGGCGAGCGTCAGCAGGCCGTCGCCGGCGAGGATTGCGGTGGCGTCATCGGTCTTCTTGTGCAGGGTGGGGCGGCCGCGGCGCAGGTCCGAATTGTCCATCGCCGGCAGGTCGTCATGGATCAGCGAGTAGCAGTGGATGCATTCGAGCGCCGCGCCCGCGAGCAGCGCGGCTTCGCGCGGCACACCGAACACGGCGGCGCTTTCGACCACCAGGAACGGCCGCAGACGCTTGCCGCCATTGAGGCTCGAATAGCGCATTGCGTCCATCAGTCGCTTGGGGCGGGCGATCTCATCGGGCAGGATGTCGTCCGACAACAGGCGCCCGAGCAGGGCCTCGGTGTCGTCAGCGGTCTTGTCCAGACGTTTGGCGAAATCGGACGGGGACGTGCCGGTCATCAAGAAAGGCTCCAGAACAAAAATTCGGCGGGACAATCCTTTATGAGTCGGCCCCAGTCAATCGTTTGGAAGGCCTAAAAACTGCTGGAAAAGGCCCGAATTATCACAGACTTAATGGCCGGCCCGTGGCCGCGTTTCATTTTGCGCCGGAAAGGTCGATTTGCGCATCGTCAAGATCCTGCTGGTCGTGCTCGCGGTCGTGGCTCTCGCGCCCTATGTGATCGCGCCGTTTTACCGGACCGGCCATCCGGTTTCGACGCTGATAGCCTGGCGTTCGCTTCGGGGCGCGCCGATGCAGCGCCAATGGATCGATCTGGCGGCGATGTCGCCGTATCTGCCGCGGTCGGTGGTGGCCGCCGAGGACGCGCATTTCTGCAAGCATCACGGCATCGATTGGGGGGCGCTGCGCGAGGCGATCGATGACGCCCAGGAGGACGGTACGCCGTTCCGGGGCGCCTCCACCATCACCCAGCAGGTCGCAAAAAACCTGTTCCTCTGGCAGGGGCGGGACTTCGTCCGCAAGGCGCTGGAATTCCCTTTGGCTCTGTGGATCGACCTCGTCTTGCCCAAGCAGCGAATCCTGGAGATCTACCTCAACATCGCAGAACTCGGCCCGCAGGGGCAGTTTGGCGTCGAGGCGGCCAGCCTCTATGCCTTCGGCAAGTCGGCCGCCAGCCTCTCCTCCCGGGAAGCCGCCCTTCTGGCCTCGATCCTGCCCAATCCGGTCAAACGCAGTGCCCGGACCCCCGGACCGGGTGTCAGGCGGCTGGCAGCAACCTATGTGGCGCGGGGGCAGGCGAGCTCGCTTGCGACCTGCTGGCACGAAAATCGCTGATTCCGGGCCCATTCCGGGCGTATTTTCCGGCCCAAGAGCCTAGCTTTACGGCCAGCCTTCCTCTATAAGCGCGGCCTTGATCGGCATTCAGCTCGCCTCGTATTGCGGGTGCTGAGCCGTCCCTTCGCGGACGATGCCCTGATGACACCAATCCCTAGAGGATAACTGAAATGGCCGTTCCGAGAAGAAAAACCTCGCCGTCGCGCCGCGGCATGCGCCGCTCGGCCGATGCCATCAAGAAGCCGACCTATGTGGAAGACAAGGACTCCGGCGAGCTCCGTCGTCCGCACCATCTCGACCTCAAGACCGGCATGTACAAGGGTCGCCAGGTCCTGAAGAAGAAAGAGTCCTGAGGGCAGGACCTTTCTTCGGGCGGGCCGATTGGCCTGCCTGATTTCGGCCACCCCATGAGATAGACGGGGAGGCGGCGGAGCAAATGCTTCGCCGCTGTATTATCCTGTCCGGATATCTTGATCGAGAAGGCATCTTGCCGATGGTCGGTTTCCCGCTACTTCTGATTCCGCTCGCGGTCTACAATATCATCGCCTTCCTGATGCCGACGGTGTCCTTTACGGACGTGCTGTTTAAGGTGCCGATGGTGTCCGGCGAGACTTGGCCGGTCACGCTTGCCGATCTGCTGCTCGCGCTCGGGGTGGTGCTGCTGCTGCTCGAGGTGGTCAAAGGCGCGCGGCCCGGCTCGAAATTCCTGATGGATCACCTGCTGTCGCTGATCGTGTTCGGCGCGGCCGCCGCCGAATTCGTGATGTGGCCCAAATTCGGCAATTCCACCTATTTCCTGCTTGTGCTGCTCGCGATGGCCGACTTCCTCGGCGGCATCGCCCAGCGCACGCGCCGTCGCGTCACCTATGTCGCCGAGACGACGATGGCTGCGCCACGCAAGGCCAAGCGCCAGGCCGAAGCGTCGGCGGACGATGTGGCGTCCGAGCGCAAATTCGAGCCGGTGATCGCGCCACAGCCGGCACCGGTCGTGCCACCCGCACCCTCGGCGCAATCCGTCGCCGAATCCGTGCTGACGGATCATCCCGCGCCGAAGCCGGTGCAAAGCGCGCCGTCGCCGGAAATCCCCTCGCCGCATCTTCAGCCGGGCAACGGCACGCCTTCCTCGCCGGATACACCGCCGCGCTGATCAAGCCACCTGCCGTGTCCGCGCGCTGACGCTCGGCAGCGGGCGCTTGCTGCCATAGGCCATCTGCGCATCTTCGGACGAGGCGCGGCGCAGCCGGCTCGCCTGGGGCAATTGCTCGGCATTGGCGATCAGCTGGGTGACGAAGCTCGGATCGGGTCGCGGCAGCGGTGCCTTATGGACCCACTGCAACGTCGGCATCAGCGGCACGAGGGCCGTGCCTGTCCCGTTGTCTCCTGCGTCCGCTCGATCAGTACTCAACATCGCAATCACCGTTGATCCGGCGGGATTGTCGCGTTTCGGGACGCTGGCGCCGGTGCGTGCCATGTACTCGCAAGCCCTATGCCGGCCGGGCCGGATTGGTTCCCGGGTGCCGACAAACGTGGTTTCCAAATTGTTTATCAACTTTGCCTAGGGTCGAGGCCGAATCTGGCTCTATCCTGTGCCGGCTCAGGACTTCCCGCTGTCCCGAAACGAGGCGACTTTGACCCCAGCATTGCCGCAAGCCTCCGACATCCTGGCCGCACTCGGCCAGGCCGTGTTCGCCTGGGACATCGCCAGCGACGTCATCGTCTGGGGTGAACAGGTCAGCGCCGTCTTCCCGGGCATTCCCGCCGAGCGGCTCGCCACCGGGGCCGAATTTGCCAAGCTGATCGAGCCTGCGCAATCGCTACGGAGCGCTGCGCTGGCGCAGACCTCTGCCGTGCACGGTGCCGGCGGCACGCCTTATCGGGTCGAGTACGGCGTGCGCATGAGTGCTTCCGATCCTGTGATCTGGGTCGAGGAAACCGGCCGCTGGTTTGCCGGTCCCGACGGCCGCCCCACGCGCGCGATCGGCTCCGTCCGCATCAACAACGAGCGTCATGCCCGCGACGAGGAATTGACGAAGCTGGCCCGGCTCGATCCGCTCACCGGCGAGCTCAACCGCTCCCATCTGATCGCGTCACTGGCCGAGGCGATCGAGGAGACGACCCGCTTCCGCTCGACCGCAGCCTTCATGCTGGTCGGCATCGATCATCTCGCCCGCGTCAACGACGCCTTCGGCTTCGACGTTGCCGACGCGGTGATCCTCGACGTCGCCAAGCGCATTCGCGCGCGCTTGCGCGGCGGCGACGTGCTCGGCCGCTTCTCCGGCAACAAGTTCGGCCTGATCCTGAAGAACTGCACCGTCGACGACATGAACGTTGCCGCCGAGCGCTTCCTCGCCGGCATCCGGGACGAGGTGGTACCGACGAAATCAGGCCCGGTCTCGGTCACCGCGTCGATCGGCGCGGTCAGCGTGCCGCGCTATGCCCGCACCACCGACGAGGCGGTCAACCGCGCCCATGAGACGCTCGACGCCGCAAAGCGCCGCCGCGTCGGCTCGTTCGCCGCATGGCGCCCGGATCCCGCGCGCGACGCGCAGCGCCGCGTTAACATCCGCGTCACCGACGAGATCGTCACCGCGCTGAACGAGCGCCGCATCAAGCTCGCCTATGAGCCGGTGGTCTCGGCCGCCTCGCGCGAACGCGCGTTCCACGAATGCCTGGTGCGGATGGATCAGGGCGATGGCCAGGTGCTGCTCGCACCCGACATCGTGCCGGTCGCCGAACGGCTCGGTCTGATTCGCCTCGTCGATCATCGCGTGCTCGAGCTCGTGGTCGCCGAGCTCGCGGCTGCACCCGACATCTGCCTCAGCCTCAACATCTCGCCCGATACGACCATGGATCCCGATTGGTGGGCGGGGATCGAGTCGCTGATGCTGGCTCATCCCGGCGTCGCCGAGCGGCTGATCGTCGAGATCACCGAAACGGTCGCGATTCAGGACATCGATGATGTCCGCGGCTTTGTCACGCGGCTGAAGAATTTCGGCAGCCGCATTGCCATCGACGATTTTGGCGCCGGCTACACCTCCTTCAGGAACCTGCGCAAGCTCGGCGTCGACATCGTCAAGATCGACGGCGCCTTCGTTCAGAACGTCACGCGGTCCGCCGACGATCGCGCCTTCGTGCAGACCCTGATCGACCTCGCCCGCCGCCTCGAAATCAAGACGGTCGCCGAATGGGTGCAGGACGAAGAGGCCGCAAGCATGCTGCGCGACTGGGGCTGCGACTACATCCAGGGTCGTCTGATCGGCCTCGCCTCAGCCGAGCGGCCATGGGGCGCACCGCCGGACAATGCGCTGCCTGCGGCAGGGTAGGTGTTTTCGTTTTCGTCGCGCGGGGATCTCGCTTCACCTCTCCTTTGCGGGAGAGGGCGGATACGTCAGGCAGTAAGTATAAACCTCCTCACGCCCCTTCGTCCAACGCCACCAGCTCACGCTTCTTGCGCAGCGCGGGCAACAGTGGTGCGATCAGCAGCACCATCGCCAGCGCAAGACACGCCGCCGAGATCGGCCGCTGCACGAAGGTCCAGAGATCGCCCTGCGACAGGATCAGCGACTTGCGCAGATTGTTCTCCAGCATCGGTCCGAGCACGAAGGCGAGTACCAGTGGCGCGGGCTCATAGCCGAGCTTGCGCATGAAATAACCGATGATCCCGAACGCGATCATCACGTAAACGTCGAACACGTTGTTGCTGGAGCAGTAGACGCCCAGGATCGTGAACAGGATGATCAGGGGGAAGAGGATGTTATAGGGCAGCTTGAGCAGTTGCACCCACATGCCGATCATCGGCAGATTGAGGATCAGCAACATGACGTTGCCGATATACATGCTGGCGACGATGCCCCAGAACAGGCCGGGGTTTTGTGTGATCAGCAGCGGCCCCGGTTGCAGGCCGTGAATGACGAACGCGCCGAGCAGCAGCGCCATCACCACGTTCGGAGGGATTCCCAAGGTCATCAGCGGAATGAACGCGCCGCCGGCCGCCGCATTGTTGGCGGATTCGGGGCCTGCGACGCCCTCGATCGCGCCTTGGCCGAACCGCTCCGGCGTTTTCGACAGCCGCTTCTCCAGCGCGTAAGACGCGAACGAGGCCACCACGGCGCCGCCACCCGGCAGGATGCCGAGCAGAAAGCCGAGCAGCGTACCGCGTGCTACGGGACCGGCGCTCGCCTGCCAATCGGCCTTGTTGGGCAAGAGCTGCGTGATCTTGGTGTTGATGATGTCGCGCTTGATCGCCTGCTCGGTGTTGAGCAGCACCTCGGCGACGCCGAACAGGCCCATCACGACGGGCACGAGGCCGATGCCGTCGATCAACTCCATGCGGCCGAAGGTCAATCGCGGCTGCGCCGTGATGCTGTCGAGGCCGATCAGGCCGAGCACGACGCCGATGCAGGCCATCAGCAGCGCCTTCGGCATCGAGCCCTGGGTCAGGAAAGTGAGCACGACGAGGCCGAGCACCATCAGGCTGAAATACTCGGCCGGGCCAAAGGCGATGGCGATACTGGCAAGCCTCGGCGCCACCAGCATCAGCGCGATCAGCGCAAAAGTGCCGGCGATGAAGGAACCGAAGGCGGAGATGCCGAGCGCGGGGCCGGCGCGGCCCTGCTTCGCCATCTGGTGGCCGTCGATGCAGGTGACAACGGAGGCAGCTTCGCCGGGGATGTTGACCAGGATCGACGTGGTCGAGCCGCCATACATCGAGCCGTAATAGATGCCGGCCATCATGATGATGCCGGATTCCGGCGTGCCCGACAGCGTCACCGGCAACAGCAACGACATCGCCGAGATCGGCCCGATGCCCGGCAGCACGCCGACCAGCGTGCCAATGAAGACACCGATGAAGCAATAGAGCAGGTTGATCCAGGTCAGCGCAACGCCGAACCCGTGCGCGACATTGGCGAGCGTATCCATGCGATCAGCCGATCCCGAACAGGCCAGAGGGCAGCTGAATCAAGAGCAGGCGCTTGAGCACCCACCACATGCCGAGCGGAACAAGCACGGCGATTGGAATCGCCAGCGTCCAGCGCACGGGATCGATCAGGCGCAACAGCAGCAGCATCAACGGGATCGACGACAACAGGAATCCCAGCGGCTCCAGTGCGAACGAGAACGCGGTGAGGCAGGCGATGACGAGAAGTGGCTTGCTCCAACGCACATTTTCCCAGCGTGAGGCCAGCGTTGGCCCGCCCTCGGTGATTGCCGAGATGATGATGCTGGTTGCGAACACGCATATCAGGATGCCCGTGTAGAACAGCACGTAGCCGGAGCCGGGATCGTTGATGGTGCCGAGCTTGAGCTTCAGCCCCGACCAGATCACGAAGGCGCCGAGTGCGAGCCCGATCGACCCGCCCCAGAGTTCGGAGTTGCTGAGGCGGAGTTTGACGTTGGTTTGGTTGTTCATCGCTTGTCTCTCAGCCGTTCCCCGGACGCTGCGCAGCACGAAGTGGTGCGCTGCAGATCCGGAGGTCCGATGGTTCGTGGCAAGGTGGTTCCGGCTCTGCGGTGCATCGCTGAAGAAGCGCTGCACCGCGTCCGGGACACGGAAGCGGCTCAGCCTATTTCTTCGCCAGCCCGAGTGTCTCGATCACCTTGCGCTCGGACTCCGTGACCTCGACAACGAACTTCTTGTAATCCTCTGTGTTCTTGTAGTTCGGCACCATGTCATATTTGGCGAGCGTTGCCACGACGGCCGGGTCTTCGACCGCCTTTTTGAACGCATCGTGCAGCTTGGCGACGATTTTCGGATCCATCCCCTTCGGGCCGGCGATGCCGAACGGGGAGTCATAGACCATGGGATAGCCGAGTTCCTTCAGCGTCGGTACATCCGGGTAATTCGGCGAGCGGGCACCAGTCCACACCATCAATAACCGCAGCTTGCCAGCGTCGACCAGCGGCCGCCATCCCGTGGAGTCTGCCTGAAGCATTGTATGCTGCCCCAGGACCGCGGCGTTGGTTTCCGCGCCGCCTTTGAACGGCACCTGGGTGAGCTTGATGCCGGACATCGCCGCGATCTGCTCCATGCCGATGTGCAGCGAGGTGCCGGTGCCCGGCGTCGCGTAGGTCACCTTGCCCGGGTTCGCCTTGGCGAACTCCACCACGTCCTTCCAACTCTTGAACTGGGACTCCGCGTTGGTGGTGACGCCGAAGGTATAGCCGGTGAGATGGATGATGTAGGTAAAATCCTTCGCCGGATCCCATGACACCTCCTGCATCAAGGGCAAGCGGAAGACGGTGATCGGGATCTGGGAGATGGTGTAGCCATCCGGCTTCGCGGCCGCGGCCATGGTTGCAGGCCCCACGGTGCCGCCGCCGCCGGCCTTGTTGTCGATCACGATGGGCTGACCCAGGACCTTCGAAGCGCTGTCGGCGATCGCCCGCATCGAGATGTCAGTCGAACCACCGGCCGGCCAGGGCACGATCAGCGTAATCGGCTTGGTAGGATAGTCCTGCGCACTGGTGGCAGTGGAGAGCACTGCGCCTATGACCGCATGTATGGCGGCAAAGGCAATCGTCTTCAGCCCGGATCGCGACATAGAAACGCCTCCCTCGCAGCGGCCTCGCTCAAGCCGCCGTCTCTCATTTTGTGGGACGATTGTTCCCGAAATCACGAGAGAAGAAAAGCGCCATTGCGTCTGTGCCAGGCAAGGAGCGAGACGGCACTTCCGCCGGAAACCATCCATGCGACAATTGGTCGTTCGGCGGCGTGCCGAGATACGGAATTTGAGCGGGCGAAGCCGCTACGCCACGCGCCGGATTGCGCTCAGCGTCTCGATGATGCCGCCGACTTCGGCCGCCGGGCACGGCTTGCCGAAATAATAGCCCTGCACGGCGGTGCAGCCGCATTCGCGCACGAAGTCGAGTTGCTCCGCGGTCTCCACCCCCTCCGCCGTGGTCTCGACCCCGAGCACGGAGCCGAGGCTGGCGATGGTGCGGACGATGGCGACGCTTTCGGGGCTCTCGCCGAGGGTGCCGACGAAAGAGCGGTCGATCTTGATGCGATCGAACGGAAATTTGCGCAAATAGCTCAGCGAGGAATAGCCGACGCCAAAATCGTCGAGGCTGACCCGCACGCCGAGTGCGCGGAGCTGGTGCAGGATCTCTATCGTCGCCTCGCTGTCGTCGAGCAGCGCCGTCTCGGTGACCTCGAGCTCGAGGCGTTGTGGCGACAGGCCGGCTTCCGCAAGTGCGCTCGTGACCATCGTCACCAAGCCGCGCGAGCGGAACTGCACCGGCGACAGGTTTACCGCGATGGTGACCTCGGGCCAGGATACAGCGGACGCACAGGCGGTTCGCAGCACCCATTCGCCGATCGGGACGATCAGCCCGGTCTCTTCCGCGATCGGAATGAATTCGGCCGGCGAGACGAAGCCGCGCGAGGGATGCTTCCAGCGCAACAGCGCTTCGAAGCCGGTCAGCTCGGAATTGTCGAGCCGCACTTGCGGCTGGAACACGAGATGGAATTCACGTGCTTCCAACGCGCCGCGCAGATCGTGCTCCAGCGCATGCCGGCTGCGCGCCTCTTCCTCCATCTCGGGCTCGAACAGCTGATAGGCGCCGCGGCCCTTGGCCTTAGCCTGGTAAAGGGCGAGGTCGGCGCATTTCATTAGCTCGTCGGCATCGAGCCCGTGGTCGGGCGCGACCGCGATACCGACGGAGACGCCGATATGGATCGACTGGTTTTCCAGCGGCGGGGGGTGGCCGATGATCTCGACCAGGCGACGGGCGAGCTTTTCAGCCGATTGCGGCTGCGGTCCGCGTTGGAGCACGGCGAATTCGTCGCCGCCGAGCCGCGCGACGGTATCATGCTCGCCGACATTCTCCTTCAGCCGCGCCGCAACCCAGCGCAGCAGGCGGTCGCCTGCCGCGTGGCCGAGGCGGTCGTTGACGGTCTTGAAATTATCGAGGTCGAAACACAGCACCGCCATCGCGCCGCCGGCGATCGCGACCTGGTTCAGCCCCTCGCTCATCTTCTCGCGGAACAGCGTGGGATTGGGCAGGTCTGTCAGCGAATCGTGGCGTGCCATGTGCGCGACGCGGGCCTGGGCCTTGTGGCGCTCGGTGACATCCTCATAGGTGACGACCCAGCCGCCAAGCTCCATCCGCTTGTGATTGAGCTTGATGATGCGGCCGTCGCTCAAATGGCGATGCAGCGTGTGCTCGCCCTCGCGCAGCCTCTCGACATAGTCGGCATAGAGCCGCGCGCCCGTGGTGTTCGGATGGATGCCGAGCTCGCAGCTGTGCTCCATGATCTCGCGCATCGAGACGCCCGGCTTCACGATCTCGGTCGAGAGGCCGTACATCTCGATATAGCGGCGGTTGCAGACGATGACGCGCAGGCTCGAATCGAGCATGCACAGGCCCTGGCTCATGTTGTTCAATGCGGCGTCGAAACGTCGATACTGCTCGCTCAGCTCCTCGATGGCGCGCTCGCATTCGGTGATGTCCTCGTAGGTGGCGACGAAGCCGCCATCGGGCAGTGCACAATAGCGCACCGAGATCACGATCCCGTTGGACATGCGCCGTCGCATCGGCGAGGAATCGCGGTTCGCGATCCTCGCGCTGGCGGCTTCCAGGAGTTGTTGCGGGCTGTATTCGGAAGCGAACGCGCCGTTCGCCATCGACCGCTCGATCAGCTCGGAAAGATGCGTGCCGGGCCGTGTCTCCTCGGGCGACAGTCGGTAGATCGTGCGGTAGGTGGTGTTGCAGACGCGAAGCCGCATCTCGCTATCGTAGAAAGCGAGTCCGTGCGCCATGTTCTCCAGCGCCGCATCGAGGATGAAGTTCTGCTGCCTCAGCGTTTCCTCGTATTGCAGCCGCTCGGTGACGTCCTCGTGCACCGTCACCCAGCCGCCGTCGGGAAGGAAGCGGGAGACCGCCTGCACCATCCGCCCGTCATAGCGCATGACCAGCAGGGTTTTCGCTTTCCTGGCGCGCACGTCAGCCAGCCTGGTGTGATGGAACTCATCGGCCGACATGCCCGTCAGGTTGCCGCGCGACATCCAGTGCTCGATCACTGTGCTGTGCGAGATGCCCGGCTTCACGATTTCGGAGTCGAGGTTGTAAAGGTCAAGGAACCGGCCGTTGCAGACGACGACGCGGCTGTCGGCATCGTACATGATGAGGCCGTGCGACATGTTCGCGAGCGCGTGCTGGCTACGCTCCGTCTGCACGCGCAATTCCGCCTCGAGTCGGGCGAGACGACTGACGTCGTCGCAGATCGTCATCCAGCCGCCGCCGGGGAGAGGCTTCAGCTCGAGCGCCATGACGAGGCCGCTGGCAAGCCGCTGTTCGGTGCGGAATGGCTTGCCCCCTGCAATTTGCGCCAACCGCGCCGAGTAAAGTGCATCAATCTCGTCCTGCGGAAAGTTTCCGCGCGTCGCGCTGTGGGCAAGCACCTCGCGATAGCTCGTGCCCACCCGCACGATATCGGCCGACATGTCGAACAGCGTGAGGTAGCGCTGATTGACCAGCACGATCCGGTTGTGGGCATCGTAGACGCAGACGCCCTGCTCCATGTGGTCGAGCGCAAGCTGGCTGAGCGCGACCAGGGCCTCGGGGGCCTGTTCGCGGTGTGCACCATGCTCGTTCTCGCGGGTCGACATCATGAGAGTCGTGGATCTCGGCGGGCAATAGACTTAACGCGACGTAATTCAGCCGCCGAGGGTAGCGAAGAGGCCGGAAAATTCCCTTAAGGGCAGTAGTTTACGGAGAGTGACCGGCGGTGCAGAGATGCGTGTGCACGGAGTATCACTGTCATCCTGAGGTGCCGGAGCATAGCTGAGATCTGGAAGGGCGTCGGGCCGGCTGCATCGCGGCCGGTTCATCCTTCGAGGCGTGCCGCGCTGCACAGGGCGAGCACCTCCGGATGACGGGCCAAGGCGCAGCCTGCCGGCCTGCTCAAGGCCCGTACAGCACCAGTTCCGTGTCGGTGAGATCGGCGAGCTGCGGCCGGTGCGGGCCCTTGAAATATTTGCGGCCGCGCCGTTCGGTGTAGAGGCCGACGAGGCCGGGAAGCGGGCCGTTGGAATCGACGGCCACCGCAATCTTGCCGAGCCGCAGCAACAGCCGGCCGATCCGGCCGGCGCAAGTGGCATATTCGGCGGTGTTGCGGCAGTAGATCAGCTTCATCGCAGGCGGCGCAATGAAGCCGCGGCGGATGCGCACCGGTTGCAGGATGAAGGGGAACGTTCCCTCCGGTGTGCGGCAGACGAGGCTGAGGCAATTGTAGCGCGCATGGCGTGTCAGCAACTCGGTCTCGGGTTCGCCAAGCCCCTGGATCGCCTTGGCGTGCGGCGAGATCACCTCGATCGTGCTCCAGCGCGGGGGGCGCGCCAGCGCAGGCACCGAGAAGAATATCCCGCAGCAATAGGCGCGAAAGCCCTGCGTCTCGATGATCGGCCAGGTCCACGGCGCCGGGCTGATGTTGAGATAAGTGACGTCCTTGTGCCGCTGCGCGATCTTGGTCAGCAGCGGCGCGTAGTTGCGGTAGGCCGGATCGACATACCAGCTCGACAAATTGCACTGGATGGCGGTCTCTTCGCCGTGCTGGCGCGCCGTGTAGATCAATAGCAGTACGCCGACCGGTGTGCCGTCATCCTCGAGCATGTAGCCGAAGCGCGGATAGCCCTCCGGCACGGTCCGGAAAGCCTGCCGGCGCAGGCCTTGTATCCAATAGTCCCGCGAGCGGCCGATGAAGCCGCCCGTCAGCAGGTCCGCGATGGCTTCGACATCGGGCTCGGTGATTTCGCGGCATCGGACCTTGGTGTGGATCACGCTCGTCTTGCCCGTGGAAATGGTCAGCCTCGTGAGTTCCGTTAGCGCCAGCCTTCGCCGTGGGCCTCGGCCGCAACATGCGGCTGTAAGCCCAGGACGTCCCGCACCCTGGCTGGCCAGGAAGCGGTATCAGTGCCGTGGGTGTGAAACAGGGCGACCGCGAGCCGGTCCATGCCGAAGGCAACGCAGCCGGTGTGGGCCGGCTCGCCATTGGCATCCTGAATGCCCCAGGTCGTGCCGAAATGCTCGCGGTGATAGTTGAAGCTCATGCAGGCGGTCGGCTGCTGCTCCGAGCGCAGCGGGATCAGGAGCTCGAACTTCAGCTGCTGCTGCTTCTGGCTCACCGCCTTCATCTGGCCGACGCGGCCGAAGAAAGGATCGCTGGCGTAGTCGACGCGGAAGGTCAGGCCGAGGTCGCGGGCGATCGCCTGCGCGCGCACCATCCAGCGCTCGCGGAAGTCGGCGACGTCATCGGGGCTGCCGATACAGACATATTCGCGCATCCGGAACGATTGCAGGCGGTCGAGATGCTTTGACGGCTCGCGGCGGAAGCAATCGGCGGCGACGTCGAAGCGCAGACCGCCCTTCGGCAATTGGCCTCGGCTTGCTGCGATCGGGTAGACGGGATAGCAGGCGGCTGGCGACAGCACGAGGTCGGCCGGCGAGAGCGATGAGGTCCAGTCGCCACCGGCATCAAAGCGGCTCACCGCAGCGTTGATCTCGCGTTCGGTGCCGTGCAGCCCGCAGACGCAGCCGAGCAGGTTCGGAAAGCTCTTGAGGTAGCCGGATTTCTCCAGCTGAGCCCGGCTCATCACCGGCGGAAAGCGCATCACCTCGGTTCCGGCCTCGCGATGGCCAGTGATCAGCGTGGCGAGCTTCTCGACGATGCCCTCGTAGAGCGCGGTGCGGGCGTAGACCCCGTCCGAGCCCATGCGGTGGAATAGCTTGTCGATGAGATGATCGAGCGGATCGATGATCTCTGGTGCGGTCGCGGGCGAATTGGGGAGGACGGCAATGTTCATGGAGTTGATGTCCTGCTATCTCAAATTGTTCTTGTTGGTTCAGTCGCCAAGGCTAGTCGGTCATGAAGGCACGTCAGTCACGAAGGCTCAATGGAACGCCGCTCATCAGCGTCGATGTCGCGGCGTTGGCGAGAATACGGTCATTGTTGATCATGATCGGCGACGACAGAACGTCGCGCAGGTGGCGGCCCATGGTGAACTCACCGTCGTTGCGGTAGCCGGAAAGGCCCGCTGTGCGCATCGCATGCATCACAGTCTCGACCGCGAGCTCGGAGGCCTGCACCTTTAAAAGCGTGATCGAGGATTGGAAGTCGAGCGAGCTCAGCGCGCGCTCGTCATGCTCGGCGCCGGCGAAGGCGTCGATGTTGGCAGCGATCAGCGCGCGCAGCTTTGCGAGTGACATCTTCGCGGCGGTGAAATGCGCCGCGGCCGGCGGCATTTGTCCGCCGGAGCTGCGGGCCGCTTTGCGAATGAAGGCCTGCGCACGGGTCACCGCGGCGGCGGCAATGCCGGCCCAAGCGGACGACCAGCATAGATGCGCGAATGGCGTCATGGTCTGGGCGTGGATCTTGTCATAGGATTCCGGGAAAACGCGGTCGGCGGGGCAATCCACCTTCAGCTCGAAACCGGTCGAGCAGGTGCCGCGCATGCCGAGCGTTTCCCAACCCAGCGTGCGCTTCAGCGAATAATCGTCCTTGGCGAGTGCCAGCAGCACTTGGTCGGAAGCGGCAGCGTCAGTGGCGCGGCGGGCGATGGTGACGAGACCGTCGGCTTCGGCGCCGTAGGAGATCACGGTGGCGTCGCGTACTAGCGACACGATGTCGCCGGCGTGATCGACGGCGGCGGCGCTGGCGCGGATGTTGCCGCCGTTCTGTCCCTCGGTGGTGGAAGAGGCGAGCAGCCACTGGTCGCGCGCGACCCGGCGCATCATGGTTTCCATCCAGGGGATGCCGTGGCCGTGCCTGACGACGCAGGCAACCTTGGTCTGGTGCATCGCGTAGATCATCGCGGTGGAAGCGCAGGCGCCTCCGAGCGTATAGCAGATGTCGGTGACATCGTAGATTGAGGCGCCAAAGCCGCCGAATTCGACCGGGATCATGACGCCAAGCAGTTTCTGCTCGCGCGCAACCTCGAAAGCCTTGTGGGGGAAGCGGGCGTCGCGATCGACCCCGTCTGCGTCGGCCGCTGCGGCAGCGGCTGTCCGGGCGGCACGCTCGATCAGGGAGGGGCCCTGCTCGAGAAAGCTCGTCTGCGTTTCGTCGACAGTGAGGACTGCTTCACGCACGTTCATGCTCGTCCGCCTCCGGTTCGCCGTTCGAGATCGCCGCCATCATTCGCGATGCCGCCGGCGATCCTCCGACCATCTTTGCTTGTGAGACGAGGCTACGGATTTAATTCAAATTCGTCGATGAAATAGAGGGTAAACAAAGCCCAATTCCGAACGAACAGTTAAGGTCAGGTTGTTGGAGGGGGCCGAAATTCAGCGGACCCGTTAGGATTCTGGAAGAGCCCTCCAAATTTTAGTCAATCTGAGTCATCGTTTACTAAGAAGGACGAAGTAATCCTCGCGCCCATTGCGGGATCGACTGGCCGTGCCCATCGTAGCCGGCAGTCCGGTCCGCCTCCGATAGACAGATGGGAATTTGCCGATGCAGGCTTTCAATACCGACATGCGCAATCGCATCATCAAGCTGGTGAAGGGCATCATCGAACAGAACTCGCTCACGGCGGACATCACGCCATCGGCGAAGCTCGTCGATGTCGGCCTGACCTCGATGGACATGGTCAATCTGATGCTCGGCGTCGAGGCCGAGTTCGACTTCACCATCCCGCAAGCCGAAATCACGCCGGAGAATTTCCAGACCGTCGAGACGCTGGAGCGGATGATCGCAGCTCAGCTGCAGCCGGCGAACGCAGCTTAGTTGAACCACTGCGGTCGTTCTGGCGAAAGCCAAGACCCATTTCCCAGGGAGCAGTTTTGCGGAGACCGGTCGTTCGGGACAAAGACCGTTCGCAACCGATAGACGTCGCAGTATGGGTCCTGCTTTCGCCAAGGCGACACCGATGGCGTGGCGATAGCGCCCGTTTCCTGACCACACCACCACCCCGTTCCAAATCTGGCGCAAAACTGGCATAGCTTGACCATGTCGCACGTGGCGGATGGGATGGAGCAGGCATGACGCAGGCGGTATTGGGCATCATCGGCGGTTCCGGCATCTATGATCTGCCGGGCCTAGAGGGTGCGCACGAAGAGGAGATCAAGAGCCCCTGGGGCGAGCCGTCAGCGCCCCTGCGCCGCGGCTCCATCGCCGGCTTGCCGATCGTGTTCCTTCCGCGGCACGACAAGGGACACCGACTGTCGCCCTCCGACATCAACTACCGCGCCAATATCGACGTCCTGAAGCGCGCAGGTGTCACCGACCTGATCTCGCTGTCGGCCTGCGGCTCCTTCAGGGAGGAACTTCCGCCCGGCACCTTCGTGCTGGTCGATCAGTTCGTCGACCGCACCCACAAGCGCGAGAGCTCGTTCTTCGGCCGCGGCTGCGTCGCCCATGTCTCGATGGCCCATCCGGTCTCGCCACGGCTGCGAATCCATCTTGCCGCAGCGGCCGAAGCCGAGGGGATCGCAATCGCGCGTAGCGGCACCTATGTCTGCATGGAGGGGCCGCAATTCTCCACTTATGCGGAGAGCATGACTTACAAGACGCTGGGCTATTCCGTGATCGGCATGACCAACATGCCCGAGGCCAAGCTCGCGCGGGAAGCCGAAATTTGCTATGCCACCGTTGCGATGGTGACGGATTTCGACTGCTGGCATCCCGACCACGATGCCGTGACCGTGCAGGACATCATCCGTGTGCTGAATTCGAACGCCGACAAGGCGAAGGCGCTGGTCGCGCGGCTGGCAAGGGATTTTCCGCGCGAACATGAGCCGTGCCCGATCGGCTCGGATCGCGCGCTCGACACCGCCCTGATCACGGCGCACGAGGCCCGGGATCCCGAGCTTTTGAAGAAACTCGATGCGGTGGCGGGGCGCATCCTGCGCGGTTGAGACGAAAGGCAGAATGCCATGAAGGTCGACGGCAAGCATTTTCGCAGCATCTGGCGCCAGCGCGACGGCTGGTCGGTCGGCGCGATCGACCAGCGCAGGTTGCCCCACGAGTTTGTTGTTGCGGAGCTGACGTCATGCGAGGAGGCGGCGGTCGCCATCCGCGACATGCTGGTGCGCGGCGCGCCGCTGATCGGCGCCACCGCCGCTTACGGCATCGCGCTCGCGATGCGCGAGGACGCCTCCGACGCCGGCCTGAAGCGTGCCTATGACACGCTCGTCGTGGCGCGGCCGACCGCGATCAATCTGAAATGGGCGCTGGACGAGATGCGCGCGAGGCTCGCACCGATCGATCCGGTTGAACGGGCGGAGGCGGCCTACGCGCGCGCCGACGAGATCGTCGAGCAGGACGTCGAAATCAACCGCGGCATTGCCGGCAACGGCCTGAAGCTGATCGAGGCGATCGCGGCGAAGAAGCCGGGCGATACGGTCAACGTTCTCACTCATTGCAACGCCGGCTGGCTTGCGACGGTCGACTGGGGCACCGCGACGGCGCCGATCTATCTTGCGCATGAGCGCGGCATCAAGATCCATGTCTGGGTCGACGAGACCCGCCCGCGCAATCAGGGCGCCTCGCTCACGGCTTGGGAGCTCGGCCATCACGGCGTGCCGCACACGGTGATCCCGGACAATACCGGTGGCCATCTGATGCAGCACAGCATGGTCGACCTCGCCATCGTCGGCACCGACCGCGTCGCTGCCAATGGCGACGTCTGCAACAAGATCGGCACCTATCTGAAGGCGCTCGCCGCGCACGACAACGGTGTGCCGTTCTACGTGGCGCTGCCGTCGCCGACGATCGATTTCGCCGTCCATGACGGCATCCGTGACATCCCGATCGAGCAGCGCAGTGGCTCTGAGGTCACCGACATGACCGGCCGCACCGCGGATGGGAGACTGGAGACGGTGCGCA
Organism: Bradyrhizobium sp. 159; assembly: GCF_023073795.1. NCBI lineage: Bacteria > Pseudomonadati > Pseudomonadota > Alphaproteobacteria > Hyphomicrobiales > Nitrobacteraceae > Bradyrhizobium > Bradyrhizobium sp. 159. The sequence continues at coordinate 54,095 of NZ_JADPKE010000059.1, read as the reverse complement.
TCGTGCCGGAGGGCTCCCCGGTCGCGAATTATGCATTCGATGTGACACCGGCGCGGCTCGTGACCGGCCTCATCACCGAGCGCGGCGTGCTGAAGCCCGACCGCGCCTCGCTCGCGGCCGCGTTTCCGGAGCGGATCGCCTCCGCTGCAGAATAGGTTGGACTAGCAGAGCTTCAACCCCGTCGCGACCTCGAGCTCGGCGATGGCCTGGGCCCCGCTGGTGACCTTGATCGTGGTCATGCCCATCTCGCGAGCCGGCTTGAGATTGACGCCGAGATCGTCGAGATAAACGCAATTGTTGGGATCAACCTTCAGCGTCTCGACCATCAGCCGGTAGATGCGTGGATCGGGTTTGCGCAGGCCGATTTTGGCGGACTCGATGACGTGATCGAACAGTGCCATCACCTCGGCAATGTAGAGCGTGCGTCCCGTCAGGCTGCCGATGGCGTTGGCCGGCAGGTTGTTGGTGATGCAGCCGGTCTTGAATTGCGCCTTGATGCGCTTCAGCGCCTCGACCATCTCGGGACGCAGATCGCCCTGGAGCAGCGGCAGCACGTCGCGCCCGCGCACTTCTGCGCCAAGCGCTCGTGATTCCTCGGCGAACAAAAGATCGAACGTGTCGATATCCACCTCGGCGCGTTCAAACTTGGCCCAGGCATTTTCCAGATGGTTGGCGGCGTTGGTGCGCCGTATGATGTCGATGGGCAGGCCACGCTCGGTCTCGAACCGGGCGAACGCCTCGAACGGTGAGCTCGTCAACACGCCGCCAAAATCAAAGATCACAGCCTCGATCGTCAAGGTCCCGTCCTCGTCAATTCAGTGCCAGGATGGCTGACAAGACGGCTAGCACGCGCTATCGGCAAGGGCCAGCCTGAAGCAAACTCCGCCCCTTGACCGAAGGGCCTGCCAGACGTGTTCCCATGAAGACAATTGCGACATTCATCACCGCCATTCTGCTGCTCGCCACGCCTGCTCGCGCCATCGTCGGCGGCGGCACGCCGCAAGCGGAGGGTGTCGCGCGCGCCATCGTCACCATCGTTGGCTCGCGCGGCAATTTTTGCACCGGCAGCCTGATTGCACCGAAGCTGGTGCTGACGGTCGCTCACTGCGTGCAGCCCGGCGCGGACTACAAGATTGTCGATCGCGGCGGCGACGGCCAGCCGCAATTGCTGAACGTCCGTTCTGTCGCGATCCATCCGAATTTCAACATGCAGGCGATGCAGGCGCATCGGGCGACCGCCGACGTGGCACTGCTGCAACTGGAAATTCCACTGAAGGGAAAATCGACGGTGCCGGTCGGTGCACCGGATATTCCAATCCGCGTCGGCAGCCGCTTTACCATCGCCGGCGTCGGCGTCACAGTTCGCGGTGATGGCAAGAGCGGTGGCATTACGCGTGTGGCTGCGCTGGTCGCCACCGGCCAGCCCGGCACGCTGCAGATCCGGCTAGTTGATCCCCTAACCAACGGTGTTCGTGACGGAATCGGCGCTTGTACCGGCGATTCCGGCGGACCGGTGTTCGAGGACAAGCCGAACGGTGCCGTGCTCGTTGGCGTCGTCAGTTGGTCGACCGGGCCGAACGGCGCCGCAGGTTGCGGCGGGTTGACCGGGGTCACTCCGCTCACGCTCTACCGGGATTGGATCTTGCAGACCGCACGGAGCTGGGGTGCGGCACTGTGATTTGACCGCGACCGGATCTATGTCATGTTGAAACGGAAGCGCGATGGGCGACACTGCCTGTCGCGGAGGAAACGCGCCGTCCAGTCAAGGCCGGCCACGAAAAACGAGCAAGGCAACAAGCAACAATGAATGTCGCTGTTCGCGGTCACACCGCTACCAAGCAAGCTTCCGAACATTTCGACGTGCTGATCGTCGGCGCCGGCATCTCCGGCATCGGCAGCGCCTATCATCTCACCAAGCAGCTTCCGGGCACGAGCTTCGTCATTCTGGAGACGCAGGCGAGCTTCGGCGGCACATGGATCACACATCGTTATCCCGGTATCCGTTCGGACAGCGATCTCCACACCTTCGGCTATCGCTTCAAGCCCTGGGTCGGACCGCCGATCGCGACCGCCGAAGAGATCCTCGCCTACATGAACGAGGTGATCGAAGAGAACGATCTCGCGAAGCACATTCGCTACAAGCACAAGATCAATTCCGCGAGCTGGTCGAGTGAGCAAAGTCTCTGGACCATCGAGGCGGTAGCGACCGACACCGGCGAGCCGAAGACCTTCACCGCAAACTTCCTCTGGATGTGCCAGGGCTATTACCGGCATTCGGAGGGTTACACGCCAGAATGGAAGGGGATGGACCGGTTCAAGGGCCGCATCGTCCATCCGCAGACATGGCCCGACGACGTCGATCTCACGGGCAAGAAGGTGATCGTGATCGGCTCCGGCGCGACCGCGGCAACACTTGTTCCGAACATCGCGGACAAGTGCGCGCATGTCACGATGCTGCAGCGCTCGCCGACCTATTTCCGGCTCGGTCGCAACGCCATCGAAATCGCGGAGGAGCTGCGCAGGCTTCAAGTCGACGAGGAATGGATTCATGAGATCGTCCGGCGCAAGATTCTGTTCGAGCAGGATGCATTCACCAAGCTTTGCGTCTCCAAGCCGGAGCAGGTGAAGAAGGAGCTGATCGGTCAAATCAGCGCGGTCCTCGGCCCCGACTACGACGTCGAGACCCATTTCACGCCAAAGTACCGGCCGTGGCGGCAGCGCATCGCCTTCGTGCCGGATGCCGATCTGTTCAAGGGGATTGCCAGCGGCAAGGCCTCGGTCGTTACCGACGAGATCGAGTGCTTCGCCGAGAACGGCATCCAGCTCAAATCCGGCAAGCTGCTCGAAGCCGACGTCATCGTCACCGCGACCGGCTTCAACCTGGCCGCCCTGGGCGACATCGCCTTCGAGATCGACGGCAAGCCGCTCGCCTTCGGCGACACCGTCACCTATCGCGGCATGATGTTCACGGGTGTGCCGAACATGGTCTGGGTGTTCGGCTATTTCCGCGCGAGCTGGACGCTGCGCGTCGACCTTGTCGCCGATTTCGTCTGTCGGCTGCTCAGCCATATGAAGGGCAAAGGCGCAAAGAAGGTCGAGGTGAGATTGCGCCCCGAAGACCACAACATGCCGATCCTGCCCTGGATCGATCCGGAAAACTTCAACCCCGGATACATGATACGCAATATGGACCTGTTGCCGAAGCGCGGCGACAAGCCAGAATGGCAGCACAGTCAGGACTACTGGACCGAGAAGGACGAGATTCCGAAGACGGACCTGGACGATGCGGCGTTTGTGTATGGGTGAGGGGATTGCGGGAGCAGCGGCACGCCACGATTGTAAAGCCGTATAGGGCGCGCCGAGCATCGGCCGTCACAGGCGCACGTCACACGATCGGCCGTGAATGTAAGCGGCCTTCCATCGGGCGGTGCCGCGGCTAAGTGGAAGGGCCTTGGCCTGGCGGCCAACGAGCGAGCCAGTTGCTCGCGTCGGAGTGTCACGGCAACTCGCCGGGCATTCTGGCCAAGATTAGTCTTGGTCGCAGCAGTCGCGGTGACCTTCCTTCAGCAAGGATAACGAAGAGGTCACCGCTTCTGCTGCTCAGGCCTTCGCGGCGGCCGCGGCGCCATGGGCGTTCCCGCCATCTTGTTGGCGGTCTCGCTGACGTCGAGCAGCGAACGGCGGATGTCCTCGAGGTAGCTTGCCGATTTCTTCTTCATGGTGTCGGCGAGCTCGTGCAATCCCTGTATCTTCTCGAACAGCTCGTCGGCCTTGCCGTCGACGAAGCCGGGCACCACGCCCTCGATCTTCGTGACGGCCTTGTCGAAGTCCGCGAAGGCGCTGTCGACCTTCGCCATGACGGAGTCGACTTCGCCGCCCTTGCTCCTGAGATCGGCGGTGTAGTTCTCGAATGTGCGCAGGCCCTCCTTGATCGCAGGGGCGTTGCTCACGATCGTACGGTCGACGCTGTGCAGGGCATCGACGATGGACTCGGCATCGCTGAGATCGGCGGTCAGTATGGGAACGCCGTCCAAGTCCAGCGGCACCGGCGGCGCGGAGGGGGCACCCCCGATCAGCGAGATCGCGGCGACGCCCGTGAGACCCTGGAACTCGATGCCTGCGACGGTGTCCTTGCGGATCGGTGCGGTGTTGTCGAGCATCACGAGCGCCACGATCCTGCCGGGACTGTCCAGCTTGATCGACAAGATCTGGCCCGCAGGCACACCGTCGAAATTGACCGGCCCGCCGCGACGCAGTCCGCTGGCGGAGCCGCCTTCGAACACCACGCGCAACTGGCTGCGGCTTTGGATGGTGCGCCATTTCTGCACGCCGAGCAGGACGCCGAACGCCACGGCGATCGCCGCCAGCGTCGCCGTTCCGATCACGAGATTGCTCGCGCGTGCCATGCAGGGAGGATTTTACGGCCAAAGCGGAGAAGTTGGAAGCAGCCCGGATAGACTTTGGCCGCATGTTACGTAGGGCAGGTTAGCGAAGCGTAACCCGCCACGTCTCTCCCATGCAGGAGCGCAAATTCGGGGATTACGCTCCGCTAACCCGGCTCTACCTCATCTCAATGCCCGGCCGCGCGCTTTGCCGCAGCGTTGTTCAGGACGATGAGGGCGTCGACGGCCACGCCCGTCTTGGTGTTGATCAGGAACGGGTTGATGTCGATCGAGGCGATCCGGTCGCCGGCGTCTGCGATCAGGCTGGACAGGCCGACGAGCGCCTTCACTGCGGAGGTCTCGTGCAGCGTCGGCCTGCCACGATAGCCGCGCATCTTGACTCCGGCCTTGGTGCGACCGATCAGAAGCCGCGCCTCGGCCTCGTCCAGCGGCGCGCCGGCGAGTGCGACGTCCTTCATCAGCTCAATGTCGATGCCGCCGGTGCCGAACAGCACGACCGGCCCCATCTCGGCATCGAGCGAGGCGCCGACAACGAGCTCGAGCTCGGCCCTGACCTGCTGCGCGATCAGGATGCCGTCGAGCTTGGGCTTGCCCTTCAGCTTCTTCACCCGAGCCGTGATGTCGGCGAACGCCTTCTTCACCTCGGCGGCACTGTTGAGGTTCAGCACCACGCCACCGATGTCGGACTTGTGCAGGATCTCGGCGCTAACGACTTTAGCGACAACCGGGAAACCGATCTGCTTGGCGATCTTCACAGCTTCCGCCGCCGTCTGCGCAATTGCCTCCTTCGAGATCGGGATGCCGTATGCTTTCAGGAGCTTCTTGGAGGCAACCTCGTCGAGCGCGGCGCCGCTCGCCGACTTCAGCGTCTTCTCGAGCACGGCACGTGCGCCCGGCTTCGAGCGTGAGACGATGTCCGGAACTTCCTTGCGCAGCTTTGCGTAATCGAGCAGCGACTTGATCGCGGTCACCGCGCGGTCCATGCCCTGCATCACCGCCAGATGCGGCAGCGATTTGCGCAGCGCCTTGGTGAACTCGGTGAAGCCGATCGACATCGCGCTGATATAGATCACGGGCTTTGCGGCCCTGCTCGCCATCTCATTGACGATGCGAAGATTGCGCTCGCGCAGCTCGTGCGGCGCCTTCGGCAGCTCAGCGTCGATGATGACGACGTCGATATCGGGATCGTCGATCATCAGCTTGATCGACCTCATGTAGACGGAGGGATCGACCACGGCGGCAAACCCTGCATCGAGTGGATTGCCGACGATCGAGCCCGGGCCGAGCATCTTTGCCAGCTCCGAGCTGACATGGGGGCTCAGCGGCGCGAAATTCAAGCCCACGGCATAGAAAGCGTCGATCAGCATGCCGCGCTTGCCGCCGGACAAGGTGACCGCGGCGAGCCGGTCGCCTCTGGGTGCCACGGCGTGGACGAAGCACTCGGTGGTCTCGATCAGCTCGTCGAGCCCACCGACCCGAATCACGCCTTCGCGGGTTGCAATGGCATCGAATGTCTCGATCGACCCGGCGAGTGCACCGGTATGCGCCATCGCCGCAGCGCGGCCGCCCTCCGACGCGCCGAGCTTGAGCGCGATCACGGGCTTGCTCGCGGCGCGCGCCGCCTTGCACGCGTCGCGGAACGCCTTGGTATTGCGCACGCCTTCGAGATAGACGACGATCACCTTGATGCTCGGGTCCTCGGCGAAATAGCGCATCAGGTCCGGCGTCTCGAGCCCGGCCTCATTGCCGGTCGTCACCATGTAGCCGACGCCGACACCCCGGTCCTCCAGCGCCTGGCGGATCGCCATGACGATGGCGCCGGATTGTCCGGCGATCGCCACCGGCCCCTGCTCCATGGTGACGATACGATCGTCGATATTGGTGAAGAGCTTTTCGCCGGCACTCAAATTGCCGAGACAGTTCGGTCCCGTGACCGCAAGTCCCGTCTCGCGCACGGCTGCTTGCAATTCGGCGGCGAGCTTCTGACTGTCGTCGTCCTGCAACTCGCTGAAGCCCGAGGTGACGATGGTGGCCGAACGCGCGCCGGCCGCGGCGGCATCGCGGATCACCTGCACCGCAGAGCGCGCCGGCACCAGCACCAGGACGTGATCGGGCTGCTCGGGAAGACTGGCAAAGTCCTTGTAGCAAGGGACATCCCAGATGGTGTCGCGCCTGGCGTTGACCGGATAGAGCCCGCCCTCGTAGCCATACTTGATCAGATTGTTCCAGATGCGCTCGGCATAGTTGCCGGGCTTGTCGGTCGCGCCCACCAGCACGATGTTGCGCGGGTGCAGCATGGCATGGATGCCCTTGACCACGTCGCCGGCGTCGGGTGGGGGAGACCATCGATGGAGAGAAACCGACGCAGCGGACACCTGAGCTTCCATGGCGTGACCTCACCTGTTCTTGTTTTTGGTGGCGCGTCACGCTTTTCTATGGCGAGTTCGCCGCAGTGGCAACCATCAGAAAGGTATGCCGTATGACGGAATGGCGATCCGTCGGTTGCTCCACGCATCGCGGGCCGGCACCTTAGCAGCATCTTCGAGCGGATTGAAAAGCTAGCAGTCGGGATCAATCAAGACGGCGTGCAGGATGTAGCGCTCCGGACCGGCCATGACGGCATCGAACGGCCAACATGTGATCAACACCAGTTCAAACCGCTCTGTCGCGGGATCGATGGCCGATGCATCGAAATGCACCACCGCAGATGAGTCGGCGCGATAGCGAAAGTGCCTGCCGTCGCGGCGGGTGATGTCGATCACGTCGTCAACGGCAACATTCCGCAAGAATCGCGCTCAAAAACCCCCGAGCCGTCTTTGGGAAGGATCGCGCCCGATGACGCCAATCAAGCTTTGTATCGAAAGCATCTGCGACGCACGGTGGAGGAGCGCTTCGCGCTCTTCCTGCCGGGGTAGCCACGCTTTGAATGCATTCGCGCCAAAGATAGCGGCCCTTTCGGCCGCTATCTTGCTTGGGCATGTCGAGCTGATGCGGATTAGCCGCCCGTTTCCGCGCTGATGATATCCCCGAACAGTTCCCACTGACCAGCCTTGAAGCGGATCATCTTGAGCTGCTCGATCGGCGCGAAATCGTTGGCGCCGGTGTTAACCTTGATACCGGGGATCAGCGTGTCCGGCGCAAAGCCGTTCAGGCTGGCAGCCTGCTTCATCACGTTCTCCCGGGTCAGCTCGTCCCCGCACTGCTTCAGCGTCTGGACCAGGGTCTGCGCGGCGGCGTAGCCGTAGACGAGATTGGTATCGGAGACGTTGGCGCCCGGCATGTACTTGTCGATGAAGGCAATGAACTTCTTTATGCCCTCGTCGTCCTTCCATTGCGGGTCGGACGCGTCCTTCAAATAGGTCGCAGACAGCACGCCTTCCGAAGCATCGAGGCCGGCGGGCTTCATCACCGCGCCGATCGAGATCGACACGTCGGTCATCACATGCATCGGTTTCCATTCAAGCTCGGCGATCTTCTTGATCGCCTGCGCCGCGAATTTCGGCGTCGAGATATTGACGAGGACATTGGCGCCGGTGCCCTTCAGCTTGACGATGTGGGAATCGATCGACGGCTCGGTGGTCTCGTAGCTCTCCTCCGCCACGATCAGCGAAGAGGCTTTTTCGCCGAAGATCTCCTTGATGCCGGCGACGTAGTCTTTGCCGAAATCGTCATTGGCATAGAAGATCGCGACCTTGGCATCGGGCTTCGCCTGCAAGATGTACTTAGCGAAGATCCGTGCCTCGACCCGGTAGCTCGGCTGAAAGCCCATGGTCCAGGGAAAACCCTTCGGGTCGTTCCATTTGCTGGCGCCTGTTGCAAGGAAGAGCTGCGGCACCTTCTTGACGTTGTGATATTTCTGCACGGCCGTCTGGGTCGGGGTGCCCAGCGCGTTGAAGACCAGGAACACCTCATCGCTCTCGATCAGCTTGCGAACCTGTTCGACGGTCTTGGGCGGCGAGTAGCCGTCATCATAGGAGATCCAGTTGATCTTGCGGCCGTTGATGCCACCCTGGTCGTTGATCATCTTGAAATAGGCTTCCTCGGTTTTGCCGATGATGCCGTAGGCGGAAGCCGGACCGGAATAGGCTTCGACATTGCCGATCTTGATCTCGGTGTCGCTGGCACCGGTGTCGTATTTCTTTTGCGCGTAGGCACCTTGTACCGAGAGCAATGACAGTGCCGCTGCCGCGGCGAGCAGGGCGAGTTTCTTGTTTTTCATGGCAATTCCTTGGGGCTTTCTTGTGGGTTGGAGCAGGCACTTCGAAAAGAAAAAGCGCCCACGAGGGGGCGCTTTGGTCAGGCGGTGGCGACTTTCTCGTCGACTTCGGAAGCCACCGAGAACTCCTTGCGCAAGGTCGGCTTGTGGATCTTGCCGGTGGCGTTGCGCGGCAGCGCCTCGACGAAGCGGATCTGGCGCGGGCATTTGAAGCGCGCGAGGTTGGCCCCGCAATGTGCGAAAACTTCGGCCTCGGTCAGCTTCTGGCCCGGCTTGACCGCAACGATGGCAAGGCCCACTTCGCCCCATTGCGGATCGGGAATCCCGATCACTGCGGCTTCCGCGATGGCGTTGAGCTGATGCAGGACGTTCTCGACCTCGGCCGGATAGACGTTCTCGCCGCCGGAAATGTACATGTCCTTCCAGCGGTCGACGATGTAGTAGAAACCTTCTTCGTCGACGCGTGTGGCATCGCCCGTATGCAGCCAGCCGTCCGTAAACGACGTCTTGTTTGCTTCCGGCCTGTTCCAGTAACCGGGCGTGATGTTGGGCCCCTTGACCCAGAGTTCGCCGACCTCGCCGACATCGGCATCGCTGCCGTCGGGTCGCACGATGCGGACCTCGGTGTGCAGCACCGGCTTGCCAGCGGAGCCGGCCTTGCGCGCAGCATCCTCGCGATCGAGCACCAGCACGGCCGGCGATGTCTCGGTCATGCCATAGCCCTGCTGAAGCGCGACGCCGCGCGCTTCCCACACTTTCAGCAGCGCCACCGGCATCGGCGCGCCGCCGACACCGCCGACGATCAGCCGGCTGAGATCGGTGGTCGCGAAGGCGGGGTGTTGCGCCATGAACTGGTAGATCGCGGGCACGCCGAAGAAGACGTTGATGCCCTGCGCGGGATCGTTGATGAGGCCGAGCGCAGTGCCGGGATCGAAGGCGCGCATGATCATCACCGTGCCGCCGGCATGCAGCACCGGATTGGTGTAGCAATTGAGACCACCGGTGTGGAACAGCGGCAGCACGGTGAGCAGCACCGAGGACAGTCCGATGCAGGCCGGGCCGCCGAGATTGACGCAATTCCAGAAGGTCATGCCATGGGTGATGGTCGCGCCCTTCGGATGTCCGGTCGTGCCCGACGTGTACATGATGGTCGAGACGTCATCGAGCGTGACTTCTTCGGCGCGGTCGAGCGGTTTGGCGGCGTCGATGCCAGCCTCATAGGCCCCGCCGGGGCCGAGCAGCAGGCTGGTTGCGACACCGCAGAGCTTCGCCACGCTCAGCGCCGTCTCGGCCAGGTCGGCGTCGTGGATCATCACCTTCGGCGCGCAGTCGCCCGTGATGAACTGGAGTTCGGGAACGGTGAGGCGGGTATTCAGCGGCACGAAGATGGCGCCGAGCCGTCCGCAGGCGAACTGCACCTCCAGCGTATCGGTGGTGTTCAGCGCCAGCACCGCGACGCGGTCACCGCGCGAGACGTTGAGCGTGTGGCGCAGGAATGAGGCGAGGCGCGAGACACGGGCATCGAGCTCCGAATAGGTGAAGCGGCGCTCACTGGCGAGGTCGATGACTGCCACCTTGCCGGGCGTGCGCCGGCCATGATGAGCGATCCAGTCGTAGTAACGAACGGCCACATATCCCTCCCTCGGCGCTCTTGCGCCGCCATGTTATTTATTGCCATGCACCAGGCCCGGCGTGGCCTTGCTGGGCCAGCCGGAGTTGTGTGCACCATATTTTTGATCCGGAGTTGGCCTGCGAGGAGCGAAAATCGTCTTGCGTCAAGTTGCTGGCGCTTGAAGAGGACCGGCCCTCTCCGGCCAGCCACTTGGCGCAAGTGAAACCAACAAAGTTCCGGCCATGCTGGCCGAGGCGAATCCGTACGAGGCGAGAGTGCCATGAAGAGCCCGTTCTACACTGCGGAGCATGACGCCTTTCGCGATGTCATGCGCCGCTTCGTCGAGAAGGAGATCGCGCCCTTCGCCCATGAATGGGACGAAGCCGGCGAATTCCCGCGCGCGCTCTATCGCAAGGCGGCCGAGATCGGGCTGTTGGGGCTCGGATTCCCGGAGGAATATGGCGGGATCGCCGCCGACCAGTTCATGAAGATCGTGGCGAGCCAGGAGCTCGCGCAGGCTGGTGCCGGCGGTGTCAGTGCCAGCCTGATGAGCCACACCATCGGCTCGCCGCCGATCGCCCGCGCGGCGCGCCCCGAGATCAGGGCGCGTGTGCTGCCGCAAATCCTCGCTGGCGAGAAGATTTCAGCGCTCGCCATCACCGAGCCGGGCGGCGGCTCCGATGTCGCGAACCTGCGCACCCGGGCGCTGCGCGACGGCGATCACTACGTTGTGAGCGGGGAGAAGACCTTCATCACCTCAGGGATGCGTGCGGATTATCTGACCGTTGCGGTGCGTACCGGTAGCGAGGGCGCCGGCGGCGTCAGCCTGCTACTGATCGAGGGCAACAGGCCCGGCCTGTCGCGCACGAAGCTGAAGAAGATGGGCTGGTGGGCTTCCGACACCGCGACGTTGCATTTCGACGAATGCCGCGTGCCCGCCGAAAATCTGATCGGCGAGGAAGGTCAGGGCTTCAAGATCATCATGCAGAACTTCAACAGCGAGCGCATGGGCATGGCCGCGAGCTGCACCGCCTTCGCCCGGGTCTGCCTGGATGAGGCGATTGCCTATGCCAAGGAGCGCAAGACCTTCGGCAAGCCGCTCGCCCAGCATCAGGTGATTCGCCACAAGATCGTCGACATGGCGCAGAAGGTCGCCGCCTCCCAGGCGATGCTGGAGATGCTGGCCTGGCGACTCGAGCAGGGCGAAAGCCCGGTCGCCGAAATCTGCATGATGAAGAATCAGGCGACGCAAACCATGGCCTTCTGCGCTTCGGAAGCGGTGCAGATTTTCGGCGGCGCCGGCTTCATGCGCGGCATCAAAGCCGAGCGCATCTACCGCGAGGTCAAGGTCAATGCCATTGGCGGCGGCACCGAGGAGATCATGAAGGATCTGGCATCGAGGCAGATGGGTTTGTGATTGAGGCTGTCATTCCGGGGCGCAGAGCGCAACGGAGCGAGCCGGGATTCCATCGGGCAGCGACTACCGGAGGGGAATGGATTCCGGGCTCATCGCTCCGCGATGTCCCGGAATGACGAAGGGAAAGACATGCTATTCACCGACCATGACGACATCCGCCGGTCCTTGCAGAAATTCATCGCCAATGAGATCAACCCTCATGTCGATGAATGGGAGAAGGCCGACATCTTTCCGGCGCATGAGCTGTTCAAGAAGATGGGCAGCCTCGGCTTTCTCGGATTGAACAAGCCCGTGGAGTTCGGCGGCTCAGGTCTCGACTACTCCTACGCGCTGATGATGGCAGAGGAGCTCGGGGCCATCACTTGCGGCGGTGTCCCGATGGCCATCGGCGTGCAGACCGACATGGCGACGCCGGCGCTGGCGCGGTTCGGCTCGGACGAGGTGCGGCACGAGTTTCTGGCGCCGTCGATCTCGGGGGACTATGTCGCCTGCATCGGCGTCTCCGAGCCCGGCGCAGGATCGGACGTCGCCTCGATCAAGACCAATGCACGCTCGGATGGCGATGATTACGTCATCAATGGCGGCAAGATGTGGATTACCAACGGCACGCAAGCCGATTGGATCTGCCTGCTGGCCAATACGGGCGAGGGGCCCGTCCATCGCAACAAGTCGCTGATCTGCGTGCCCATGAAGAGCAAGGGCGTCACAATCGCGCGAAAACTCGACAAAATGGGCATGCGCTCGTCAGACACCGCGCAGATTTTCTTCGACGATGTCCGCGTGCCCAAGCGCAACCGGATCGGTGAGGAGGGTAAAGGCTTCACCTACCAGATGATCCAGTTCCAGGAGGAGCGGCTCTGGGGCGCGGCGGCCTGCCTGAAGGCGCATGAATACATCATCGATCAGACCATCGAATACACCCGCAACCGCAAGGCGTTCGGAAAGTCGATCCTCGACAATCAGGTCGTGCACTTCAAGCTCGCGGAGATGCAGACCGAGGTCGAGCTGCTGCGCGCGCTGATCTATCGGGCCGCCGAGCAGCTGGTCGCCGGCGAGGACGTCACCAGGCTCGCCACGATGGCCAAGCTGAAGGCCGGGCGACTCGGCCGTGAGCTCACCGACGCCTGCTTGCAATATTGGGGCGGAATGGGCTTTACCAACGAGACGCCGGTCAGCCGCGCCTATCGCGACAGCCGTCTGACCTCGATCGGCGGCGGTGCCGACGAGGTCATGCTGATGGTCCTCTGCAAGATGATGGGCACGTTGCCCGGCAGTAAAGGAAATGCGTCATGATCACGCTCTACCACTGCGAGGCCGCGCGCTCGTTCCGCCCGCTCTGGATGCTGGAGGAGATGAGGCTGCCCTATGAATTGAAGATGCTGCCGTTCCCGCCGCGGGTGTTCGCGAAGGATTATCTCGGCATCAATCCGCTCGGCACGATCCCCTTCCTGATCGACGGCGAGACGCGGATGACCGAATCCTCCGGCATCTGCCACTATCTCGGCATGAAATATGGTCCGACGCCGCTGATGGTCGGCCCCGAAGATCCCGCCTACGGCGCGTTCCTGAACTGGATGTATTTCAGCGATGCCACGCTGACCTTCCCGCAAACGCTGGTGCTCCGGTACACCCAGCTCGAGCCGGAGGAGCGCCGCAATCCGCAGGTCGCCGGAGACTATGCGAAATGGTTCCTGGGACGCTTGCGCGCCGTTGAGGCAGCCACCGCAAATGCCGAAACCTTGTGCGCCGGCCGCTTCACAGCCGCTGACATTGTCATTGGTTATGCCCTCCGCCTTGCCGACAATATTGGGCTGGCCAGGGATTTCGGGCCAAATGTCGCAGCCTATTGGGCGCGCCTGCAGCAACGCGACGGCTTTAAGCGCGCGGTTGCTGCGGAACAGAGGGCAGGCGTCGAGCAGAACGTCGCACCGCGGGTGCGGGCGTAAGCTTCAGCCCGTCATTCCGTGGCGGTGCGCAGCATCGAGCTACGGCGCATCGTTGCGCACCTGAGAATCTCGGGGTTCCGGGTTCGGTCCTGCGGACGGCCGCGGAATGACTGGCCGTGTCTTTTGACAGCGCTATCCTATCGTGACAGCGCCCAAATTTCCGCTAAGGTGACCTCCGTCCGCAGCGGCCAGAGAGCCGCGCGAGGAGGACCCCAATGGAAGATACAGGTCGCGAATCCGACCATTTGATGCTGATCACGCCGGAACGGGTATTCTATGCCGGCCTGCTCGGCCGCCCCCGCAAGCGGACCCCGGGCTGCTGCCATATCTATGTCGCGGTGAAGGGCAGCCTGCATCTGACGATCGACGACGTCCATACCTCCGACGAATTGATCGTGACCCTGCCCAACCAGCGGCACACCATCGCCAGCGATTATCGCAGCGTGATCAGCGTGACGTTGGAGCCTGAGAGCATGCCGGATGGTGTGATCGAGGCTTTGGCCGGGCGGCTGCGGGGACCGGACAAGACTGCCTATGCCCGCAAGATCCTCGCCGCCTACGCGCTACTTCGCCAGCGCCGCTACGGTGACATCACCACCGCCGAGTTCGACGAGATGTGTTTTGGCGAGGCACTGCCGCGCCGCGTGCTCGATCCGCGCGTGATCCGCGCGGTCGCGCGCATCGAGCGCTTCTCCGGCGAGCCGGTCACGGCCGATACTTGCGCAGCCGAAGCGGGATTGTCCGCCTCGCGCTTCCTGCACCTGTTCAAGGAAGAGACCGGCATCTCGTTCCGGTCCTTCCGCGCCTGGAAGCGTGCGCGGCATCTCTTGCACTACGCCAACCAGGACCTCAACCTCGCCCATCTCGCGCAGGACATCGGCTATCCCGATTCCACCCACTTCAGCCACTCGATACGCCGCTTCTACGGCCTGAAGCCGCGCGCGATCTTCGTCGGCTCACGCGATCTCGCGATCTATCGCAGCACCGAGACGGTGCGGATGGCCGAGGCGAGTTAGCGTCCCTCTCGTAGGGTGGGCAAAGGTGCAATGCGCCATGCCCACCACCTGTCCCGGATCGCGATAGAAGAGGTGGGCACGCTTCGCTTTGCCCACCCTACGAAGCTCGTCGTTTTCCAGCTTCTCCGCGCAAGAAGCCGCATGCCGCGCGTCACATGATCGGAAGCGTTGAATTCTCAACGTGCGAGACACCAAGTCATGAGCGTCAAGGCATGAGCGACAAGGCCGTCATCACCTGCGCGCTGAACGGCGTGCTGACCGATTCGAAGCAGCACAACGTGCCTGTGACGCCCGAAGAGATGGCGCGCGAGGCCAAGGCTGCGTTCGACGCCGGCGCGTCCATCATGCACATTCATCTGCGCCAGCAGGCGCCGAACAAGGGCCACTTGCCGTCCTGGGAGGTGAGCGTCAGCAAGGAGATCCAGCAAGCGATTCGCGAGGCCTGCCCCGGCGTGATCATCAACCACACCTCGGGCGTGTCAGGGCCGAACTACTCAGGCGCGCTCGATTGCATTCGTGAGACGAAGCCGGAGATCGCGGCCTGCAACGCCGGCTCGCTGAACTATCTGAAGGTCAAGGCTGACAACAGCTGGGCCTGGCCGCCGATGATGTTCGACAACGCGGTCGAAAAGGTGAAGGACTATCTCGATGTCATGAACGCGGTCGGCACCATTCCCGAGTTCGAATGCTTCGACGTCGGCATCGTCCGCTGCGTCGGCATGTACCACCAGGTCGGCATGTACAAGGGGCCGCTCGAATATAACTTCGTGATGGGCGTCGCCTCAGGCATGCCGTCTGATCCCGAGCTGTTGCCGATCCTGCTCAAGCTGAAGCGGCCCGAAGCGCATTGGCAGGTCACGGCCATCGGCCGCGAGGAGATCTGGCCGCTGCACCAGCGTTGCGCCGAGCTCGGCGGCCATCTACGCACCGGTCTCGAAGACACCTTCTATCTCGCCGACGGCAAGAAGGTGACGTCGAACGGTCAGCTGATCGAAGCCGTCGCTGCCTGCGCCCGGCGTGCCGGCCGCGAGATCGCAAGCCCCACCGAGGCGCGGAAGATCTTTGGGACGAAGCGCTGAACGTCGGTCCGGGGCGCGCGAAGCGCGAACCATGGTGCCCAATTGCGCACCTGAGAACCTCGAGATTCCGGGTTCGATGCTTCGCATCGCCCCGGAATGACGGAGTAAATTGTGTCCATTCTCGAAAACACCATTTCCCCCGGTAGCGCAGCCTACCACGCCAACCGCGACGGCATGCTTGCGCTGATCGACCGTATGCGCGCGCTGGAAGAGCGCACGCGGGCGGCGTCGGCGGCAGCGAAAGATCGCTTCCACAAGCGCGGCCAGCTTCTGCCGCGCGAGCGCGTCGCGCTGGTACTCGATCCCGGCGCGCCGTTCGTCGAGCTGTCGACGCTCGCCGGCTACAGGTTCGACGTGCCGGATCCGGACAAGAGCGTGCCCGGCGGCGGCGTCATTGCCGGCATCGGCTTTGTCTCGGGCGTCCGCTGCATGGTCAGTGCCAACGACGCCGGCATCGATGCCGGTGCGCTGCAACCTTACGGACTCGACAAGACGCTGCGGGTGCAGGAACTCGCGCTGGAGAACAAGCTGCCTTACGTCCAGCTCGTCGAAAGCGCCGGCGCCAATCTGTTGCGCTACCGCGTCGAGGATTTCGTCCGCGGCGGCAACATTTTTCGCAATCTCGCGCGGCTCTCGGCAGCGGGATTGCCGGTCGTCACCGTGACGCACGGCTCATCCACCGCCGGCGGTGCCTATCAGACCGGCCTCTCCGACTACATTGTCATGGTCCGCGGCCGCACCCGCGCCTTCCTTGCCGGGCCGCCGCTATTGAAAGCCGCGACGGGCGAGATCGCGACCGAAGAGGAGCTTGGCGGCGCCGAGATGCACACGCAGGTATCCGGCCTCGGCGACTATCTGGCCGAGGACGATCGCGACGCACTTCGCATCGCACGCGAAATCATGGCGGCGCTGCAATGGGACCGGCCGGGCAAAGCGGCTCTGCACTTCAAGCCACCGCGCTACAACCAGGACGAGCTCCTCGGCATCATGCCGATGGACCACAAGCGCCCGGTCGACATGAAACAGGTGATCGCGCGCATCGTCGACGATTCCGATTTCACCGAGATGGCGCCGAATTATGGTCCGGCCACGGTCTGCGGCCATGCCCGCATCGAGGGTCAGGCTATCGGCATCATCACCAACAACGGTCCGCTCGATCCCGCCGGCGCCAACAAAGCGACGCATTTCATCCAAGCCTGCTGCCAGACTCGCACGCCGCTGCTCTATCTGAACAACACCACCGGCTACATGGTCGGCAAGGCTTACGAAGAGGCCGGCATGATCAAGCACGGCTCGAAGATGATCCAGGCCGTGACCTCGGCGACGGTGCCGCAGATCACCCTCTATTGCGGCGCCTCGTTCGGCGCCGGCAATTACGGCATGTGCGGCCGCGGTTTCCATCCGCGCTTCTGCTTCTCCTGGCCGAATGCCAAGACCGCCGTGATGGGCGGCGAGCAGGCTGCAGAAACCATGGCGATCGTGACCGAGGCCGCTGCCGCGCGCCGCGGCAGACCGGTCGAGAAGGACAAGCTCGAGGCCATGAAGGCTGAGATCATCGGCGTGTTCGACGGTCAGATGGACGTGTTCTCGACCAGCGCGCGCGTGCTCGACGACGGCGTGATCGATCCGCGCGACACCGGCGCAGTGCTGTCCGAAGTGCTCGCGATCTGCCGCGAGGGTGATGCACGCACACCCCAGCGCATGCAATTCTCCGTGGCCCGCCCATGAGGAACGGATCAGTGCAGCACCGGCCGTTTTTCAAGGTCCTGATTGCCAACCGCGGCGAGATCGCTCTGCGCGTGATGCGCAGCGCGCGACGACTCGGCCTTGGTGTCGTCGCGGTCTATTCAGATCCCGATCGCGACGCCCTCCATGTGCGCCAAGCCGATCAAGCCGTGCGGATCGGCGAGGCGCTGCCGGCGCAATCCTATCTCAACATCCCCGCGATCATCGCCGCCGCCAAGGCGAGCGGCGCGGACGCTGTCCATCCCGGTTACGGCTTCCTCGCCGAGAACGAGGCGTTTGCGCGCGCCTGCAAGGAGGCGGGCCTCGTCTTCATCGGCCCTTCGCCGCAGGCGATCGAGGCGATGGGCAACAAGGCGGGCGCCAAGGAGATCATGAAGAAGGCCGGCGTGCCCGTCGTGCCCGGCTATCAGGGCGTCGACCAGGGTGACGAGGTGATGCTGTCGGAAGCCACAAGGATCGGCTTTCCCGTGATGATCAAGGCGGTCGCCGGCGGCGGCGGACGTGGCATGCGGCTCGTGACCGATGCAGCATCTTTTCCCGATGCGCTGCGCAGCGCGCGATCGGAGGCCAAGGCGGCGTTCGGCGATCCCACGGTCATCCTCGAACGGGCCATCCAGAACCCCCGCCATATCGAAATCCAGGTGTTCGGCGACAGCCACGGCAACGCCATCCATGTCGGCGAGCGCGATTGTTCGGTGCAGCGGCGGCACCAGAAGCTGATAGAGGAGGCGCCGTCGCCCGCCGTGACGCCGGAACTGCGCGCGAAAATGGGCGAGGTCGCCGTCGCTGCCATGAAGGCGCTGCGCTACGAGGGCGCCGGCACGTTGGAATTTTTGCTCGACCAGAGCGGCGAGTTCTACTTCATGGAAATGAACACGCGGCTCCAGGTCGAGCATCCCGTGACCGAGGCGATCACCGGGTTCGATCTCGTCGAGCTGCAGCTGCGCGTTGCGCGCGGCGAGCCGTTGCCGGTGAAGCAGCAGGATATCCGCTTCGAAGGCCACGCCATCGAGGTGCGGCTGTGCTCGGAAGATGCCGCACACGATTTCATGCCGCAGTCCGGCCGCATGGCGCGCTGGCAGGTGCCGGAAGGTATCCGCGTCGAGCATGCGCTGCAATCAGGCGCGGAGATCCCGCCGTTCTACGATTCCATGATCGCCAAGGTGATCAGCCATGGCACGACCCGCGAGGAGGCGAGGGGCCGGTTGATCGTCGGCCTCGAACAGCTCACGGCGTTTGGCGTGACCACCAATCAGGCATTCCTGATGTCCTGCCTGCGTCATCCTGGCTTTGCCCGGGGCGAGGCCACCACCGCCTTCATCGGCTCGCACCGCGATGAACTGTTTGCGCCGCGGACGGCCGCCGCCTTTGATACGGCGCTGGCCGGCCTGCTGCTCTACGCCACGAACCCGTGCGCGCCGTCATGGCGAACTGGACGGAGCCTTGCGACAACGTTTCCGCTGCCGGCAAAAGTCGAGATCGCAGGCCACACGCATGAGCTCGAAATCACGCGGGAGCGCGACGGGTGCTACGCCGTCGCAACGGATGGTCGGCAAGATCGATTCGAGATCGACCAGATCGATGCCGATGCCATCCGCTTCCGCCATGACGGCGTGATTGACAGCGCCAAATTCCTGCGCGATGGCGACCGGCTCTACGTCCAGCGCCGCGGCATCCATCTCGCGGTCGTCGATCTTACCCTGGCCGCGCCGAAGGCTGCCGCGAGCAATGGCGGTGACGGCAAGGTCCGCGCGGCCCTGAATGGTCGCGTCGTCGCCGTCCTGGCCAAGCCGGGCGATCGCGTCACCGCGGATCAGCCGGTGCTCACGCTGGAAGCGATGAAGATGGAGCACGTTCACAAGGCCGGCATCGACGGCATCGTCGCAGCGATCGATGTCGCCGAGGGCGAGCAGGTGACCACTGGGAAGATCATGGCTGAGATCGGGCCGGGGTAGCGGCGGCAAACTAACTTAACGCCCATGGGCCTTCACCGGGACGACATTAGAGAGGCCGCCCCGTCCCGTTATTGAGCAAACACGCGACCTGGTGCCCGCCGGCGGCATCCACCAGTGCCGGCCGTTCCACTCTGCACCGCTCCATCGCAAACCGGCAGCGCGTGTGAAACGCGCACCCCGAGGGCGGATTGACCGGGCTCGGCACGTCGCCATCGACCAGCGGCGCAAGTTTCTTCGCAAGCGGATTAGGGACCGGCACCGAGGCGAGCAGCGCCTGCGTGTACGGATGGCGCGGATTGCGGAACAGCTCGTCCTTGTCGGCAATCTCGACGATTCGCCCGAGATACATCACTGCGACGCGGTGGCTGATATGCGCGACCACGGCGAGATCATGCGCGATGAAGAGATAGGAGAAGCCGTGCTGCCGCTGTAGATCGATCAATAGATTGATCACTTGCGCCTGGATCGAGACGTCGAGCGCGGAGACCGGCTCGTCGCAGACGATCAGCCGCGGCTCCAGTGCCAGTGCCCGCGCGATGCAGATGCGCTGACGCTGGCCGCCGGAGAATTGATGCGGGAAGTTGCGCATCTGGTCTGGCCGCAAGCCGACTTGTTCAAAGAGCTTGGCGACGCGCCCCTCCAGCGCCTTGCCAGTGGCGAGTCCATGCACGGCCAGCGGCTCGCCGACGATGTCGCCCGCGGTCATGCGCGGATTGAGCGAGGCAAAGGGGTCCTGAAACACGATCTGCATCGAGCGGCGGTGCGGCCGCAGCGCCGTCTTCGAGAGATGGGTGATGTCCTCGCCCTCGAGACGAATTTGCCCTGAGGTCGGCTCGACCAGCCGCAGCACGCTCCGCGCCACCGTGGACTTACCGCAGCCGGATTCGCCGACGAGGCCGAGCGTCTCGCCGGTGCCGAGTGAAAACGACACGCCGTCGACCGCATGAACCGTGCCGACCTGCCGGCGCAGCACGCCGGCGCGGACCGGGTAGTGCTTTTTGAGGTCGGTGACTTCGAGCAGCGCTTCGGTCATGCCACCTCCGCCACTTCCGCCGCGCGCCAGCACGCCGCGAGATGGCCGCCGCCCCAGTCCGCCAGCGGCGGATACTCGGCCTCGCAACGCTTGATCGCGAGCGGGCACCGTGGCGCGAAGGCGCAGCCTTTCGGCAACCGCACCAGCGACGGCACGGTGCCGGGAATTTCGTTCAGCCGCGGCGGTGCGGCGACGCCGGACGCCGGCACGGCTGGAATCGAAGCCATCAGCCCACGCGTATAGGGGTGCTTTGGCGATGCAAACAGCGCTTCGACGCCGGCTTCCTCGACCTTCCGGCCCGCATACATCACGATCACGCGCTGCGCGGTTTGCGCGACGACGCCGAGATCGTGCGTGATCAGCACCAGCCCGGTGCCGAGCTCCTTCTGAAGGTCGAGAATCAGCGCCAAAATCTGCGCCTGGATGGTGACGTCGAGCGCGGTGGTCGGCTCGTCCGCGATCAGCAGCGCGGGCCGGCACGCCAGCGCCATCGCGATCATCGCGCGCTGGCGCATGCCGCCGGAGAGCTGGTGCGGATATTCCCGTGCGCGCCGCGCCGGCTCAGGGATGCGCACCAGCCGCAGCATCTCGACTGCGATATTCCCGGCCTCCTTGGCCGACAAGTTCCGGTGCAGCCGCACCGCCTCGGCGATCTGGTCGCCGATCCGCATCACCGGATTGAGCGATGTCATCGGCTCCTGGAAGATCATGGAGATGCGGTTGCCCCTGATAGCACGCATTTCCGCTTCATCCAGCGCTAGCAGATCGGTGCCTTCGAGCGTGACTGAGCCGCCGACAATGCGGCCGGGCGGATCGGGCACCAGCCGCATCAGTGACAGCGCCGTAACGCTCTTGCCGCAACCGGATTCGCCGACGATCGCCAGCGTCTCGCCGCGCCGCACTGTGAACGAGACGTCGTCAACCGCCTTGAAGAGGCCCGAATTGGTGAAGAACACCGTCTTCAGGTTCTTCACGTCGAGCACGAGATCGAATTTGTCAGCCATCAGCCGCGCTGCCGGGGATCGAGGATGTCGCGGAGGGCGTCGCCGAACAGATTGGCGCCGAATACCGCGAGGCTGATGGCGATGCCCGGGAAGATCACCAGCCACGGCGCAGTGCGGACATATTCGGCAGCGGATTCCGAGAGCATACGCCCCCACGACGGATAAGGTTCGGGAATGCCGAGGCCGAGGAAGGACAGCGAAGCCTCGGTCAGGATGGTCGAGCCGAGCTGGGCCGTCGCCAGCACGATCAGCGGCGCCAGCGTGTTCGGCAGCACGTGGCGCAGCGCGATCCGCATCTCGCTCATACCGATCGATTTTGCCGCTTCCACGAAGGGCTGTTCGCGCAGCGCCAGCGTGTTGGCGCGGATGACGCGCGCGACCGTTGGGATCAGCGGAATGGCGATGGCGAGGATGACGTTCGGCAGCGACGGACCCAGCGCCGCCGTCATCACCAGCGCCAGCACGAGAAGCGGCAGCGCCTGGAGAACATCGGAGACGCGCTGGAACACGAGATCGACCCAGCCGGAGAGATAGCCGGAGGTGAGGCCAACGATCACGCCGATCGAGCCGCCGAGCGCCGTGGAGCCAAGCCCGACCGCGAGCGAGATCCGCGCGCCGTGGATGATACGGCTGAACACGTCGCGGCCGAAGGAATCGGTGCCCATCCAGTGCGCAAGGCTCGGGCGCGCCAGCGCTCGGGCGGAATCGACCGTTAGCGGATCGTAGCGCGCGATGAAATCGGCGAAGATCGCAGTCAACACGAAGATCGTCATGATGACGAGCCCCGCCGCGCCCAGCACGTGCCGCTGCGTCATGAACAGCACGCGCCTCCAGCCGCCGGTCGCATGTGCGCCGGCGCGCCTTAATTCGAGATCATAGTCGATCGCAGTCAAGCTGATCTCCTAGTCCGTATACCTGATCCGCGGGTCGAACACCGCGTAAAGCATGTCGACGGTGAAATTCGCGAAGACGACGACGACCGCAATGAACATCACGAGGTTCTGCACGATCGGGTAATCGCGCCAGCGGATCGCCTCGACCAGGAAGCGGGCGACGCCGGGGATGTTGAACACGGTCTCGGTGACGATCAGCCCGCCGATCAGGAACGCCGCCTCGATGCCGATCACGGTGATGACGGGCAGGATCGCGTTCTTCAGCGCGTGGTGATAGTTCACGGCAGCATCGGATGCGCCCTTGGCGCGGGCGGTGCGGATATAATCCTGCCGCAGCACCTCCAGCATCGAGGAGCGGGTGATGCGCATGGTCAGCGCGGCGCTGCGGAAGCCGACCGCGGCCGCCGGCACGGCATAGGTGGCAAACGCTTCGAGCCAGGTCTGCGGATTGGGATTGAAGATCGGCATCTGCCCGAACATCGCCACCGACGCGGTCAGGATCAAAAGGCCAAGCCAAAACGAGGGCAGCGACAATCCGCTGAGGCTGACGACACGCAGGGCATAGTCGAGTTTTGTGCCCTGCTTCACGGCGCTGATGACGCCGAGCGGGATGCCGATGGACGCCGAGAACAACAGCGCAAGGCCGGCAAGCCGCGCCGTGATCGGAATCCGCGGCAGGATCTCCTGCAGCGCCGGCTTCTCCGAGACGTAGGAATAACCAAAGTCGCCGCGCAGAAGACCGCCGATCCAGTGCCAATATTGCACGATCAGCGGTTGGTCGATGCCGAGCTCCTTCTCCAGATTGGCCTTGTCGGCGGGATCGACGTAGCCGGCCGCTGCGAACAGAATGTCGACGATGTTGCCGGGGACGATGCGCAGCAGGAAGAAGATGACGATCGAGATCCCGAACAGGGTCACGAGCATCAGGAACAGGCGCCGCACCAGATAGGAAAACATGCACCGCCTCCTATCGAACCCGTCAGCTGCCCGCGCTACTTGTCGATCCAGACGTCCTCGTAGCGAAAGCCGTTATAGGAGCTGTTCGACATGATCGTGATCCCCTTGACATAGGGCTGCCAGCAGGTGCCGGCCCGCGCATGGAAGATGATCGGCCGGGCGACGTCCTCCTGCAGCTTCTTGTCGATGTCCCAGACCAGTTGCTTGCGCTTGCCTATTTCGATCTCTTGGGACTGCACGTCGAACAGCTTCTCGATCTCCTTGTTGCAGTAATTGGTGTAGTTCCGCTCCGAACCACAGGAGTAGTTTTCGTAGAATGACTGATCGGGATCGTCGACGGAATTGCCGGTCAAGTTCAGGCCGAGCATGTAATCCTTGCGTGCGACCTTCGGGAACCAGTTCGCCGTCTCCACGACGTCGAGCTCGCCGTCGATATAGATGCTCTTGAGCTGGTCGATCAGGATCACCGCGGGATCGCGATATTCCGCGAGATTGCGCGTCGAGACCTTCACCGCGAGGTGCTTGTCGGGGCCGTAGCCCGCCTTCTGCATCAGCTTCTTGGCCTCCTCCCGGCTCGCGTTCACGTTCGGGCCATAGCCTGGAATGGTCTCGAGCTTGTCCTTGGGCATGCCCCAGATGCCCTGCGGCGGCGGGAGCATGGTGCCGCCGATATCGGCCTGGCCTTCGAACAGGATGTCGACGAAGGCTTTGCGGTCGAGCGCCATCGCCATCGCCCGGCGAATATCGATGTTGTCGAATGGCGGGGACGCCGAATTGACGATGATGTTGGTCGAAACGTTGGTCGGCTCGACGGCGCAGATCGCGTTCGGCGCCTGCGACTTGATGTCTTTGAGGAGCGGGATGGTAATGTGCGTCGGGAAGGTCATGTCGAACTTGCCGGCGACGAAGGCGAGGATGGCAGTCGAGCGGTTGGTGATGATCGTGTACTCGATGCCGTCGAGATAGGGCAGGCCCTTCTTCCAGTAGTCAGGGTTTCGCGTCAGCTTGATCGATTCATTGGCCTTGAACTCGACGAATTTGAACGGGCCGGTTCCGACCGGGTGGGTGCGCATGTCGGCCGGCGAGACGTGACAGGGATAGATCGGCGTATAACCGGATGCGAGCATCGCCAGCAGCGACGGCTGTGGCCGTTTGAGGTCGAATGAGACCTCGAAATCGCCGTTCGGCGCGACGTCGTTGACCTCGTTGTACCAGGCCTTGCGCGGATTCTGCCGCAGCTTCTGCTGCGATTTGCCCATCAGGAGATCGAAGGTGCATTTGACGTCGGCCGACGTGAACGGCTTGCCATCGTGCCACTTCACGCCCTGACGCAGCTTGAACGTCAGCTTCTTGTTGTCGCCGCTCCAGGACCAGCTCTCGGCCAGCTCTGGCCTGACGGTCTCAGGGCTGTTCTGCGCTATGTGCTGATCATAGATGACCAGATTGTTGAACACCCCCATGAAGGGCACGTTGATCGAATAGGTCGCGCCCTCGAGGATGGACGCATTGGCCGGGCTGTCGCGATGATACATCCGCAGGATACCGCCCTGCTTGGGCTCGCCGGCAAGCGCAATGGTCGAAAACGCCAGCAAAGATAGCGCCGCCGTCGCGGCGAGCGCCCGCACGCTCCGCATCCTCGTCCTCCCTGGACATCGGCCTTTTGGCCTGTTTGAGGGGACGATAGCGATGGGCGTGAAGGGAGGCAACCGGCAAGGCCGTCCACGCTCTCGACAATTCGGATGACGGAAGGCCGCGGCGCTGTTCTCTCACGATGTCACAGTGCGGTGCGAAGGACGGTTCCTTTCGGGGCGCAGCCAACAAACGCCAGCGTTGTCCCAAATCGGTGCGCGCTGGGACAACAACCGAGTTTGTGGCTGCGCCTCACACGATACGCGACGCCTTGTTCCCCCAGTACCTGTCCCGCAGCAGCCGCTTGTACAGTTTCCCCGTCGGCAGTCGCGGCAATTCCTTTTCGAAATCGACCGAGCGCGGCACCTTCTGCCGCGACAGCGATTTTGCGCAGAACGCGATCAGCTCTTCCGCGAGCGCCGGGCCCGGCACCACGCCTGGCATCGGCTGCACCACCGCCTTCACCTCTTCGCCGAGATCGGCATTGGGCACGCCGAACACCGCGGCGTCGGCGACTTTCGGATGGGTGATCAGCAGATTCTCGCATTCCTGGGGGTAGATGTTCACGCCACCGGAGATGATCATGAAAGTCGCGCGATCGGTGAGGTAGAGGAAGCGGTCCTTGTCGACATAGCCAACGTCGCCGACCGTGCTCATGCTGCCGTCGGCAGAGCGCGCCTCCCGGGTCTTTTCGGGATCGTTGAAATATTCGAACGGCGAGGCCGTCTTGAACCAGATCTGCCCAGGCGTGCCGGTCGGGCACTCCCTCATGTTCTCGTCGAGAATGTGGAGGTCGCCGAGCAGCACCTTGCCAACCGTGCCGCGATGGGCGAGCCACTCCTCGCTGTTGCAGGCGGTGAAGCCGAGTCCTTCGGTGGCGCCGTAATATTCGTGGATAATCGGTCCCCACCATTTGATCATGTCGTCCTTGACCAGGGCCGGGCAGGGCGCCGCGGCATGGATCGCGATCTCCAGCGAGGATAGGTCATAGCGGATGCGTACTTCCTCCGGCAGTTTCAGCATGCGCGAGAACATCGTTGGCACCAGCTGGGTGTGGGTGATGCCCCATCGTTCGACGAGCTGGAGGTAACGTTCCGGATCGAAACTCTCCATGATGACGACGGTCCCGCCCATGCGGATCGTGAGGTTCACGGCAGCTTGCGGCGCGGAGTGATACAGCGGTGCCGGCGATAGATAGACCATGCCCTCGCGGTAGTGCCAAAGTTTCGTCAGGAAATCGAATAGCGGCAGATTGTGCTTTGGCGGCTCCTCCGGCAGCGGTCGCAGGATGCCCTTGGGCCGTCCGGTCGTGCCCGACGAATACAGCATGGCGGTGCCGAGCCACTCATCCGCGATCGGCGTTGTCGGCAGACCGGCGGTCACGTCGGCCAGGCCGACGATGCGCTCGCTCTCGCCAGGACCGTCGGCGACGACGCAGAGCCTGACGTCGGGGCAAGCCTGTATGGCTTCGCGCGCGATGTCGAGCTTCGCCATTGACGTGATCAGGATCTTGGACTGGCTGTTGACGAGGAGATAGGCGAGCTCGCCCGGCGTCAGGAAGGAGTTGATGCAGGTGTAGTAGAGGCCAGAGCGCTCGCCCGCGGCGCAGGCTTCGAGATAGCGCGAATTGTTCTCCATGAAGATCGAATAATGATCGAGCCGCTTCAGGCCGTGCCTACGAAACAGATGCGCGAGGCGGTTACTGCGCGCCTCCAGCTCGCGATAGGTGACGGTCTCGTCCGTCGCCGCCATGATGAAGGCAGGCTGAAGCGGGCGTAGGCGGGCATGCTGACCTGGGTACATCAGTCCTCCGGCTTTGGATCATGCGGCAAGAAGCAGGATTTCGCGCACTTGCGCGGGGCCATCGATCTTGCGGGGATTTCGCGGGATCCAGTTCGTGCGCATCGCCTGTTCGGCGATGGCGTCGAAATGTTCCGGCGATACGCGCACCTCGGCGAGGCTGCGGGGCATGCCGAGCGAGCGGATGAAGGCATCGAGCACGTCGGCGGCATTTTGGCCGGGGAAGCCCATGGCAGCCGCGACGATCATCTGGCGCTCGGCATTGTCGCGCGCATTCCAGCGCATCACCGCCGGCAGCATGACGCAGGAGGTGTAGCCGTGCGGCACGTCGAAGGCTGCGCCCAGGACGTAGCCGATGCCGTGGCTCGCGCCCATGGGAACGCCGGCCGAAAGCGCGCCCATCGACAGCCATGTGCCGATCTGCGCATCCATCCGCGCGTCGAGATCGGCGGGATCGGCCTTCACCCGCGGCAGCGCATTGGCGAGCATGGCGAGGCCCTTCACCGATTGCGCGTCGGCGTAAGGGTGCGTTTCGCGCGAGCAGATCGCCTCGACGCAATGGTCGACGGCGCGAATGCCGGTGGACAGAAACAGCCATTCCGGCGTGTGCACGGTGATAGCGGGATCGAGGATGGTTGCGCGCGGCACCGTGAGCGGATGCCGCAACATCTGTTTCACATGCGAGCTGCGGTCGGTCACGCCCGCGATGGCGCTGAACTCGCCGCCGGCAATCGTGGTCGGCACGCTGATCTGCCGCACGCTCGGGGCGGTCAGCTCGGGCGCGATGCCCTTGTGGACGCGGATGCGCTCGATGCCGCCGATATCATCGATGCCATTGGCGAGGCAAAGCTGCACCGCCTTGGCGCCGTCGGTGATGGAGCCGCCGCCGACGGTGACGATCAGATCCGCGTTCACCTCGCGCGCCGCATGGGTAGCCACAGCCTCGCGCGGCGTATGCGCCGGCATGGCGTCGAACAGGCCGGCGCAGCGCTCGCCGAGCGCCTGCCTAATCTTTTTGATTTCGTCGGTCTTCCGGTTGAGCGTGCCCGAGACCATCAGGAAGGCGCGGCGCGTGCCCAGCCGGTCCATCTGCGCGACGATGGCTTCGGCCGCAGGATGGCCGAACACAACCTCCTCGATCGCGCCGTAAACGACACGTCCCTGGTGCACGCCTGTCCTCCCTGGACAATTCGTCTTTGTTTTAAGAGCATAATCTAGCCGAGCCGCTGGTGTCCGTCATGCGCGAAGACGCTGGCCGCTTCTCACCGTCCAGGGAAGTGCCGAGCATGGCTTTTCGTCACCCATCTCGCACTGCCCGTGTGCGACCGTCTCCGTCTCTGTCAACCCACCATCCGGTCAGGGCCGCTTCCCCAGCCTTGCGTCCGCCGTCGTCTTGAAGAGTTCATCATCGCGACACATCTTGTGTCGCCCGCGGGTAGACGAGTACCCTGTCCTGCGGCTTTGATGCGAGGACCTGGGATGAGCGGACCGGACGGAAGCGAGCAGTTTGTTAAAAAGCACGATTTCGTTCAGCGCAGCGCAATCGCCGGGCTTCTCGCTGCGGCGTTCGCCCTTTCCGGCTGCGACAAGCCGGCGTCACAGGCCGCTGCCCCGCCGGCGGCGCCGGTGACAGTCGCCCCGCCGGTCAAGCGCACGGTCACCGATTGGGATGAGTTCACCGGCCGCTTCGAGGCGGTCGAGGAGGTACAGGTGCGCCCCCGCGTCGGCGGCTTCGTCAACTCGGTCGAGTTCCAGGACGGCGCCATCGTGCGTCAGGGCGATCTGCTCTACGTGATCGATCCCCGTCCGTTCGAGGCGGTGGCCACGCAGGCGGAGGGGCAGCTGTCGGATGCGCGCGCCAGGGTGGAGCTTGCCAAGCGCGAGCTCGACCGTGGCCTCAATCTGGTGCAGACCAATGCGGTCTCGGAGCAGGTCGTCGATCAGCGTCGCCAAGCCCTGCAGGCCGCGCATGCGGCCGAGATGCAGGCCGAAGGCGCGCTGAAGGCCGCCAAGCTCAACATCGAGTTCACGCATGTGACGGCGCCGCTGACCGGTCGCGTCGGCCGCCATCTCGTCAGTCCCGGCAATCTCGTGCAGGGCAGCGACAACGGCGCTTCGACGCTGCTGACCTCGATCGTCACGCTGGATCCGATCTACATCTATTTCGACATGGATGAGGCGACCTTCATCAAATACAGCAAATTATGGTTCGAGGGGCGGCGCCCAAGCTCG
The DNA here is from genome assembly GCF_023073795.1 of Bradyrhizobium sp. 159. Taxonomy (NCBI): domain Bacteria; kingdom Pseudomonadati; phylum Pseudomonadota; class Alphaproteobacteria; order Hyphomicrobiales; family Nitrobacteraceae; genus Bradyrhizobium; species Bradyrhizobium sp. 159. The sequence continues at coordinate 25,157 of NZ_JADPKE010000059.1, read as the reverse complement.
CGCGACACTGCGAACCCGGTGCAGGTGACGCTGGCCGGTGAGACCAAGCCGTCGCATGAGGGCACCGTCAACTTCCTCGACAACCGGCTCGACGTCTCGACCGGTACGCTGCGCAGCCGCGCCGTGGTCAAGAATACCGACCTGTCGATCCTGCCCGGCCAGTTCGGGCGCGTCCGCCTGATTGGCAGTGCGCCCTATGATGCGCTGCTGATTCCGGACGTCGCTGTCGCAACCGACCAGTCCCGCAAGATCGTGTTCGTGGTGAAGCCCGATGACACGGTCGAGGCGCGTCCGGTGGTGCTCGGGCCGCTCGATGACGGCCTGCGCGTGATCCGCGAGGGGCTGAAGGCGGAGGATCGCGTCATCGTCAACGGCATCCAACGCGCCCGGGTCGGCGCCAAGGTCGCCCCGCAGACGGCGCAAGCGCCGGCCGGTGGCAAGTCATGAATCTTGGCCGCCTCTCCATCAACCAGCCCATCCTGGCAATGGTGCTGTCGATCGTGCTGCTGATCGTCGGCGCGATCGCCTACACCACGTTGCCGGTCTCCGAATATCCGCAGGTGGTGCCGCCCACCGTGGTGGTCACCACGCAATATCCCGGCGCGTCCGCGCAAACCGTATCCGACACGGTCGCAGCTCCCATCGAGCAGGAGATCAACGGCGTCGAGGACATGCTGTATCTCTACAGCCAGGCGACCTCGAACGGCCAGCTCACCATCACCGTCACCTTCAAGCTCGGCACCGATCTCGACAAGGCCCAGGTGCTGGTGCAGAACCGCGTCGCCATCGCGCAGCCGCGTCTGCCGGAGGAGGTCCAGCGCAACGGCGTCACCACGCGCAAGAACTCGCCCGACATCCTGATGGTCGTGTTCATGCTGTCGCCGGACGACACGTTCGACCAGCTCTACATCTCCAACTATGCCTTGCTCCAGGTCCGCGACCAGTTGCTGCGTCTCGACGGCGTCGGCGACATCCAGATCTTTGGCGCACGCGACTATTCGATGCGATTGTGGCTCGATCCCGACCGGATCGCCAATCTCGGCCTGACCTCGGCCGAGGTGCTGGCGGCGATCCGCGCCCAGAACGTTCAGATCGCCGGCGGCCAGATCGCCGAGCCGCCGATCGCCGACCGCGCTTTCCAGCCGAACCTCACCTTCACGGGGCGCCTGAAGGATCAGAAGCAGTTCGAGGACATCCTGATCAAGGCCGGCCCCGATGGCCGGATTGTCCGCCTGCGCGACGTCGCCCGCATCGAGCTGGGTGCCTTGTCCTACACCACCAACAGCTTCCTGCTGCGCAAATCCGCGGTCGCCATGCTGGTGACGCAGCGACCCGGATCCAACGCGCTCGCGACGGCGAAAAACATTTCCGACACGATGACGAAGCTCAAGGAGAGCTTTCCGAGAGGTCTCGACTACAATATCGGCTACAACCCGACCGAGTTCATCGCGCAGTCCGTCCACGAGCTGATCAAGACCATCTACGAGGCGATGCTGCTCGTGGTCGTCGTGGTGCTGGTGTTCCTGCAAGGATGGCGGCCCGCGATCATTCCGATCATCGCTATTCCGGTGTCGCTGGTCGGCACTTTCGCGGTGATGGCGGCGCTGGGCTTCTCCATCAATAATCTCACGCTGTTCGGTCTCGTGCTCGCTGTCGGCATCGTGGTCGACGACGCCATCGTCGTGGTCGAGAATGTCGAGCGGCATCTCGAGCACGGCATGAGTCGGCGCGACGCCGCGCTGAAGACGATGGAAGAGGTCGGCGGCGCGCTGGTATCGATCGCGTTGGTGCTTTGCGCAGTGTTCGTCCCGACCGCGTTCCTGGGCGGCATTTCTGGGCAATTTTTCCAGCAATTCGCCGTCACCATCGCGGTCGCGACCGCGATCTCCTGCTTCTGCTCGCTGACGCTATCGCCGGCGCTGGCTTCGCAGATTCTGGTGCCGCACGAGGAGAAGCGGCCGCCGGCCGCCTGGAACGTCATCGCGCGCGGCTGGAATGCTTTCACTGGCGTGTTCAACCGGGTGTTCGACCGGCTGGCGCACGGCTATGCGGGTCTTGCCAATTTCGTGATCCGGCATTCGGTCGTGATGCTTCTGGTGTACGTGGTGCTGATCGGCAGCGCGGGCTGGCTGATCGTGACGACGCCGCAGGGCTTCATTCCCGCGCAGGATCGCGGCTACGTCATCATATCCGTGCAATTGCCGGGCGCAGCGTCGCTGGCGCGCACCACCGAGGTCGTACGTGAGATCGAGCGGATCTCGCTGGATACGCCGGGCATCGTCCGTGTTGCGGCATTCGCCGGCTTCTCCGGCGCCACGCGCACGCAGGCTGGCAACGCGGCGGCGCTCTTTCCGGTTTTCGATGAGCCCGAGGTGCGACTGAAAAAGAGGCTGTCCGCCAACGCCATCACGGCCGAGCTGCGCAAGCGCCTCACCGCAATTCAGGGTGCCTTCATCATCGTGATTCCGCCCCCGGCCGTGCCAGGCATCGGCACCGGCGGCGGCTTCACCATCCGCGTCCAGGATCGCCAGGGCCGCGGGCCCGAAATGCTTGCCGCTGCGACCGACGAGCTGGTCGCCGCCGCGCGCAAGGCACCCACTCTCACCTCGGTATTCTCGCCGTTCACGGCCAACACGCCGCAGCTCTTCGTGGACATCGACCGCACCAAGGCGCAGAAGCTCGGCGTTCCCATTTCCAACATCAACGACACGATCCAGTCCTATTTCGGCTCGACCTATGTCAACGACTTCAACCTGTTCGGCCGCACCTACCACGTCACCGCGCAGGCCGATTTCCCGTACCGCAAGGAGTCGAGCGACCTCGCGCGGCTGCGCACGCGCAACGCCTCCGGCGACATGGTGATGCTCGGCAGCGTCGTCGAGTTCAAGGATGTCTCGGGTCCCGATCGCGTCGCGCGCTATAATCTTTACGCCGCCTCCGAATTGCAGGGCGAGCCGGCGCCGGGCACCAGCTCGACCACCGCGCTCAACACCATCAAGCAGCTCGCCAACGATACCTTGCCGAGCGGCTTCACCTTCGAATGGACGGATTTGTCCTACCAGCAGGTCACCGGTGGCAATGCCGGCCTCTACGTGTTCCCGATCTGCGTGCTGTTCGTCTATCTCGTGCTCGCCGCGCAATATGGCAGCTGGACCTTGCCGTTTGCAGTGATCTTGATCGTGCCGATGTGCCTGCTCGCTGCCACCATCGGTGTGCGCATCATGGGCCAGGACGTCAACATCCTCACCCAGATCGGCTTCGTCGTTCTGGTGGGACTAGCAGCAAAGAACGCGATCCTGATCGTCGAGTTCGCGCGCGACATCGAGAACGAGGGCAAGCCGCGGCTCGAGGCCGTCATCGAGGCCTGCCGGCTGCGCTTGCGGCCGATCCTGATGACGTCCTTCGCCTTCATCCTCGGCGTGCTGCCCCTGGTGATCTCGAGCGGCTCCGGCTCGGAGATGCGGCAGGCCGTCGGCGTCGCCGTGTTCTTCGGCATGATCGGCGTCACCCTGTTTGGGCTTCTGTTCACGCCGATCTTCTATGTGGTGGTGAGGAACTTGGCGGAGGGGCGGCGGGACAAGAAGCCAGGGGTCGCTGCGTAGTCAGTGTCGCCACCGGCGTATCCACATCCGCGCCATCATCCCGGACAAGCCTAAGCACAGATTCGGGACCCACCCCCAGAGACGCGCGCTCGCTCAAGGCGCGCTTGGTCCGGTGACGAAGCGGGGAATATAGCGCCCACCTCCATACTAACGGCCTACGCCGAAATGGATGGGCACGCGCGGGGTTCTTCACTACTATCCGCGCGATTTCACAACAGAAGACTGCTGGGAGTTAACATATGAAATCAACATTTTTGGCCGCAGCGGCCTCGGCCGTATTGCTGGCGTCGCCGGCCGCCGCGCAGGGCGTCAAGATCGGCATCCTCAACGATCAGTCTGGCGTCTATGCCGACTACGGTGGCAAATGGTCGGTCGAAGCCGCGAAGATGGCGATCGAGGACTTTGGCGGCGAGGTGCTCGGCCAGAAGATCGAGCTCATCACGGCCGACCACCAGAACAAGCCGGATCTCGCTAGCTCGATCGCGCGGCGCTGGTATGACGTCGAGAATGTCGACATGATCACGGAGCTGACCACCTCCTCGGTCGCGCTCGCGATCCACGAGCTCTCCAAGGAAAAGAAGAAGATCGACATCGTCGTCGGCGCCGCGACCTCGCGCCTCACCGGCGATGCCTGCCAGCCCTACGGCTTTCACTGGGCCTACGACACCCGTGCGCTCGGCGTCGGCACCGGCGGTGCGCTGACCAAGGCCGGCGGCGACACCTGGTTCTTCCTCACCGCGGACTACGCCTTCGGCTACGCGCTGGAAAAGGACACCAGCGAGATCGTCACCGCCAATGGCGGCAAGGTGGTCGGCTCGGTACGCGTGCCGCTCAATTCATCGGACTTCTCCTCCTTCCTGCTCCAGGCGCAGAGCTCGAAGGCGAAGATCGTCGGCCTCGCCAATGCCGGCCTCGACACCACCAACTCGATCAAGCAGGCGTCCGAGTTCGGCATCGTCGCAAGTGGCCAGAAGCTCGCCGGCCTGCTGATGACGCTCGCTGAAGTGAACGGCCTTGGCTTGCAAGCTGCGCAAGGCCTGGTGCTGACCGAGGGCTATTACTGGGATCTCAACGATCGCACCCGCAATCTCGGCGAACGCTTCCTCAAGCGCACCGGGCGGATGCCGAGCATGATCCACGCTGGCACCTATTCGGCGACGCTGAGCTATCTCAAGGCGGTCAAGGCCGCCGGCACCAAGGATTCGGACGCGGTTGCCAAGAAGCTGAAGGAGCTGCCGGTCGACGACGACTTCGCGCAAGGTGGCAAGGTGCTCGAAAACGGCCGCATGGTCCACGACATGTATCTGTTCGAGGTCAAGAAGCCCTCGGAATCGAAGAAGCCCTGGGACTATTACAAGCTGCTCGCTACCGTCCCCGGCGACAAGGCATTCTTCGCCGCCAAGGAAAGCGGCTGTCCGTTGACGAAGTGACGCGCAGCGTTGTTTCGGGGCGATGCGAAGCATCGAACTATGGTGCGCAATTGCGCACCTGAGAATCTCGAGATTCCGGGTTCGGCGCCAATGCGCCGCCCCGGAATGACGGCGGAATTTGGAGCCGCAGATGGGCCCTCACACCAGCCGCAACGCCACCGCCCCTAACGCTCCCGCCCACAGCGCCATGGCGGCGAGGCTCTGGATCGCGAAACCCAGGCTGCGCTTTGCCGCCGCCTTGGAATAGCCGACGAAATAGGCGATGCGGCCGATGATCCAGACCACGCCGATGCTGGCTGCGATGGCGTCGCTGATATAGATTGCGAACAGCCACAGCGCCGGCAGGAAGATCGGCATCCATTCCAGCGTGTTCATCTGGATGCGAAAGGCGCGCTCGAAATCCGGATGGCCGGACATCGCCGGCACCTTGACGCCGGTCTTGGTGCGCGAGCGAGAGACGTTGACGGCGGTGAAAAAGTAAAATGCGATCGCCAGCAGCGTGACGAGGGCGGTGAGATGATGCATCGTTAGTCCCTTCGACGAGATCGCGCTTCAATAGCCCGTCAGCTCGAGATAGCCAACGCCATCATGCGTGCCGGCAAAGCTGATCGGCCCTTCCCAGTAGGAGAAGCCGGTCCCCATCCAGGCCCCTGGATTGAGCGGCTTGCACAGGATCGAGAACGATTGCGAGGGGATTGCGATCTGCCACTCCACCGGCAGCTTGCGTCCCGCAACATCCGCGGTCGCCTTCGGCATCATCTGGATGTCGCTACCTGCAATCATCCGCGTCTCGCCGGCGGCGCTGATCCAATTGCCGAACGGATAGTTTTGGCCGTCCTTCTGCCGCAGCCGGTACAGCATCAGCTTGTCGCCGGATCCGAGATGCAGCGACAGCCAGTCCCAACCGGTCTGATCGGCATCCAGCGGCTGGCTGCTCCATTCGCGGTCCATCCAGGCCTGGCCCATCACTTCGGCCGGCTTATCGTCGATCGTGATGCTGCCGCGCGCGCGGTAGAACGGCTGGCTGTAATAGTAAGATGCTTGCCCGCGCTCCGACTTGCGGCTGTAGCCGCGGTCGCCCTGCAATACCATCGGACGATCGGCCTCCAGCGTCAGCGCATAGCTGAAGTCGGTGGCGGAGGCTTTGAGCATCAGCGGCGCCAGCGTGCGATAATCGGTGCGCTCAAGCCCCTTCATTTCCCAATCGTCGATCCAGGCATCGAACGGCTTGGCCGTGACGCCGGCCTGCCCCACACCGCCGCGTGAAAACGTCTCGCTAAAGCGGTGGGTGTCGGCGCGCGTCACCGCCGCATGTCCCATCCATACCTGCTGATTGGCCCAGCCCTCGCGTTGCGGGCCCGGCTGCGCCGCCTGGCGGAACAGGGTCCATTGCAGGCCGCAGGCAGCGCCACTGGCATCGACGAGGTTGGCCGTGAGATACCACCACTCGATGCGAAACTCCGGATGCGGCCCGTGATCGCCCGGAAAGGTGAAGACCTTGCCCGCCGTTACCTTGGCAAAGCCGTCCGCGGTTTCGCCGAGCCCGGCATAGCCCTGCGCCCCTGCGCGAGGTGTGAGTGCCAGCGCAGCAAAGCCGCCGATGACCGCGCGTCGTGAGATTTTCTCAGCGCTCATTGGCGAACACCTTGACGAGATTTGCCGGCTGCATCCGCGCCAGCCGTAGCATCGGCAGCAATGCGGCAAGCAGCGAGGCGAGCAGCGCGACCGCGACCAGCTCGACCAATTGCAGCGGAAACACATGGAACGGCAGCCGCCAGCCGAATGCCTTCACATTGACGATCGCGATCAGGCACCACGCCACCAAGAGGCCGAGCGGCACGGCCAAGAGCGATGTGAACAGCGCCACCGATAGCGTCTTGGTCAGCTCGATCGCGGCAAGGCGCGGCCGGGTGAGGCCCATCGCCCACAGCGGCGCAAGCTGCGGCAGGCGGGAGTTGGCCAACGTCAGCAGGCTTGTGAGCAGCGCGATGCCGGCGACGCCAAGCGTAAAGGCATTCAGCGCGGACGTGACCGCAAAGGTGCGGTTGAAGATGCGGATCGATTCCGCCTTCACCGTCGCCTGGTCGGCGACGCTGCGATCGTCGAGCGCAAATTGCTTCTGCAACGCTGAGATCAGGCCGGGGATATCGTTCTTGTCGACGATGAGGCCGATCCGCGTCTGCGGCGTCTGTGGAAATTGCCGGATCAGCGCCGCGACATTGATGGCGAGCTGCCCCTTGGGATTGCCGTAGTCAGCATAGATGCCGACAATGTCGAGCTCCCAGGTCCCGCCCGGCGCCGGCACCTCGACGACGTCGCCGACGCGGACGTTCAGCCGGCGGCTCAACTGCTCGCTGATGAAGGCAGCATTGCCGGGCACGAGCCGGGTCCAGGCGCGCGGCGCGGCTTCCAGCAGCGGCCAGCGTTCGCGATAGAGCGCGTGGTCGGGAAGGCCGAGCAATTCCACCGGCTGGCCCTGAACTTGCGCCTCCGCGCGTCCGCCCGAGAGGATCGCCTGGACATCGCTGCGCTCGCGCAGCCAGTTCCGGATCGCAACGCCTTGCGTGTTGTCGGACGCGCTGATGTAGACGTCGGCCGCCAGCCGTCCATTGAGCCAGCCGATAAAGGTCCGGCTGAACGTCTCCACCATCGTGGACACCCCGACATTGACGGCGAGTGCAAGCAGCAGCGCCATCAGCGCCAGCGACAATCCGGAGAGTTGCTGCCGGCTGTCGGCCCAGAACCACAGCGCCAGCGGCCCTTTCGCCCAACGCTGGCCAACGAGCAGGATGAGTTCGAGAAATGCCGGAAGGATCAGGGCCGCACCGAGCATCAGCGCGGCCAGCACGCCGAAGCCTGCGATCAGCGATTGCCCATAGTAAAGCAGCAGCAGCGCGACCGCGAATACGGCGCAGGCGCCTGCACTTTGCAGGATCAACCAACGGCGCTGCACCTGCTGCCAGGCGCGTGGTTGCGCGGTTGCCAGCACCGGCATCCTGATCGCCTTGATCAGGCTGGTTGCGGCCGCAACTAGCGCGCCGACAACGCTGATGCCGATACCGGCCAGCCACCATTCGGAACGCAGCGTCAGCTGCCCCGGGATCTGCGCGCCATAGAGCCCGCGCAGCGACGCCGCGACGTCGGGCAACAGCGCTGCCGCGATGAAATAACCGCAGACGAGCCCGATCAGCCCGGCGATCAGCGCCAGCACCACCAGCTCCAGCACCAGCATCGTGTTGACCAGCCGCGCCGACGCGCCGCAGGCGCGCAACGTCCGCAGCATCGGCAGACGCTGCTCGAAGGCGAGGCCGACGGCCGAATTGACGATGAAGAGCCCGACGAAGAATGACAACAGGCCGAAGGCGGTGAGATTGAGATGAAAACTGTCGGTGAGGCGTTCCAGCTCCGTCTCGGCATCCGGCTCAACCCGCTGCAGCTGATCGCCGACGACGCTTTGAAGCGACGTGGGCTTACCCTTCGCCTTGCCGATCAGCAACCGCGACAGCTGGTCCGGCTTGTTGAGGAGCCGCTGCGCCACGCCGATATCGACCACCAGCACGCCGGGCACGAGCTGCGGCAGCACGCGCAGCGGCGGCAGTATTGCGCCGCTGCTGATCGCCGGCACCGCACCCTCCTGCTGCTGCAAGTCACTCAGCGTCTCCCGCGCCACCAGCGTCTGGCCCGGCGGCGCGACGAAACTGCTGAGATCCGAGGCGCCAAGGCGCGGCGCATTGCCGACGTCGGTCGGCAGCGTCACCGGCTCGATGCCGAGCAGCCGCACCGAGAGTCCATTGATCTGGACGCGTCCCTCCAGTATCGGGGAGACCGGCCAGCCGGCGCGGCGCAATTTTATGAACAGCTCCTGGGAAAAGGTCGCCGTATCCAGCGCGACCAGCATCGCCGTACGTGCGCCGCCGAATGTCGCCGCGGCGCGGTCATAGGCGCTGCGGGCCTGCTGGTTGATCGCCTGCACGCCACTCCACAGCGCGGTCGCCGCAATCAGCCCGATCAGCAGCGTTGCGAACTGCATCTGGTGACGCCGCCAATGGCTGAGCAGCACGGCGAGGATCCACAGCGCGCGCCTCATGCGATGCGCCCGCCGTGCAAAGTAAGGTGGCGGTCGAGCGTCGCTGCCAGATGCAGGCTGTGCGTCACCATCAGGAAGCCGCAGCCCGTGCGCGCCACGAGATCGCGCGTCAGCGCCAGCACGTCCTCGGCGGTGGCTTCGTCCAGATTGCCCGTCGGCTCGTCCGCCAGCAGCAGCGAAGGCTTCGTCGCCAGCGCCCGGCCGATGGCGACCCGCTGCTGCTGTCCGCCCGACAATTGCTCTGGATAACGCTTGAGGAGAGTGCGAAGTCCGAGCCGTTCGATCAGCTCTTTGGTCCAGGCCGCATCATGCCGGCCGGCGATCCGTGCCTGGAAGGCGAGATTGTCCGCGACCGACAGGCTCGGGATCAGGTTGAACTGCTGAAAAACCAAGCCGACCCGGTCGCGTCGCAAGCTGGCACGTCCCGCATCCGACAGCTTGGTGACCTCGATGTCCGCCAGCCGGATCGAGCCGCTATCAGCCGCATCGAGCCCGGCGATCAGGTGCAGCAGCGTGCTCTTGCCGCTGCCGGATTCTCCCGTCAGCGCGACCCGCTCGCCAGCCGCGAGGTCGAGATCGACGCCGCGCAGCACGTGGACCGGCTCGCCGGCTGAGAAGAAGGTCTTCGAGAGATTTTTGATGTTCAGCACGATTAATGGCGCCGGACGGAATTAGCGGAATTGCTGCCTAGCACACTTGCTGCGGAAATGCCGGGGTTGCGTTGGCATCCAAGCCGTTGTTAGCTCCAAGAAGGTCAAATCAAAAAAGTGCCAAAAAGATACATGGGGAAAATAGAAGCATGAGCGCTCAGGGAACGCCGTCCGCGGCGAGCAAGCCGACAGCGACGCCGAAGGGCGCCTGGACCATCACCTTTCTCCTGTTTCTGTTCATGCTGGTGAACTTTGCCGACAAGATCGTCGTCGGTCTTGCCGGCGTGCCGATCATGGCGGACCTCAAGCTCACGCCGGAGCAATTCGGCCTGCTCGGCTCTTCGTTCTTCTTCCTGTTCTCGATCTCGGCCATCGTGGTCGGCTTCATCGTCAACAAGGTGCCGACGCGCTGGGTGCTGCTGTCGCTCGCGGTGGTTTGGGCGCTGGCGCAGTTTCCCATGGTCGGCACCGTCTCCTTCACCACGCTCCTGATCTGCCGCATCGTGCTGGGCGCCGGCGAAGGCCCGGCCTTCTCGGTCGCGGCGCACGCCATCTATAAATGGTTCCCTGACGAGAAGCGCACGTTGCCGACCGCGATCCTGTCGCAAGGCTCGGCCTTTGGCGTGATCATCGCAGTGCCGGCCTTGAACTGGATCATCGTCAACCATTCCTGGCACTATGCCTTCGGCGCGCTCGGCGTCGTCGGCCTGGTCTGGGTCTGTGCCTGGCTCGCGCTCGGCAAGGAGGGGCCGCTGGAGGATGCGCAGGCCCTCGCCGCCACCGAGACGAAGATTCCCTACATTCAGCTTCTCACCTCGCGCACCTTTCTCGGCTGCGTCGCCGCGACCTTCGGGGCCTATTGGGCGCTGTCGCTCGGGCTGACCTGGTTCACGCCCTTCATCATCAAGGGTCTCGGCTTCTCTCAGAGCCAAGCCGGCTGGATTTCCACTCTGCCCTGGATCTTCGGCGCCACCATCGTGATCCTGACGGGCTGGATCTCGCAAATGATGATGGCCCGCGGCTCGACCACGCGCATCGCTCGCGGCGTGCTCGGCTCGGTGCCGCTGGTCGTCGGCGGCCTGATCCTGGCGACGATGCCGCATGTCCAGGGCGCCGGCCTTCAGCTGGCTTTGCTCGTGGTCGGAACGGGCCTGTGCGGCGCGATCTATGTCGTCTGCCCGCCCATGCTCGGCGAGTTCACGCCGACATCGCAGCGCGGCGCCATCCTCGCGATCTACGGCGCGCTCTATACGCTTTCGGGCATCATCGCACCCGCCGTGATGGGCACCGTGATCCAGCACGCCGGCAGCATGCTCGACGGCTACATGACCGGCTTCACCATCAATGCGGCGATCATGGTCGGCTCCGGCCTGCTCGGCCTGCTGCTGCTCTGGCCGAACACCGAACGCGCCAGGTTGACGGGCGGTGCCGCCCCGCAGGCGGGCGCGCTGAAGAGCGCGGTATCGCCGACGTAAGGGTGGCGGCGCACGCCCAAGCAACACCCTCGTCCCCGGACAAGCGCGCCCCAAGGGCGCGCCGATCCGGGGTCATGACTGCGGGGCGATGTTTGGCGCCGGAACGGACGACTAGCTTTGTGGTCGCCGCTTCTGCTCCGTGAACCCTGACAGCACCACCGTCGCCGCCATGAAGATCACGGAGGCGCCGAACACCCAGTGCGGCGCGCTCTGGTCCATGATCCAGCCGAACAGCAGCGGGCTGACGATGCCGCCGAGATTGAATCCGGTGGAGACGATGCCGAAGGCACGCCCCGCAGCGCCGGGAGCAGCCGCGTTGCGCACCAGCATGTCGCGCGAGGGTGCGATCACGCCGCTGAGGAAGCCTGCGGCCGTCATCGCCGCGGTGAGAGCCCAGCCCGGCAGTGTGGCGAGTGCGATCAGCAGCACGATCGCCGCATTCGCGGCAAAGCAGGCCGCGGCGACCTGGCCGTGGCGCTCGGTTCGGTCGGCGAGCAAGCCGCCTGCGAGCACGCCGATGGCGCTGGCGCCAAGGAATGCCGTCAGCGCGATGTTGGCGGCGGAGTAGGAGGCGCCGTAGCCGCTCATCAGCGCCACCACGCCGAAATTGTTGATGCCGGCAACCGAGAGGCTCAGCAGCATGAACAGCGCGGTCAGCGTGATCAGCGCCGGCGTGATGACGGCCTGTTTTGGCGCGTTCGCGCTGCCGGGTTTTGTCTTGTGCGCGCCGGCGTCGGGAATGTTCATGGTGATCAGCAGCAGCGCCACCGCGACACCGATCGCGCCGGAGGCGATCAGCGCTCCAGTGCCACCGGACAACGTGACGAGCGCAGCGACGATGGCAGGAGCGACGGCGCCGCCGAGAAAGCCGGCAAAAGTGTGGATCGAGAAGGCGCGGCCCATCCGCGCCTCGTCCATGTGCGCGGCCAGGATCGCGTAATCGGCGGGATGGTAGACGCTGTTGGCGAGGCCCAGCAGCACGGCGCACGCGATTAGCGAGGCGTAGCTGAGGTGCAAGCCGAGCAGGATCAGCGCGAAGCCGCCGAGCGCGAGCCCGGCCAGCAGAATTCGTCGCGCGCCAAAATGGTCGACGAGATAGCCGGTCGGCGCCTGCGTCAATCCCGACACCACCGCAAACACGGTGAGTGCGAAGCCGAGCTCGATATAACCCACGCCGAGCTGGCTCTTGAGGAACGGGAACAGCATCGGAAGCACGAGCAGATGGAAATGGCTGACCCAATGCGCGATCGAGATCCCCGTCAGCGTGCGCAGCGCGCTGTCCGCCTTGCCTTGCTGCGGTGCGGCGAGAACGTCGACCATTGCAGTTCCGTCTTGCGTCCCAAAGGAGGCGCAAACTATCGGGCAGAGCGGTTATTTGTCCATGAACGCGGGCGCATGGCAGGTAGCGCGGGCGGCGGCATGAGGTTGCCTCCACTTCGCCGGAACGACTTTGGAGGATGTTGCGCCAGCGTGCGCTCAACCCGCGAGCACCGTCCTCACAACGGCTCGTCGTCCGGCCCGTAGCGGTCGCGCTTCGGGGTGGCGATGTCGCCGTCTTCGTAATCGTCATGGTCGATCTCGCGCGGAGGCTTGGGCTTTTTCGCCTTGTCTTGCGCTTGCTTATCGTCCGCGATCTTGTTGTCCGCGATCTTGGGCGGCTCGCTCGGCTTGCCGATCTTGGCCATGGCGGCTCCCGGATGGTGATGCTGCATCCGTCCTAGCCCGACATATGGGAACTTCCTGATCTATCTCAAGCACGGCACTCGGCCGTTCAGTGCACCACCGGCCCGCCTGCCTTCTTCCAGGCATCCAGACCGCCGGCGATGTGCGCGCTGTTGGAGAGGCCCGCCTCCTTGGCGGCGGCCACCGCCATCGCCGAGCGTTCGCCGAAGGCGCAGAAGAACACGACGCGGCGGCCGGTAGCGGCTGCGACCTCCCGCAGCATGCCGCCGGGCTTCAGGCTCTCCTCCACAGATTGATAGGGCGTGTGCAGCGCGCCTTCGAGCATGCCGTGCTTCATCCGCTCGTTGCTCTCGCGCAGATCGACCAGCAGGATGTCGGGCCGGCCGAGGATGCGGATCGCCTCGGCGGCGCTGAGCGCGCGGCCCTCTTTCTCGAGCTCCTCCTGATGCAGGCCGACATGCATGTTGGCAGGGACCGCCACATCCATCATCTTCGGATTGGGCAGCTTCAGATTGGCCATCAGCTCGATATATTCGTCGACCGAGCGGACCTGGAGCCGCGGATTGTAGCGCTTCTCCTCGCCGATGGTGGAGACGGTATCGCCCTTGTAGTCATGCGCCGGAAACACCATCGTCTCGTCCGGCAGCTTGAGCAGGCGGTTGAAAATCGAATCGTATTGCGCGCGCGATGAGCCGTTCTGGAAATCGGTGCGGCCGGTGCCGCGGATCAGAAGCGTATCGCCGGTGAAGACACGGTCGCCCATCAGATACGAATAGGAATCGTCGGTGTGGCCCGGCGTGTACATCACGTCGAGCGACAGGCCCTCGATCGTCACTTTGTCGCCGTCGGCGACCCGCATCGCCACCACGTCGGCCTTGGTCTGATCGCCCATCACAGTCATGCAATGGGTGCGGTCCCGCAACTCGCCGAGACCGGTGACGTGATCGGCATGCAGATGGGTGTCGATCGCCTTGACCAGCTTGAGGTCGAGCTCGCGCAGCAATTGGCAGTAGCGGTCGACCTTCTCCAACACGGGATCGAGGATCAGCGCCTCGCCGCCTGGGCGGCTCGCAAGCAGATAGCTGTAGGTGCCCGAAACACTGTCGAAGAGCTGGCGGAAGATCATGGCGGGACCTGACGTGTGGTGATTTCTAGGATTCTACTACGGGACGGGCCCCAGAGAGAAGCAAATCACTGTGTAGAGAATGAATTTTAGAAGATCTTTATTGCGCGGGTGGCCGTCCCCACCCACCCCTGTCATCGCCCGCGCAGGCGGCGATCCAGTATTCCAGAGGCGCTGAACGGGATGAGGGGGCCGCCTTCGCGGGGAATGACACCGATTGTGTTGCGCGGACGTGCGACAAGCTCGGACAGCTCCTACGGCCGCACCACCGTGTAGCCGTTCTCCGCCAGGAACAGGATCTGCCCGACGCCCACCTGCACCGGCGTCGCCGCGGGAATGAACTCCGGCCGCTTGCCCGTCTCGCGCTCGATCGTGTCCACCGTATTGAGGCAGATGTCGAAGCGCACGCCCTGTGCGATCAGGCTCTCGACCTGCTTGCGACGCTCGCTGCCGGACAGCAGCAGATCGATACCGGGACCGAACGCCACCACTTCGACCGCGATCTTGTCAGGGTCGTAAGCCTTCAGCAGGTTGTTGGTGACGCTGAGCACCAGTGCCTGTTTCTTCGCATCGCCGTCGGAGAGCTGAAGCACGACCTTGTGCTCGGCGAACGGCTTGTCCTGCAGCGGCACCTGCTGCGCCAAAGCCGGCGGGATCGCTGCCCAGACGAGCAATGCCAGCAGCATCGCGGATGAGATTTGCGACCGCATCATCCTTGTCCTGCAATGCCTGGATTGCCCTCGACCCCTTTCAGCGTGACGCCGGAGCCGAGCCGCTCCTGAAACATCCGGCCCGAGCGCAGATATTTGCCAACGACGTCCCACACCGGCGCGCCTTGCTGGCGGTTGACCGAGGCCCAGCCTGCGACCTTGTAGCGGTGGCTGGCGCCGAGCGCCTTGCCGCCGTTGAGCTTCAGCTCGGAGATGCGGCCGCCGATCGCAGCCTCCGGCGTGCAGGTGTAGCTGAACCCGCCGGCGCGCACCATGTCGCCACCCTGCTGGTAATAGGGATCTGCGTTGAAGAGGTTGTCGCAGATGTCCTCCAGCACGTCCTTGATCTGTGCGCCGGTCATCTCCTGCACATAGGTCTCGGGATAGGTGATCGCGGTTTCCGCGAGCAGATCCTCCATGGTCAGCGCCTGGCCCGACAGCGCCGTGACGCCCCAGCGGAAGCCCGGCGACAGCGCGATCTCGGCATCGAGCTCGCTGCGCAGCGCCGTGCAGATCAACTCGTCGACGGGACCGGAAAAATTGCCCCGGCGGTAGAGCAGGCGATCGGGCGTTGTGATCTTCTCCGACCAGTCGCTCACATGCGGCGCGCGCAGCCGGCCGATCAGCTCGGCCATCCCCGGATCCGGCTTCAGCAGCTCGGAAAAAACCGGCAGCAGATGATAACGAATGTCGCTGACCTTGCCCTTGCCGATTGCGAGATCGAGCACGGCCAGGAATTTTCCGTTGGAGCCGGCATTGGTGACGAGCGTGGTTCCTCCAGCGTTCTTCACGGCAATCGGCTGCGGCACGGCGTCGTGGGTATGGCCGCCGAGGATGACGTCGATGCCGGTGACGCGGCTCGCGAGCTTGAGATCGACGTCCATACCGTTGTGCGACAGCAGGATGACGGCATCGACCTTCTCGGTGGCGCGCAGAGCATCGACATGCTTCTGCAACTCCTCTTCGCGGATGCCAAAGGTCCAGTCCGGCGTGAACCGCTTGGGATGCGCGATCGGCACGTAAGGGAACGCCTGGCCCACAATTGCGACACGATGGCCGCCGAGCTCCTTGATGACAGACGGTTTGAACACGCGCCCGCTGGCCTTGTCGAAGGCGGGGGCGTCGTTGAAGGCGGCCTCTTCGGTCAGGAAGACGTTCTGTGCCAGAAACTCGCCCTTGAAGCGCTCGAGATTGTCGCGCAGCACCTGCTCGCCATAGGTGAATTCCCAATGTCCGGTCATCGCCTCGATGTCGAGCAGATTCGCGACCTCGACCATGTCGCGGCCCTGCATGACGTTGGCAAGCCCGGTGCCCTGCCAGAGGTCGCCGCCATCGACGAGCAGCGAATGTTTTGCGCCGACGTCGCCGCGCAAGCGGTCGATCAGCGTCTTCAGATGGGCAAAGCCGCCGAGCTTGCCGAAGCGGCCCGCAGATTTCTCGAATTCGAAGCAGGTGAAGGCATAGGCATCCGCGCTGTCGGACCGGATGCCGAACCGCTCCAGGAAGGCGCGGCCAACCAGGTGCGGCGGTCGTCCCGCCATCTCGCCGATGCCGATATTGACGCTGGGCTCGCGGAAATAGACCGGATTGAGCTGCGCATGCGTGTCGGTGATGTGCAGGATGCGCGCATTGCCGAAACGCTCGATGTCATAGATGCTCGCGGTGTCGGCACCGCGCGCGAGCCGCGGCAGTCCGAGCGATGCGGCGGCTAGGCCCGCGCTCTTCAGGAAATCGCGGCGGCGGACGCCCATCTTAACTTCTCCGCGCCCTCAACGCTGTCGACTGTTCTACAAGCATATCCGGATCCGAAGGGCCGCGTCAGCGCAAGGTTTGGTGCGGCTTTCCGACAAGATCATGCTCAAAGAATGATCTGGAGCACGATGTTCTCGCGCGCCAAGCCCAGTCTAGCGGATTTCCATCGCCTTCCAGGCCTCTTTTTCGGAATTAGCCTGGAAGATCGACGCCTTCGCCAGCGCCTCGGCCTCTTTCGCTGCGGCAAATGCGCGGTCGAAATCGCCGCCATCGGCCGCCTTCTTCGCCGCCGTCAGCGTCGAGACGGTCGTGGTCCATTGGTGACGCAGGCTGGCCGCCTCCTTGGCTGCGGCTTCGGCGGCGGCATAGGCCGCCTTGTAGTCCGCTTCCGTTGCCGCGCGCGCCGACGGTAGCGCGATGGTCAACGCAACCAATGTGGCCAGGAGACATGCCCGCTTCATGGCCGCGCTCCCGGTCCCGAGATCGGCAGGCCGTTGGCGACGTAGGAGAGGAAATATTCGACGTCGCGATATTCGTCCGATTGCGGCTCCAGCGGAACCGCGCGGGTCTGGCTGTTGCAGGTGACGAAGCGGCGGCTGGTCGTGCCCATGCCGCTCCATTCGGAGCGGTAGATCGGCATCGCATTCAAAATGCCGAGCGCCGGCGCCAGAGTCTCGGCGCGGATGCGCTCGCCCGGGCTCTGCACGTGGCAGCTCGCGCAGGAGAAGTTCATCTGGCCGCGGCGGGTGTAGAAATACCGCTTCCCGTTCTCGAACGCTTCGAGCGCACGGGGATCATCGGGAATCTTGATGTCCATCGGCTTGCCGCGCGAGGTGTAGGCCATGTAGGCGGTGAGCGAGGCCATCTCGTCTTTGACGTAGGAATAGGGCGCCTCGCCATTGGCCTCGCGGCAGCGGTTCAGCGCGAGCTCCAGCGTGATGACCTTGCCTTCCTTGGTGTCGAAGTAAGGATAGTTCTGGCGGATGCCGATGCCGCCGTTCGGGAAGCAGTCGGCGTAAGTCTTGCCGTTCTTGAACGGGGTCGCAAACATTTCCTTGCCGGCGTCGAGCGCGAACTCGTAAGGCGGGAATTCTTCCTTCTCCTGCCACTGCCGCTTCATGTCCTCGTTCATGGAATAAGGACCGTTGACGAAATCCTCGCGCTTCACGTTCGGAAATTTCTGGAAGAAGAAATTCTGGAACGCCTTCGCATCAGCAACGGGATCGACCTTGTCGGCCGCGACGACGCGCGGCGAGGTGAGGGCGCACGCAACGAGTGCGGCGCCTACCGAGCCAAGCAGGAGGGAGAAGCGGGTCTTCATCACGCGATCTTCGCGGTGGTCGTATCCGACGCACCCTTGTTGTCGGTCCAGGAGATCTTGAGCTCGTCGCCCTTCTTGGCGCCCTTGAAGCTGAATTTGACGTAGGGGTCCTTGGAGACCGCCGTGCCCCAATTGGCGACAAAGACGTCCTTGCCGTTACATTCGAACTTCAGCTCCTGGATGAAGTGGGCCGGGATCAGCTCGCCCTTGGAATCCTTGACCAGGCCGGTGTCCATGGGGTGCTGAATCAGCGTCTGCACCTCGGTGATGTCGCCATTGGATGTTGCGCGCACGCGAATGCTTGATGCCATCGGACCGATCCTCCTAGCCGCCGCAGCCGCCGACGGTGACCTTCACTTCCTTGGTCGCGCTGTAGAGCTTGCCGTCAGCCTCGACGATGGCGACCAATTTGGTGGTCTTGGCCATCTTCAGCCGGTTGGCAACGCCCGGAATCGTGCCGTCGGCGATCCTGTAGGACGCGGCGAGAGCGTACGGGTTCTCCGCCACGAAGAACGAGATCGAGGTCACCTTGTCGAGCGTCGTCGTCACTGAGACCGGCACCACGCCGCCATTCTCGGCGATCTCCGGCGCGTCCAGCTTGACCTTGTCGGAGGGCTCGGCGGTCCTGCCATAGAGCGCCTTGATCGCGTCGGCCTCGCTCTTCTGCTTGAAGGCCTCTTCCGGATATTTATCGTTCGCCGCGGCGCTCGCTGGGCGGGCCGCGAACGGCAGGTTGCCGAGCCCGATCAGCGCGACCGAGGCAGCGCCCAGAAGGATCAGGCGCCGCGTCGGATGAGGGCCTGTGGTCGTGGTCATCGGAGGTCTCCTGGCCTACCGGCCGTTTACAGCGTTTGCAGGAAGTCAACGATCGCGTTGATCTCCTGTTCGGTCAAAATCCGGTTCCGGCCGAACGGCGGCATCATGGTCTGCGGATTGCGTTTGGTCTCGTCGAAGATGATCGCGGCCAGCTCGTTGCGGTCAGGGTATCTGGCCTTGATGTCCTTCAGTTCCGGCCCAATCGTCCCCGGCAGGTCGCCCCCCTGGATAACGTGGCAGGTCAGGCAATTGCCCTTGCTGCGGTCGAAGGCGAGCTTCCGGCCCTCGTTTGCCGCGGATTGGGCCTGCGCCGGGCTGGCGAGGCCGGCAGCGACGGCCAGCAGGAGGAACAGGACAGGCGTCCGGGACAAAGCAGGCAAGGCGTCATTCCGAGGCGTTATGGCGATGGTCGCGATCGCTGAAATAAAGGCGTTCCAGAGCATAAAGGACATCGCCTGACAATCGAGACTATGCACGGAGCAAAATGGAGTTAATATCTTCCGCATTGCAATTAAAGACATTATTGGTTCGGCCGATCTGGCCAACAATAAGGACAATGGGCGCGGGCCGGCTGTTTCGAGGGCGTTTTCGCGCCCATCCTGTTTTCATCGCGTTCTCGTGTTTTCAAGGGGACCTCACTTGGCTGAATATGTCGTCGAATTTGGCGGGGATGGCGGACGGGTCGCGCCCGATGGGCGGCTCGATGCGCCGGCCTTCCATCGCAACCACGAGCCGATCTGGGCGGCGCTGGAAAAGCATCTCGCCGGCACAACCGGTGACGTGGTCGAGCTCGGCAGCGGAACCGGGCAGCACGTGGTCCATTTCGCCCGTCATACGCCCGGCCTGATCTGGTGGCCGAGCGACCTCAACCAGCGCCATCTCAAGAGCATCGAGGCCTGGCGCGTTCATTCAGGCCTGCAAAACGTCCGCCCGCCCTTACGGATCGATCTCACCGACCCCGACTGGTGTCCGGAGATGAAAAGCGGGCAGGGGCCGACCAACCTTGCCGCATTGTTCTGCGCCAATGTCATTCACATCGCGCCATGGAGCGTGGCCGAAGGCCTGTTCGCCGGCGCCGGGCGCTATTTGCGCGCCGACGGCAAGCTGTTCCTCTACGGCCCGTTCAAGCGCGGCGGCAAGCACACCGCGCTCAGCAACGCCGTCTTCGACACGTCCTTGCGCGAGGGCAATCCCGAATGGGGCGTGCGCGACATCGGCGATGTCGAGGCGCTGGCGCAGGGCGTTCGCCTCCGGCTGATCGATACGATCGAAATGCCAGCGAACAATCTCACGCTGGTGTTTTCGCGGGACTGAGCGCGAGGCCGTCAGGCCTCGCCGTCCCGCCACCCGATCTTCTCCTTCAAGAACCGATAGCCCAGCACCTCGAAGCCGGCGCGCTCCTTGTTGTCCTTGCCGTAGCCGTGGCCGCCGGCTGCCGGTTCGTAGAACCAGGCCTCGTAGCCCATCGCCTGGAGCTTGGCAGCCATCTTGCGCGCGTGGCCGGGATGCACCCGGTCGTCGCGCCGTGTGGTGGCGATCAGGATCGGCGGATAGGGCTGAGCGGCCTTGACGTTGTGATAGGCCGAGTAGGTCTTCAGCCAGTCCCATTCCTCCGGCTTGTCCGGGTCGCCATATTCCGCGATCCAGCTCGCGCCCGCAAGCAGCTTGGTGTAGCGGCGCATGTCGATCAGGGGGATGGTGCAGAACAGCGCGCCGAAGCGCTCAGGGTATCGCACCAGCATGTTGGTGATGAGGATGCCGCCGTTCGATCCACCCTGTGCGGCGATGCGCTTTGACGTCGTCACGCCGCGGCGGACGAGATCGGCGGCGACGGCCGCGAAATCGTCATGCGACAGCCTCTTGCCGGCGAGCCGCCCGGCATCGTGCCAGCGCGTGCCGAACTCGCCGCCGCCGCGCAAATTCGCCTGCACAATCGTGCCGCCGCGCTCCAGCCACAGCTTGCCGAGCGCGGCATTGTAATACGGCTTCACCGAATGGGCGAAGCCGCCATAGGCGCTCATATAGACCGGTGCATCGCCGGTCTCGCCGGCAGGGCCGGTCTGGACATAGGGAATTCGCTCGCCGTCGATCGAAATGGCCTCGTGCTGCGTCACCACGAGACCATCGGCGGTGAACGTTTTCGGCGCCTGCTTGAGCACGGTCGGGCTGGCGACGCCGCGTTCGATCAACAGCAGCGACGGCGGCGTGAGTGGATCCTGCACATTGGCGAGCAGATCGCCGTTGCTTTCGGACGGATGGCGATCGAGCGGCCAGATGTCGACGACGCCGATCTGCGGCAGACCGCCAAGCATCTCGCGGCTCCAGCCCGCAGCGGATGGCGTGCAGATCTCGAAGCACGGGCGCAGCTCGTCGAGAATCGACAGCATGAGCTTGCCCGCGGCCCAGAACAGACCTTGCAACGCGCGCCGCGGCGCTGGCTCGAACAGCACCGAGAAATTGCGGCTACCGGCGAGGAACGCCGACAGCGACATGCCGAGCACCGTGTCAGCGGTATAGGTTCGGCCTTCGATGGACCAGTCCTTGCGCAGCTTGATCGCGAACCAGTCGCCATGCGCCTGCAACCAGATGCCGGTCGGCAGGTCGAACTTCGTCATCGCGCCGGCCGCATCGCGCAGCCAGATGGCGTGATTGAAGAAGTCGATCTGGTCGACGATCCAGGCGCGCGGCGCCGCGCCGGTGTCGTCGGCCATGCCGTAGATCACCATGTGATCGGCGGTGGTCTCGATAATGATCTCTGCCTGATCGACAGGCTGGCTGCGCCGCCACAGCCGAACGGTGCGCGCATATCCCGAGCTCGTGGCCATGCCCTCGCCATGCGCGCTCGACAGCAGCAGTGTGTCGGCATCGAGCCAATCCACGCCGCCCTTCGCTTCCGGCAGCGTGAACCCGCCGGCCACGAAGCTCTTGGTGTCGAGGTCGAACTCCCGCAACGTGACGGCATCGCTGCCGCCACGCGACAGGCTCAGAATCGCCCGCGAGCTTCCGGGCATCGTGGCGATCTGGCTCAGCAGCCAGTCCTCGCCTTCGCTTGCGGCGAGCTGGTCGATGTCGAGCATGGTCTCCCACGCTGGGTTGGCTTTGCGAAACTCCGCCAGCGTCGTCCGCCGCCACAGGCCCCGCGGATTGGTGGCGTCTTTCCAGAGATTGTGCAGATCGCTGCCGCGCCGGCTGACATAGGGAATGTTGTCGGGCCGGTCGTAGATCGCGGCGAGCGTGTCGCGGTCGCGCACGAATGCTGGGCCACCGAACGCGGCGAGCGTCAGTTGATTCTGCCGTTCGACGAAATCGAGTGCCTGCTTGCCTTCGATCTCTTCCAGCCAGAGCCACGGATCATCGTCGGGAGCGCTGAGCGTAGGCCTGTCGTCGACGGTCATGAGCGAAACTCCAGGAAGATCGCGGCGAATAGGATTCAATCGAGCGCAAGGCGTCAAGGGCGCCGCTCGCTATCATCCGTCCGATTGCGCCAGAGGCATGGCCCGCGCCCGTTTGCGCCGGTTGCCCGCCCTCTCGCGCCCCTCCATAGTGCCGGGATCAATGAGAGCTTCTTGAGCGCCCTTGGGGCGGAAATGCCGATGTTAGACGTGATCTCTACCGCCGAAATCGCCGACGACGCGCGCGTGCGTGCCAATGTGGTGCGCCTTGCCGCCGCGCAGGCGCTGACCGGCGCCAACTCGGCGGTGATCTTCGCCACCGGCTCGATCGTCGGCGCGACGCTCGCGCCGGACATGTCGCTCGCGACCGTGCCGCTGTCGATGTACGTGCTGGGGCTCGCCGCCGGCACCTTGCCGACCGGCGCGATCTCGCGCCGCTTCGGCCGCCGCGCCGCCTTCGTCATCGGCACCGGCCTCGGCACGCTCACTGGCCTCACCGGCTCGTTTGCGATCCTGCACGCCTCCTTCGCGCTGTTCTGCGTCGCGACTTTCCTCGGCGGCCTCTACGGCGCGGTCGCGCAATCCTACCGCTTCGCCGCCGCCGATGGCGCCAGCGCGGCCTATCGTCCCAAGGCGGTGTCCTGGGTGATGGCGGGCGGCGTCTTCGCCGGCGTGCTCGGTCCGCAGCTCGTGCAATGGACCATGGACCTCTGGCCGCCTTACCTGTTCGCCTTCAGCTTCCTGGTGCAGGCGGCGGTGGCGCTGGCCGCGATGGGCATCCTCGCCGGCGTCGACATGCCAAGGCCCGCGCCGGCCGATCTGCATGGCGGCCGGCCGCTCCTCAGCATCGTGGTCCAGCCGCGCTTCATCGCGGCCGCTTTGTGCGGCGTCATCTCCTATCCCATGATGAACCTGGTGATGACCTCGGCGCCGCTCGCCATGAAGATGTGCGGCCTCAGCGTTTCCGATTCCAATTTCGGCATTCAATGGCACATCGTCGCCATGTACGGGCCAAGCTTCTTCACGGGTGCGCTGATCGCGCGCTTCGGTGCCCCGAAGATCGTTGCGGCCGGCCTGCTGCTGGAGGCCGGCTCCGCCGGCATCGGCCTTTCCGGAATCAGCGCAATGCATTTCTGGGCGACGCTGATCGTGCTCGGGGTCGGCTGGAATTTCTCCTTCATCGGCGCCTCCGCGCTGGTGCTGGAGACGCACCGTCCGCAGGAGCGCAACAAAGTGCAGGCCTTCAACGATTTCCTGGTGTTCGGCATGATGGCGATCGGCTCGTTCTCCTCCGGCCAGCTGCTTGCCAACTACGGCTGGTCCGCGGTGAACATGGTGGTGTTCCCGCCGGTGGTTCTGGGTCTCGCCGTGCTCTCCCTGGTATCCTGGGCCCGCCGCCGCAAGGCGCGGCTGGACGCTGCGATGGGCGAGCTCCCGGATGCGATTTGACGCATGATCCGGAACCTGCGCAGCGGCTTTCCGGACCATGGTCAATAGGTTGGCAGGAGGCTGTCAGCAGCGTTGATGCTTCGATCGCGGTCGAAGTGATTTTCGGAGCTGGTGTCGTTACATGATGCTCGTCATGAAGAGACGGGCGTGAAGCAAGGCGCTCGCGGGGGAAACAAAGGACAAGCGCAAATGCTCGACAATCCCCGGCCCGCTGCTCCAATCAACGAATCCTCTCTCCGCTACGAAGGCTGGCGCATCGTCGCGGTCTGTTTCCTGCTCGCGACCTTCGGCTGGGGGCTCGGCTTCTACGGCCAGAGCGTCTATGTCGCCGAGCTCCAGCGCGCGCATGGCTGGTCGGCGTCGCTGATCTCGTCGGGCACGACCTTCTTCTATCTGTTCGGTGCGCTGCTGGTCGTCTTCGTTGGCGAGGCCATCCAAAAGCATGGCGCGCGCCTCTGCCTGATCGCCGGCACGCTGGCGATGGCGGCGGCGGCAGTGGCGATCGGCGCGGTGCGCGAGCCGTGGCAGCTCTATCTCGCCAACGCCGTGCTCGCCTTCGGCTGGGCCGGAACCAGTCTCGCCATGATCACCAACACGATCAGCCTGTGGTTCGACCACAAGCGCGGTATGGCGATCAGTCTCGCGCTGAACGGCGCCAGTTTCGGCGGCATCGTCGGCGTGCCGCTACTGGTGGCGCTGATCGGTCATGTCGGCTTTGCCAGCGCGATGTACGCCGCGGCCGGCGCCATGCTGGTGCTGCTCCTGCCGGTGATCCTCATTCTCGTCGGCCGGCCGCCCGATCACGGCTGGCATGCGACTGCGAAGCCGAAGCCGCAATCGTCGGCGCAGATCCGCGCGCAGGCCTTGCGTGACGTCGGCTTCCTCACCCTGACGATTGCGTTTGCATTGGTGCTGTTCGCCCAGGTCGGCTTCATCGTGCATCTGATCTCGTTCCTCGATCCCGTGATCGGCCGCGAGCGCGCCGCCGTCGCGGTCGCGGTGCTGACGGCGATGGCGGTGATCGGCCGTGTGCTGTTCTCTCTGGTGATCGACCGCCTCGACCAGCGACCGGCATCGGCGCTCTCGTTCCTGAGCCAGGCGGCGGCGCTCCTCGTCATCATCAATTTTCACAATGATTACGTGCTGATCGCGGCCTGCGCGGTGTTCGGCTTCTCGGTCGGCAACCTCATCACGCTGCCGTCGCTGATCGTGCAGCAGGAGTTCGAGTCCGCCTCGTTCGGCGTGCTGATCAGCCTCAACACTGCGATCAACCAGGTCACCTACGCGTTCGGCCCCGGCGTCGTCGGCTTCCTCCGCGATCTCTCCGGCGGCTACTCGCTGCCGTTCTATCTCTGCATCGCGCTGGAAGTGATCGCCGCCGCGCTGATCATGGTGCGCGGAAGGCGCGCGAACAAGTCATAGAGACGCGACGGCGTTTCCAAAAAATTCCGTCATTGCGAGGAGCACTTGCGACGAAGCAATCCAGACTGTTTCCGCAGAGACAGCCTGGATTGCTTCGCGGAGCCTGTCATCGGGCCGCGCTGCGCGCGGACCCGTAGGCTCGCAATTGTGCATGTTCACTAATTCGCTGATTGGATCGCTCCAGCGGAGGACGATCCGATGCGCGACAACAGCTATGACCGGACGATTGAGCGCAACTATCTGCA